>CAMJGH010000092.1 GCA_946405185.1 uncultured Lachnospiraceae bacterium
CGATGGCCTTCTGGACATCGCCGCGGGCTTCCTTGATGTTCTTGCCCAGCTCCTTGGCGCACAGCACGGCCAGCTCTTCCTTGTGGGCGTACAGGATGTCGCGCCACTTGAACATGTACTGGACACGCTTGCCGACGGACAGGCGGGACCAGTCTTTGAACGCCTTGTCGGCGGACTCGATGGCGCTTCTCACTTCGTCCGGAGTGCAGCAGGGGACTTCAGCGATCACCTCGCCGGTGGAGGAATCCGTCACCTCCATGTACTTGTCGGTCGTGGACATCTTCCACTCGCCGTCCACGCAGTAACCCATTCTCTTGACTTCTGCCATGGTGAATCTCCTTTCGCCGGATCATATCCGGTTCTTTGCTTACCTCCATGATAGAGAGAACAGGATATTTTGTCAATGAAAGCGGCGTTACGATAATCGTAATTTTCTTTTGCAAATCGTGAGAAGATGCGGTATGATGGATCTGACCGGTGAGTCAGAAGGGCCTGACCCCTCTGATTCGCCGGTTCCACGGAGGTACCCCCATGAAGCAGCCCGATTCCAAGCACCAGAGCCTGTCGTCGCTCCGGCTGCTGACCATTCTCGAATATCTCTCCGAAAAGCGCGCCCCGGCCCGGCTGACCGACATCGCCAAAGACCTGTCGCTCACCCAGCCCACGCTCCTGCGGTATCTTTCCGCCCTGGTGGGCGAGGGGTACGCCTACCAGGATAGGGTGACGGGCGGATACGCGCTGACCTGGCGCATCTGCCGCATCGGGCACAACCTGGAGAGCGACCTGAACCTCCGCAGCCTCGTGGGGCCGTTCTTAAACGATCTCTCCGAACAGCAGAATGTGGGGGCGCTCTTCGCCACCGAGCGCGGCAGTGCGGTGTTTTACGTGGACATCGCCTTCAACCCGGGCAACTCCCTGGACACGCTGCTGCGCATCGGCAAGGACGCGCCACTCCACTCCACTTCGTCCGGGAAGCTGCTGCTCTCCGCCCACACGGATGCGGCGGTGGAGCGGATCATCACGGAAAAAGGCCTGCCAAAGCTCACGGCCAACACCATCACCAACAAAAAAGACCTCCGCAAGGAGCTTGCGAAGATCCGGGAAAACGGCTATGCCATTGACAACGAGGAGTGTGAGGAAGGCCACAAGTGCCTCTCGGTGCCCATCCGCGACTACACCGGGCAGATCTGCGGCGCCATCTCGGCGTTTGACCACTCCGACGTGATGAGCGAGGAGCGGATGCTCACCGAACTGCTGCCGGCCTGCCGCAAGACGGCCGGTGAGATCTCTGCCCGGCTGGGATATTCAGGCGGATCGTCAACGTAAGGAACGGGGGATCCTTCGACTCGGGGCGATGCCCCTCGCTCAGGATGACACACTACCTGTCATTCCGAGCGAAGCGAGGAATCCCACACGGAAGGGGGATCCTTCGGCTAGGGGCGATGCCCCTCGCTCAGGATGACACGGCGGGTGACTGCTTCCCCAGCAGCGGCGCCGCCAGGTGCTTCTTGCACCAGTCGATCAGCGGGCCCATAAAAAACGCCGCGATGACCGTCCCGATGCCCGGCATCAGCCCGAAGGCCATGCCGGCCGCCACGCAGATCACATCCGTGGCGATGCGGATGAACTTGAACGGCACTTTCTTTCCGCCGAGGGATAATCCACGGTTTGTCAGGCCGTTGGCCACGGCGTCGTAGACCGACACGCCCTGCGCGCTCTCAAAATAGAAGCCCGCGCCGATGCAGACCACCACGATGCCCACCAGAAGCATCCCCACGCGCAGCGCGAGGGTGGGCGCCGGAAACCAGCCCTCCAGCAACGCCTTGGAGGCGTCCACCACATAGCCCGTCAGGAACAGGTGAGCGAACGTGGCCACGCCGATCTGGCTGCGGTCCAGGAAGAAATCTGCGATCAGAAGCAGCAGACTCCAGATGATGTAGTAATTGCCGAACGAGATCTTCTCCGAAAACACCGTGTACACGCCCTGCGAGAGGCACTGGAACGGATCCAGGCCGAACGCCGAGTGCATGAACACGGCAATGGAGAACGAGCACATGAGCACCCCGACGACCGTCATGGCCGTGCGGCGCAGTTCATAACGGATATCGACTGTCTTCTTTTCTTTCATGACAGAACCCCCGAAACCGCCTCATCATAAAGGCTTTCGGGGGTTCTGTCAATGGAGCATCACACCGTAATCTTAATGGGCCGTCCCGTAGGCGTATACGGCTTGTACACGATGCCGGCCGCCTTCATCATGCGCTTGGCGGCGCGCACGGACGGGGTGTCGGCGTACTTGTCATCGGCGTAGATGACTTCGCGGATGCCCGCCTGAATGAGCGCCTTGGTGCACTCATTGCACGGGAAGAGCGTGACGTAGAGCTTGCTCCCCTCGAGCGACCCGCCACGGTAATTCAGGATGGCGTTCAGCTCCGAGTGCGCCACGTAGGCGTACTTGTTGTCATACGGATCCTCCGCGGTCTTGCCCCACGGGAACTCATCGTCCTCGCAGCCGTTGGGAAAGCCGTTGTAGCCCATGGAGAGGATGCGGTTGGTGGGACTGACGATGCAGCACCCCACCTGCGAGTTGGGATCTTTGGAGCGCTGGGCCGAGAGCATGGCCACGCCCATGAAATACTCATCCCAACTGATGTAGTCAGCTCGTTTATCCATCATTGCCTCCTGCAAAGCCTTCCCCCTGTGGGGGAAGGTGGCACCGGACCAACGGTCCGGTGACGGTTATCTCTCGATCTTCCCGATCCTTCTGGCGTGCCGCTCATCCCCCGAGAACGGCGTCTCCAGGAACGTCTCCGTGATCTTCTCAGCCAGGCCCGGGCCCACCACGCGCCCGCCCATGCACAGGATGTTGGCATCGTTGTGCAGTCTCGTGGCCTCCGCCATGAAGCAGTCCGTGCACAGCGCCGCGCGGATGCCAGGATACCGGTTGGCCGCGATGGAGATGCCGATGCCGGTGCCGCAGATCAGGATGCCGCGCTCGGCATCGCCCGAAAGGATAGCCTCCGCCACCTTTTTGGCAAACTCCGGATAATCGCAGGACGCCTCCGAATACGTGCCGTAATCGTGGTATTCCAGCCCCTTTTTGTCCAGGAGTTTTTTGATGTCCTGCATCAGGGCGTATCCGCCGTGGTCACAGCCGAGAGCGATCATATCTGTTCCTCCTCATGCCTGTATTTTTTTATGTCCCGCCGCCTTTTCCAGGCGGTTCATCACCGCGAATCCCAGATGGTCCGTGGGGAAGGTCTCGCCGAAGAGTTCCTCCTCGCCGGTCTCATCGAACGCGCGCAGCGCCGCAAACAGATTCCGGGCCACCGAGGAAGGGTCCTTGCGGCTGCCGATCACCTGCACGCGGATGCGGTCTTTTACCGCTTCCGGAAGAAGTTCCCGGTACAGCGCGGCGGTCTCCTCCGTCCCAAGAATGCCCACGCGCAGGCCTTTTCCGGCGGCCTCCGCCGCCAGACTGGCGATCTTCTCCGCGGCGGCTTTCGCCTCCCCTTCCACCAGCGTCAGCGGCGCTTTCGGCGCGTAATGGCGGTATTTCATGCCGGGCGCCTTCGGGCGCATGCCTTCCGTGGGGTGCTCCACCGCCGGGTCCACCGCGCAAGCGCCGCAGACCTCCGCGATCATCTCTCGCGTCACGTACCCGGGCCGCAGGATCACGGGCACCTCGCCCGTCACGTCCACCACGGTGGACTCCAGGCCGATGCCGCAGGGCCCGCCATCCAGGATCATGGGGATGCGGTCATGCAGGTCTTCCCACACGTGGGCGGCCGTCGTCGGGGACGGTCTTCCGGACAGGTTCGCCGAGGGTGCCGCGATGGGCAGGCCGGCCGCGCGGATGAGCGCCAGCGCCGTCGGGTGGGCGGGCATGCGCACCGCCGCCGTGGGCAGTCCCCCGGTGGTGGCGTCCGGCACCTCCGGGCGCTTCTCAAAGACCATGGTCATAGGCCCGGGCCAGAAGGCATCCGCCAGTTTCTCCGCCATGGGCGGGATCTCCTTCGCGATGCCGGAGAGCGCCTCCATGTCCGCGATGTGCAGGATCAGCGGATTGTCCGACGGACGTCCCTTGGCCGCGTAGATCTTTTTGGCCGCCTCCGGGTCCAGGGCGTTGCCGCCCAGGCCGTAGACGGTCTCCGTGGGAAACGCCACCAGGCCGCCGGAGCGCAGGATCCCTGCCGCCTCCGCCAGCCAGACGGTATCGTTGTTTTGTTGCGTATCAATCAAAATGGTATTCACGGAAGACAGTGTATCACCCCGAAAAAAACGGCGCAACCCAAAAAGGGCTGCGCCGGTATTCTGCACATTACAGCAGGTTTTCCTGCTCTTTTTCTTCTTCCTCGCCGGCCACCCGGATCTCGGCCTGTTCCACGAGAGGCCCGTCGACGGCTTTCACCGTGCCGGAGATGCGCTCGTAGGAGAACGTATCGCCTTCCTCCGGGAAGTGGTCGAGAAGCTCCGTGATCCAGCCGCTCAGGGTCGTGTACTCGCTCTCGAAATCCTTCGGCTCGTAGCCAATCTCATCGAACACGTCGTAGATGTTCATGCCGCCGTCCAGCAGGAAGATGCCTTCCTTCACCTCTTGGACGTCCTCTTCTTCCTCTTCGTCGGTCTCGTCGTAGATCTCGCCGACGATCTCTTCGAGGATGTCCTCGATGGTCAGCACGCCCATGGTCCCGCCGTACTCGTCCAGCACCACGGCCATGTTGGTCTTGGTCTCGCGGAATTCCTTGAGGATCTCGTTGATGTTCTTGGTCATGTGCACGAAGAGCGGCTCGATGAGCATCTCCTCCACGTTCACGGCCTCCGCCGAGCCCGCCGTCAGCACCGCCTTGACCACCTGCTTCATGGGCAGGATCCCGATGATGTGGTCGATGCTCTCGCGGTAGACCGGGATGCGGGAGTACGTCAGTACATCCTCCTGCGCCAGAAGGTCAGCTAACGGCGTGTCGATGTCGTAGGCCGCCACGTCCACGCGCGGGATCAGGATGTCATGCGCCGTCACGTCGCCGAACTCGATGGCGGATTTGATCAGCTCGCCTTCGGCCTCCGTGAACACGCCCTCCTCCTGAATGCTGTCCACCACCAGGGAGATCTCCTCGTCCGTCATCACCTGCTCGCCGTCCGCGGGCGTCCACAGGACCGAGATCTTCTCCACGAAGGCGGACACCACGGCCACGATGGGCTTAAACACCGCCATGGCAAACGTCAGCAGACCGGAGAACGAGAGCACCAGCTTGTTGGCGTGCTCCGCGCAGAGGATTTTGGGAAGGATCTCACCGAACACCAGCAGGCCCACCGTGGCGATGATCTCGGCGAACAGCGTGTTGTTGGGGTTGCCCGGGAACCAGTGGTTCACGCACAGAAGCGTCAGCACGGAGGTGGACGCGATGTTCACCAGGTTGTTGCCCACCAGGATGGTGGAGATGGCCCTCACGTAGTTTTCGGTGATGCGCAGGGCGCGGGTGGCGCGCTTGTCCCCCGCCGCCGCCTCGTTTTCCAGGCGGGGCTTGCTGGCCGACGCGTAGGCGATCTCGGAACCGGAGAAGAAGGCCGAGCACATGAATAAAAGGATGACCAGGAGTACCAGACCGTTTGTCATGATCCGCTCACCTCCTCCGCTTCTTCTTTCACCGCTTCTTCTTTCTCTGCCTCCTCGTCTTCATCCCAGATATCGCCCACCAGTTCTTCCAGCAGGTCTTCCAGCGTGACCATGCCTTCCGTGCCGCCCCACTCGTCCTGGACGATGGCGATGTGCATCTTGCGGCTGCGCATCTCCTCCACCAACTCGTGC
Source organism: uncultured Lachnospiraceae bacterium (assembly GCA_946405185.1). Lineage (GTDB taxonomy): Bacteria > Bacillota > Clostridia > Lachnospirales > Lachnospiraceae > CAKQHB01. Next base: position 5,810 of record CAMJGH010000092.1, read on the forward strand.
AGGCCCATATCCGGACGGATATAGTAGGGCTCCGCCATGAGTTCTTCAATGTCCGGGAAGCCGGCCGGGTTGGCCAGTTTGCTGTGCAGGTACTGCTTGGTGTTCAGGATGCCGCGGATGTGGTCCAGGTCCTTTTCATACACCGGCAGACGGCTGTACTTTTCCTCCAGGATGACGCCGAAGTTGGTCTCATCGTCGTCCAGGATGTTCAGGCCGACCATGTGCACGCGCGGCGTGAGGACTTCACGCACCGTGCGGTCCGTGAACTCCACCGTCTTCTGGATCAGCGCGCTTTCATCGGCCTCCAGGCCGCCTTCGTCCTCGATGGTCTCGATCATGGTGTGGAATTCATCTTCGGTCATGGTCGGGCCATCGTCTTTGCTGCGAAAGACTTTTTTGACAACGAAACCTAAGCCCATGAACAGCCAGGCCACCGGCGTCAGCACCCACAGCAGCACCTGCATGGGAAGGCTGACGGCGCAGGCCCATTCATCGGCGCGCACCTTGGCGATGTTTTTCGGAATGGTCTCACTGAAAATGAAGACCAGCAGCGTGATGACAACCGTCGACAGCACCGGTCCGTAGACTGCGCCGGCCAGATGGATGGCCAGGACCGTGGCGAGTGCCGTGATGATGACGTGCAGCACGTTGTTGCCGATCAGAAGAGTGATGATCGTCTTGTCAAAGGCGTCCAGGATCTTCAGCGCCCGGCGCGCACCGGCCCGGCCGTCTTCCGACCAGGACATGAGCCGCACGCGGCTGAGATTGGAATACGCCGTCTCCGTGCCGGAGAAGAATCCGGCGCCGACGATCAGGATCAGGATCAGAATAATGGATCGTGGAATACTGTCAGGGTCCATTACGGACAAAACCTCCTATAATACGCCCATTCTGGGCATGATGGATTACTATATCACGGCAGAAAGATCACTGTCAACAGGTCGGAAAAGCCTCCCGGTCACCGAAACGGCGGCCGGGAGGCTGTCGGACGTTTTCTTATACGTTTTTTCCGAACCTCGCCCGCATGAGCGGCTTGATGCCGCCGGCTTCCAGGATCTTCATGGCCTGGTCGCCCAGTTTTTCGCACGGCAGCACCTCGCCGGTCTCCTCCACCGTCACGGTGCCGGCCAAAAGATCCAGCGTGAGCGTCTGGCCGTCCGTCACACGGTCCTTGATGCCCTTGCAGACGACAGGCAAAAGGCCTAAGTTTACGGCATTGCGGAAAAAGATGCGGGCGAACGAATCCGCCAGCACGGCTTTGGCACCCATGGCCAGCAGCGCGATGGGCGCGTGCTCACGGCTGGAGCCGCACCCGAAGTTGCGGCCGCCCACCACAAACCCGCCCTGCGGGAAGGACGCGGCGATGCTCTCATCCACACCGCTTAAGCAATGGCTGCCGATCTCTTTCGGATCCGTGAGGGCAAGAAAGCGCCCCGGGTAGATCTGGTCCGTATCGATGTTGTCGCCCACCACGATGATCTGTCCGGTCAGTCTGGTATTCATTACGGCCCTCCTTTCAGTCCAGGTACGGGCGCGGGTCCGTGATCACGCCGTCAATGAGGCTGGCCGCCACCGTGGCGGGGCTGGCCAGGTACATCAGAGCATCCTTGGAGCCCATGCGGCCCGGGAAGTTGCGGTTGGTGCTGGTGATGCAGACTTCGCCCGCGGCCAGGCACCCCTCGTGGGCGCCCAGGCACGCGCCGCACCCCGGCGTGGTCACCGTGGCACCGGCATCCATGAGGGTCTTCAGATACCCCTTCTCCATGCATTCCGTCATCACGTCTTTGGAGGCCGGCACGATGATCAGGCGCGTGTACGGCGCAATGTGCTTTCCGGCCAGGATCTTCGCGGCCACGGCGATGTCCTCCGTGCGGCCGCCGGTGCACGACCCGATGTACCCCTGGTCCAGCCTGACGGGCCCGTCCGCCGTGACTTCCGCCAGCGGGTGGACGTTCTCGACCGAGCTCGGGCAGGAGAGCTGCGGGCCCAGCTCCGACACGTTGATCACCCAGGATGCGGCATATTCAAAGCCCGGATCCGTCTCCACCACCTCGTACGGGCGCACCGCGCGGGCGGCCACGTAGTCCAGCACGTCCTGATTCGGCTGCATGTAGGCGGTCTTCGCGCCCATCTCCACGGCCATGTTGCAGATGGTCATGCGGCCGGCCACGTTCAGATTCTCCACGTAACTGCCGGTAAAGTCGATGGCCTTGTACACCGCGCCGTCCGCGCGGACTTTCCCCAGCGCTGCCAGCACCACGTCCTTCGGGAAAACGCCCGGCTTCGCTTCACCCTCCAGGCGGATTTCCACGATCTCCGGCACGCGCATCCACAGCTCGCCCGTCATCAGGATGGTCGCCATGTCCGTGGCGCCCACACCGGTGCCCATGGCGCCGAACGCCCCATGCGTGGTGGTGTGGCTGTCCGTGGCGATGACGATCTGCCCCGGCAGGATCACTCCCGCCTCCGCCATCACCTGGTGGCAGACACCGGCGTTGGTGTCAAAGTGATATTTCAGGTTGTTCTTTCTGGCAAATTCGCGCATCTCCCGGTGGTTCGAGGCGCTCTTGATATCCGGACAGGGGGCGTAATGGTCAAAGCAGAAGGCGCACCGGGTGCTGTCCCACACCTTCTCCCCGCCCATCTCGTAGAACGAGTAGACAGTCTGCAGGTACAGATCGTTGATCTCGGCAAAATCCACCTTGGCGGTGACGATCTCGCCCGTTTCCACGCGGCTCTTCCCGGCGTTTTTCGCCAGGATCTTCTCGATGGCGTGCATAGAAGGCCTCCTTTCGGGTCGGCTGGAAAAATACAGGTTCCTTCCGACAGGATAGCATAGAATATGCCAAAGGGACAGGTCAAATGGCATATTTCCGAAGTTCGCCGCGCACACTTGCCTGCCCTGCGGTCAGGCGATCCGCGGCATTCGCCGCTTTCGGACATAAAAAATCCGCCTGCCGCAGCAGGCGGATCATTGGCTGTTTTTACAGGCCGGTCTTTTCGGCGATGAACTTGCGGGCCTTGATGGCGTACTCGAGCGGGTTGGCCTTGGCCGGATCCTGCTCGGCTTCGACCAGCATCCACCCTTCGTAGCCGGCATCCTCAAGCACCTTGAAGATGGGATCGTAGTCGATGGCGCCGTCACCGGGCACGGTGAACGCGCCGGCACGGACGGCATCCAGGAAGCTCATGTTCTCGGCATGGACGCGCTCGAGCACTTCCGGACGGACGTCCTTTAAGTGCACGTGCTTGATGCGCTTCACGTGCTTTTTGACCATCTCCAGCGGATCCTCGCCGCAGAAGGTGAAATGGCCGGTGTCGTAGAGCAGGCTGAAGTACTCCGGATCCGTCATCTCCATCAGGCGGTCGGTCTCTTCGGCGGTCTGCACCACGGTGCCCATGTGGTGATGGTAGGTGAGGGAGATACCGTACTCTTCCTTGGCGATGCGGCCGAGGCGGTTGAGGCCGTCGGTCAGCACCTTCCACTCCTCGTCGTTCATCACGTACTTGTGCCCGAAGATGGGGGTGGTCAGCTGCCCCTGCACGCTGTAGCTCTGCTCGGAGAAGCCGATGATCTTGGCGCCCATGGCCTTCAGGAAGGCCATCTGCGCGCGGGCGTCCTTCTCCACCTCTTCAAAGGGCTTGGTCAGCAGGAAGGACGAGAACCACTGGTTGCAGATGCGCATGCCGCGCAGGTCCAGGGCCTTCTTTAAGACCACCGGATCCTTGGGGTACTTGTTGCCCACTTCGCAGCCGGTGAAACCGGCCAGCGCCATCTCGGAGACGCACTGCTCGAAGGTGTTCTCGGCGCCGAGATCCGGCATGTCATCGTTGGTCCAGGCGATGGGCGCAATGCCCAGATGCACTTTTTCTTTGTTGAACATACTCTCTCCTGTCTGTCATCCTGAGCGGAGCACCCGCAGGGTGCGAAGCCGAAGGATCTCCTCTTTTCGGGAGATCCCTCGGTTCGCTTCGCTCACTCGGGATGACATGTTCTTTTGTCAGCCGATCTCGGAGATCTTCACCGGACGGTGCTCTTCGACGGACTTCTTCGCGGCCAGGCCCATCAGCACGGGTGCCAGACCGTCCATGACGCCCAGCGGCGTCTCGGTGTCGTTCTCGATGGCCTGGATGAACTGGTTCACCTCGTTGCCGTAGGCGTCCATGTAGCG
>CAMJGH010000093.1 GCA_946405185.1 uncultured Lachnospiraceae bacterium
GCAGGCGCTTCGGTCGCGGTCGGCTCTTCGGACGACGGGGCGAACGTCATGGGCTCTTCGGTTTCCGGCTCATCGGTTTCCGGCTCAGCGGTCGGCCACACCACCGGGCCCACCGGGCCGATCGGGCCCACCAGGCCGCCCAGCATCTCGGCGGCGGCATCGATGGCCTTGTTCAGATCCGTCACATCCTCGGGCACTTCGATCTTGACGTCCGCCTCCTTGTAGGTGGCGTTCATGGTGACGGTCATCTTCTCCGGCGACTTGACGTTCACGGTGCTCTCCATGGTCATCTCATGGGCACCGCTCTTGCCGCTGTAGCCGATCACAGTCTCGGCCGTGAACTTCATGTCCTCAAAGGACTGCTCGATGGGCTCCGGATCGTCCAGAAGCTCTTCGACCTGCTCCGCCACGTCTTCGGCGTAGGAGTCCGAATCATCCAGGAAATCATCGATGGCGGACGTGTCAAAGCTGTCGCCCAGGACGTCCTTGAGCTTGTCCATGATGGCCAGGTTCTGAGACTCCTCGACGAGGACGATGGCGTTGTCCCAGATGTTGTCGAAATCATCCATGAAGGCTTCCAGGAAAGCGGTCACCACGTCCGGAGCGCTCTTCTGGTCGAAGGAGACGGTCCACTCGGGGTTCTTCTCATCCTTCTCGGTGTACTCCTCGCCGAGAGCCTTTTCGGACATCTTGATGAAGGCTTCGGTCAGCGCATCCTGCGCCTTTTTGGCGTTCTTGCTGGTGCTGCCGATCTCGAGCGAGAACACGCGGGTGCTGGCCACATCCTTTTCCTTCATGCCCAGCTGGTCGACAAACAGGGACTCGATCATGTCATCATCGATCTCGATGCCGGCCATGTCTTCGATGACATCGAACACTTCGGTCTTGGAGATGTCCACATAGAGGACGCCGCCCACGAAGCTGAAGGTGCCGATGAAGGTCTCATCGATCTCCACGTCGGCGGAGTCAACATCCGCTGCCACCGAGAGGTCGAACTGCATGTTGGTGTCGTTGCCATCCTTGACGACCTTGCCGTTTTCCAGCTTGAAGGTGCCGTTCACCTCATCCGATTTCACATCGATGGTGGCCTCGCACTCGTAGCCTTCCCACTCCTGGAACTCGCGCAGGGCATCCCACACGGTTTCCGGGCCCTTGGAAGAAGAGCCGCCGGCGATGTCTTTGATCTTGCTGCAGCCGGTCAGAGAGAAGACCATGACCGCGACAAGAAGCAGAGCGATCAGTGCTTTACCATTTCGTTTCATTGCAAATCCCTCCTTTGCCGCTTAACCATAGCATACCCGAAGAATTCTCACAACTGACAAAAATGCTAATTTTACGCCTTCTGCAGGCGGCATCAGTCTCTTTCGGCCGCATCTTTGGCCAGCAGATCCAGATATCTTACCAGAAGCCCCGCCTCGGCGGTGGGGATATCCCAGGCCGGATCCAGTTCTTCCAGCGTGAAGCTCTTGCGGCCGCCCGCCCGCTCCCGCTCCAGAAACTCCTCCAGCACGGAGAGCCGCAGATAGTGGTAGCGGTCCTCCTCCTTGAACCACAGCAGCAGAAACGAGATGCCCCCCTGCTTCTCGTACTCTTCCATGAAGCGGATCTGATGCTCGTGGACGTTGGCGAGCGGAAACGTGGAGACGGCGCACTCCTTGGCGTCAAAACAGACGGGAATGCCCTGCACCGCGCCGATGTAGTCCACCGTGCTCTGCTTCTCAAAGTAAGCCAGTGTGATGCGGCTGGAGCCCGGGTCGAACTCGACCGGCGTGATGGGCGTGGGGATCTTCTGGACGAGCGCCAGCCCCGCCTCCCGGTAGCGGTCGTTGGTGTGATTGATCACTTCTTCGAGATCAGAGCCGCGCAGGCCTCTGCTGTTCCAGGTCGCCATGTCCACTCCCCCTGCTTTTCCATGATGGTCCGAACCTCCGCCGGCAGCGGGGAGGAAACGGTGACCGCTTTTCCGTCCGGCCCCTGCGCCGGCAGGGAAAGCCGCCAGGCGTGCAGCATCTGGCGCCTCACGCCGGGTGCCGCGCCGCCGTATTTGGCATCGCCCAGCAGCGGATGCCCCATAGCGGACAGCTGCGCGCGCAGTTGGTGCGTGCGCCCGGTGATGAGCTCCAGTTCCAGCAGCGACACATCCTTTGCCTCCGCCAGCACCCGGATGCCGGTGCGCACCTCGTGCGCTCCGGGGCGCTCGTTCGCCGTGAGTGTCACGGTGTTGGAGGCTTCCTCCTTGGTCAGCCACCCGGTCTGCACCCCTTCGGGGATGCCCCGGCCTCTGGCCAGTGCCACGTAGGTCTTTTCGCCGGTGCGCTCCCGGAACACCTCCGAGAGGTACTGCAGGCCGCGCACGGTCTTGCCGCAGGCCACCAGGCCCGAGGTGTTGCGGTCCAGCCGGTTGGCGGCGGACGGCGTGAAGCGGTCCGTCCCGTCCCCGCGCCAGGCGCCGGACGCTTTCAGATAAGAAAGAAGCCGGTCATTCAGCGAGTCATCCCCGGCGGCGGCCTTCTGCGTCAGAAGCCCGGCCGGCTTGTCCGCGATCAGGATGTCTGCATCCTCATATAAAACGGTCAGCGGGCCGGATGCGCGCACGGCTTCCGGCCGCGGCGGCGTGCCCGCAAACTTGTCGATGGTCTCCTCTGCCAGAAAGAGCTTCACCTCATCCCCGGTGCGCAGGGCTTCGCTGCCGTCGGCGCGCTTTCCGTTCAGGGTGATGTTCTTCTTGCGCAGCATCTTGTGGAAAAAGGAGGCCGGTGCCTGCGGCATCACCCGCGACAGGTACCGCAGCAGGCGCTGCCCCTCCTCTTCCCGCGTAACGGAAAGGTTCCGCATGGCGCCTCCTTAAAACGAGTTGGCCAGCAGGGCCGATGCCACGCGGGCCTCCCATTCCGGCTCTGCCGGCGTCAGTTTGGCGGCCTCCGCCAGGAAGGCTTCCTCCTCGCGTACGGCCGTCACGGACAGTTCCAGTTCACTGATGCGCATCCGGCGCTCCAGGTAAGTGCCGAACTGGCCGGGGGTGGGGAGTTTGACCGCCTTCTCGCGGTCGGCCGGGCAGCGCATGTACACCACCGCCGCCCCCTCGCCGATGACGGCGCAGGGCACGGACACCGACGGGCCATCCGTGTTGGTGATGACCAGTTCCGAGAGGACCCGGCAGCCGCCGGACACTTCGGCCGCGCGGGCCGCCAGCGCCCCGTCGCCGCTGCGGTACGGCGCCATGGCGATCACGTTGACCAGGGTGTTGGCCGCCGGAATGACCATCAGCACGCCGGCCATCCGGATAAAGCCGCCCGCCGTCCCGCCGACCACCGACGCGGTGATCAGCAAGGCCGCGATCACCAGCACGAACGCCGCCAGCAGCAGCCGTTTTTTCTTCTTCTCCCCGTCAAGATAGCCGGGATTCCCTTTTCCAGGTGTCGGTTTCATCACATCCATCTCCATCCGGACAGATACAGGTTTTTGAGCATCGCGCCGTTGTACTTGGCAAACCCCAGCGGGAAAGCCTCCTCCCCCGCCCGCACGCAGACCAGCACATACCCCTTGCCGGAGGTGCCGTCGGGCACGGGGATGGTCTCGCCTTTCAGGTAGCGGATCACCTCATCCCCGTCCGGCTCCAGCACCACCGTCCGGGAGAAGTCCTCCGCCCGCAGGCCCATGGCAAAGGCCTGAGAGGGCTCGAAGCGGTTCTTGGCCGACTCGCCGATGAGCCACCCGCCGCGCATCACGCGCAGGCCGGAAAGCGCCAGCGGCTGGTCCGGCCGCATAAGAATCCGCTCGCCGTGGCGCGTAAGGCGCGCCAGATACCCCTCGGGAAGGTACTGCTTCACAAAGGCGGCAAACGGTTCATCCTTCAGGACCGACTTGTCCGGCGCCGGCTCATACGGCGGGTTGGGCGCAAGTTCCCCTTCTTTTTCCAGCAAGGCGATGAAGTGCCCTTCACCCGGCATGCGGTGCGGGAAGATGCGCACGCACTTGGCAAGCGACGGATCCCCGTGCGGCACGCGCTCCGGCATGCCCGGGGCGAACCCCTCATAGCGCGGCAGGTCAGCCACATGCAGGTCCGGGAAGGCATCCAGCATTTCCTGGACCGTCCCCTCGTCCTCGAGCGGCGAGAAGGTGCAGGTGGAATACAGCAGTTTCCCGCCGGGCTTCAGCATGGGCACCGCCTGCGTGACGATCTCCTTCTGCAGCGCGGCGTACCACGCGTTCCCGTGCTCCTCCCAGGCTTTGGAGACGGCGGCATCCTTGCGGAACATCCCCTCCCCCGAGCAGGGAGCGTCGATGAGGATCTTGTCAAAGTAGCCGGCAAAGCGCTCCGCCAGACGGTCCGGACGGTCGCTGGTCACCACCGCGTTGCGGATGCCGAAAAGTTCGATGTTCTTTAACAGCGCCTTGGCGCGGGAGTTGGAGACATCGTTGGTCACCAGCACGCCGCGGCCGCGCAGGGCCGCACCCAGCTGGGTGCTCTTGCCGCCCGGCGCTGCGCACAGGTCCAGCACCCTCTCCCCCGGCTGCACGTCCAGCAGCGCCGCCGGCGTCATGGCGGACGGCTCCTGCAGGTAGTAGAGACCGGCGTAATAGTACGGATGCCGCGCGGGGCGCTCCGCCTTCCCGTCGTAAAAGAAGCCGTTCGGAACCCACGGGATGCGCGTCAGCGAGAACGGCGACAGCGCGGCAAACGCCTCCGATGCCATCTTCCCGTCGTTGGTGCGCAGGCCGAAACGGCGTTCCTCGGCAAGGGACGCCAGATACGCCGGGTAGTCATCCCCCAGCAGGTCTTTCATCTGTGCAAGATAGGCATCGGGCAGTCCGTTCACAGGCAGCTCCTTTTGGTGCTTCGGATTACGCGAAAGGGGCCATGCAGCACGCTGCATGGCCCTTCGAATGCAGGTTTGGGGTTATTCGGCGTCCTCCGGGACTTCCTCCTCGGGGTAGTCGGCCGGCTCTTCGGCCGGTGCGGCGCTGCCATCGGCAGGAGCCAGCTCCGCCAGGTTGGAGCGGATGATCTCCGAGGTGTTGGTCAGGGAAGCGATGTAGCTGTTGTGGCGCTGCACGCTGTTTTCGACCGTATGGGAGATGAGGGCGTCCATGCTGCGCAGCATGTCTTCCACATAGCTGATGCCGCTGGTGCGGATCTGGTCCGCCTCGCGGGTGGCCTCGTCCACGATCTGCTGAGCCTGCGCGGTGGCGTTGTCGATGACTTCGTTGGCCTTCTTGTACGCCTGCTGCATGATCTCATGCTCGTTGACCAGTTCCTTGGTCTGCTCGGTGGCGTCGGCGATCATCTGATCGGCCTGAGCGCGGGCATCCGCCAGGATGGCTTCGCGGTTGCTGACGATGCGCTGATAGCGCTTGATCTCGTCCGGCGTGCGCTGACGCAGTTCTTCCAGCAGTTCATCCACACGCGCCTTCTCCACGATGATCTTCGTGGCGGAGAACGTCTGCGGTCTGCAGGTGTCCATGTACTCTTCCAGTTCGGTGATGATCTCTTCGATCCGGCTGCTGCTGGTGCTCATGTTCTCACTCTCCCTTGTTTATCGGCTCTGCTGTCACTTCAGTTTAAGACGGACCTTCTCTTCCACGAACGGCGGAACGAATTCGCCGAGCGGCCGGTCGTACCGGGCCACCTCCTTGACGATGCTCGAGGACAGATAAGCGTACTCGAGGCTGGTCGTCAGGAAGATGGTGTCCACCTCCGGCGCGATCTTGCGGTTCATCTGGGCCATCTGCAGTTCGTACTCGAAATCCGTGACGGCGCGCAGACCGCGGACGATGACGGAGGCGTTCTGCCGGCGGACGTAATCCACCAGCAGGCCGTCGAACGAATCCACTTCCACGTTCGGAAAGTCTTTCGTGACTTCTTTTATCATTTTAACACGCTCATCTGCGGAAAACAACGGATTCTTTGCACTGTTGTTCAGAACCGCGATGATCAGCCTGTCAAACATGACGGATGCACGGGCGATGACATCCAGATGCCCGTAGGTGACCGGGTCAAAGCTGCCCGGGTAGACGGCAGTTCTCATTGTGAGCTCCTTATGGCAAAAACGTGCTGATTGGTCTTGTATTCCTTCACGCGGGTCACCGTGAAGCCGGCCTCCTCCACGAACGACAGATCCCGGTGGAGGGCGGTCTCAATGATGATCACGGTGTCCTCCGTCACAACGGGCGACGCGGAGAGCCTGGCCAGCACCGCCGGCTCGGCGCCGGCCTCGTACGGCGGATCCATGAAGATGAAATCCGCCCGCACGCCTTTGGCCTCAAGCCGGTCAACGGACGCCGCCGCGTCCGCCCGCAGCACGTTCGCGCGCGGGAAGAGCTTCGTAAAGCGCAGGTTTTCGCTGATCACGGCCACGGCTGCCGCCGCGTTGTCCACGAACCACGCCTCCTTCGCCCCGCGCGAGAGCGCCTCGATGCCGATGCCGCCGCTCCCGGCGAACAGATCCACGAAGACGGCGCCCGGCAGCTGCTGGTGCAGGATGTTGAACAGCGTCTCCTTGATGCGGTCCGTGGTGGGCCTGGTATTGTCCCCCGGAACGGTCTTTAACGGCAGATGCCTGGCTTCCCCGGCGATCACTCTCATGTTCTGCGGTTATCCTTTCTCATAACGGCGGTAGCCGGTCTTGCGGTCCACGACGCTTCTCATCGGCTCGCCGTTCTGGTAATGGCGCATGTTCTCTGCCGCGATGTCGGTGATCTTCTCACCGGTGACGGGCATGTGGAAGCCGCCCGAAATGTGCGGCGTGATGATCAGATTCGGCACATCCCACAGCGGGTCGTCGGCCGGCAGCGGTTCCGGATCCGTGACATCGATGGCGGCTCCGCCCAGATGGCCGGAGGTCAGCGCCTCGGCCAGAGCCTTCGGCTCCACCGCGGGCCCGCGGCCCACATTGACCAGATATGCGCCTTTCTTCATCAGGGAGAAGCGTCTGGCATCCATGTAGCCGATGGTCTCCGGCGAGTTGGGCAGCACCATGACCACGATGTCCGCTTCAGCCAGCGCCGCGTCCACGTCATCGTTGGTGATCACCTTGTCCGCATACGGCGACGGATCCGCATGGCGGCGGACGCCGGTCACCGTGGCGCCGAGCGCCTTGAAGCGCTTGCCGCAGGCCTGGCCGATGTCACCGTAGCCGATGACCAGGACGTTGGCCCCTTCCATGCTGCCGTTCGGGCCGGCATCCACCCAGCGGTGCTCCTTCTGGAAAGCAAAGTACTGGTCCAGGTTGCGGATCATGGCAAACGACACGGCGATGACATACTCCGAGAGCGCCGGGCCGTAGGAGCCGGTGGCGTTCGTGAGCATGACGTTCTCCGGGAGGACGCCTTCCTTGGCGTAGTTGTCCGAACCGGCGGAATTCAGCTGCACCCACTCCAGGCTGTCGCAGGCTTTGAGCATGCCCGGCGCGACGTTGCCGATGATGATCTGCACGCCTTTGAGGTCTTCGGGCGTCACCTGAGGGCCTTCCTTGAATACGAACTCCGATTCCGGCCAGGCGGCCTGCAGCTTGTCGCGGTACAGGATACCGGTGGGCATGGCGACGAGGATCTTCTTACCTTCCATGATCTTCCTGCCTTTCTCACAGGGTGGGCCGGCGCAGGTCGACGCCTGCATCCAGCAGCCCGTCGGGGAAGCGGTCACATGCCTCCGAAGCTTTCATGAGGATGCCGCTGTCCTGATAGATGTCCGCCATGGAAAACTCCATGGCACCGCTCTGACGGATGCCGAACAGATCCCCCGGCCCCCGCCGTTTCATATCTTCCTCCGCGATGACGAAGCCGTCGGCCGAGTCCCGCAGGACGTTCAGCCGGTCAGCGGCCTCTTCCTTCCCGGAAGTGTTCACAAGAATGCAGTAGGACTGCGCATCGCCGCGCCCCACGCGCCCGCGCAGCTGGTGAAGCTGGGCCAGGCCGAAGCGGTCGGCGTTCTCGATGACGATGACCGTGGCGTTGGCCACGTCGATCCCCACCTCAATGACGGTGGTGGAGACCAGCACGTCCGTCCGGTGGGCGGCAAAGGCATCCATGACGGCCGCCTTCTCCTCCGGGCTCATGCGGCCGTGCAGAAGCCCGACTCTCACGCGGTCCCCGAAGGCGGCCTGCAGCTTTTCGGCGTAGTCGCCTACGTTCTCGCCGTCCGAGAGTTCGCTTTCTTCCACCAGCGGGCAGATCACGTAGGCCTGATGGCCATCGAGGCACTCCTTCCGGATGAAATGCCAGGCTTTCGGGCGCCAGGAGGCGTCCACCACGGCCGTCCTGATGCGCAGGCGGTCGGCCGGCTTCTCGTCCAGCACGGAGACGTCAAAATCACCGTAGAGGATCATGGCGAGCGTCCGCGGGATGGGCGTGGCGCTCATGACCAGCACGTGCGGCGCCAGGCCTTTTTCCTGCAGGGCTTCGCGCTGCTTCACGCCGAACCGGTGCTGCTCGTCCGTGACGGCGAGCGCCAGGCAGGCGTACTCCACTTTTTCCTGGATGAGCGCGTGCGTGCCCACCACGATGTCCGCCCCGTGCGTGCGGATCTGCTCATAGGCTTCCCGCCGGGCCACACCGGTGACCGAGCCGGTCAGCAGCACGACCCGCAGGCCGAGGCCCAGAGAATCATTGAGTTTCATCAGGCCTTCGGCGTGCTGGCGCGCCAGCACTTCCGTGGGGGCCATCAGCACCCCCTGATAGCCGCACTGCACCGTTTCGTACAGCGCCAGAAACGCCAGGATGGTCTTGCCGGACCCCACATCGCCCTGCACCAGCCGGTTCATGCGGTACCGGCCGCACAGATCCGTGCGGATCTCCTCCAGTACGCGGCGCTGTGCGCCGGTCAGCGCAAACGGCAGCCGGGCGATCAGCTCATCCGTGGCCCCCTGGCGGGTCAGCGCGTAGACGTTGCCGGCCTCCCGGGCGCCCTTTAAGCGCTTCATCTGCTGCAGGAAGCGGAAGAATTCTTCGAACACGCACCGCTCGCGGGCGACACGCAGCTTCTCCTCATCCGGCGGGAAGTGCAGGGTTTTGAACGTCTCGCCGGCCTCCATCAGGCCGTAGGCGCGGCGCACCTCCTCCGAGAGGGTTTCCGGGACCGTCACGCCGCCTTCAAAGGCCGCCGCCACCGCTTTTTCCACGGCCGCCTGCGTCAGCCCCGCGGTCAGCGGGTAGACCGGACGCAGCTGGCCCATCTGCGCAGCGTACTTTTCGGGCGTGAAGATCTGCGGCTGCACGAGCGAGAGCTTCTTCCCGGTGCGCGAGACGCGCCCGCGGCAGACCAGGCGGTCCCCCATGTGCACGGTCTGGCGGATCCAGGGAGCCCGGAACCACTTGAGGGTGATGCCCTCCCCGGATTCATCCGTCAGCGTGGTGCTGGAGATGGCCATGCCTTTGACGGTGATCACGTTCACCGGCGATGTCACGATGCCGGACACCGCACAAAGGTCGCACTCGCCCGCGCGCATGACCGGCACCGGCTCCGGCAGCCGGAAAAACGAGCGCGGAAGAAAGCGGATGAGATCTTCCACGGTGAAGACGCCCAGGCGCCCGAAGGCCTCCGCGGTTTTGGGCCCGATGCCTTTGATCCGGGTGATGGGTTCTTCTCCTCTCATGCTCCGCTTTCTTCCGCTCTCACAGGATATTATTCCACAGACAGGTAGTAATAGTAGACGGGCTGGCCGCCTTCGTGCACTTCGGCTTCCAGATCCGGATACTTTTCGGTGATCATCTGCGCGATCTTGCCGGCCGTCTCCTCATCGGCGTCCTCGCCGTAGTAGATGGTGACCAGCGCCGAATCCTCGTCGACCATGGCGTCCACGCCTTCCATGCAGGCCGCCATCAGATCCTGCCCGGCGGACAGGATCCCCGAATCTCCGATGACCATGTAGTCCCCGGCGTGGATCTCGGTGCCGTCGATCTGGGAATCCCGCACGGCGTAGGTGATCTCCGCCGAGCGCACGGCCGCCATGCCTTCGTTCATC
>CAMJGH010000094.1 GCA_946405185.1 uncultured Lachnospiraceae bacterium
CAGAAAATCTCAATGAATTTTCAGGTATTGGAGTATACTGTTCAGTTATCAAGGTACTTTTTCTGGATCTACAAGTTCTCACGAAAGACTTGCTCCTTCGAAAGCCCTTTATAAATCCAACGGAGAAGGAGGGATTTGAACCCTCGCTCCGGTTTCCCGGACTACACCCTTAGCAGGGGCGCCTCTTCGGCCACTTGAGTACTTCTCCAGGTGCTCACATCCTCGGCGGAAAACTCCACCTGCCAAGTGCTTAACCCGCCCGATAAGGCGGAATTAAAAAGCACTCTGAACACACTGCTCTTTCAGAGTGCTTTGCCATTATAACGAGTTCCCGTATGCCTGTCAAGCGTGAATTTTCACATCCTCAATTTTTTTAAAAAGTTTCGTTGCGGTCTTTTCGCAGAAGCTTTTCTGACTTATGCCAGTGCCGCCTCAAAGACTTTGCGGATGTTCTCTCGGCACTCCTCGTAGCTTTCGCCGGGATGGGCCTCGTACTGCTTGTCGTGGTCAAAGAACATGGTGGGCACATAGTAGTAATCGTACTGTTCCGCCAGGGACGGCTGCATGCTCTCTTCCACGTAGTCGATGGGGATGTCTTTGTACGCCGGCTTTTCGGCCGTCAGTTCCTCAATTGCCCGGTGTGCCTGTTTGCAGTACGGGCAGTTGATCAGATAAAACAGCGTGACCTTCTTCACCATGTCCTCCTTTCGGATGACGGCCGCCGGAACTCCGGCGGCCGCCTGCCTGTGGTTACTCTTCCGGATCTTCCTCGTCCGGAAGATCCTCTTCTTCGTCTTCCTCATCGACCGCGTCATCCTCGTCCTCCGGGATGTCGCCATCGTCGTAGAGTTCTTCTTCCTCATACGGCTCTTCTTCATCCGTCTCCGGCTCCGGGATGTCCGTCTCCGGATCCAGATCCCGCACCTTGGCGATGCTGGCCACCCGCTCCTCCTCGCTGCTGAGGTTGATGACCTTCACGCCGGAAGCTGCGCGGCCGCGGACGGAGATCTCATCCGCGTTGGTGCGGATCAGGATGCCTTCGGTGGTGATCAGCATGATCTCCTGACCGTCCCCGATGAGTTTGGCCGCCATGATATTGCCGGACTTTTCGCTGACATTGAAGGCCTTCACGCCCTGCGTGTGCCGCCCCTTGCACGGGAACTGCTCCGCCGGCGTGCGCTTGCCGAGGCCTTTTTCGGTGATGAAGAGCATCATGCTCCCCTGCCCGGAGGTCTGCATGCCGATCACCGCATCGCCCTCGCGCAGGCGGATGCCCTTCACGCCCGAGGCCGCACGGCCCATCGGACGGATGGCTCTCTCGGTGAAGCGGGCGCACTTGCCGCCGGCCGTGACCAGGAAGACATCCTCCTCGCCGTCCGTAGCCTTCACCTCGATGAGCTCGTCACCTTCCCGCAGATTGATGGCCCGCAGGCCGTTCTTGCGGATGTTGGCAAACTCTCTTACCGGCGTCTTTTTGATGATGCCGTTTTTGGTTCCCATCATCAGATACCGGATGCGGTCCGCATCGCGCCGGACGATGGTGGCCGTCACCTTCTCTTCCGGCTGCAGCAGGAGGAGATTGACCAGCGCCACGCCGCGCGAGGTGCGCGAGGCCTCCGGGATCTCGTAGCACTTTAAGCGGTACACCCGTCCCTGGTTGGTAAAGAACAGGATATCGCTGTGCGTGCGCGCCATGAAGAGGTCTTCCAGCGTGTCGTTCTCGATGGTCTGCATGCCGCGGATGCCGCGGCCGCCGCGGTTCTGGCTGCGGAAGGCATCCAGCTCCATGCGCTTGATGTAGCCGAGGCTGGTCATGGCGACCACCGTGGGCTCGTCCGCAATCAGATCCTCCGCGTCAAACTCATCCTCATCAAACGAGATGACCGTACGGCGCGGATCACTGTACTTGACGTCGATGATCATCAGTTCTTCCTTGATGACGCCGAGCAGCAGCTTTTTGTCCGCCAGGATGGCCTTGAGTTCCGTGATGCGCTCCTGCAGCTGGCGGTACTCCTCCTCCAGCTTCTCGCGCTCCAAGCCGGTCAGGGCGCGCAGACGCATGTCCACGATGGCCTGGGCCTGGGCATCCGAGAGGCCGAAGCGCTCCATCAGTTTTGTCTTGGCCGCCTGCACGTTTTCGGACCCGCGGATGATGGCGATCACCTCGTCGATGTGGTCCAGGGCGATGAGCAGGCCTTCCAGGATATGAGCGCGCTCCAGGGCTTTGTTGAGGTCATACTGCGTGCGGCGGTAGACCACATCCTCCTGATGCTGAAGGTAGTAGTACAGCATGTCGTGGAGGTTCAGCGTCTTCGGCTCGTTGTTGACGAGCGTGAGCATGTTGACGCCGAAGGTATCCATCAGCTGCGTGTGCTTCATCAGCTGGTTGAGGATGACGTTCGGGTTGGCGTCCCGGCGCAGCTCGATGTTGATGCGCATGCCTTCGCGGCTGGACTCATCCGTGAGGGCGGTGATGCCGTCCACGCGCTTTTCCTTGACCAGATCCGCGATCTTGGCGATGAGCGCGGCCTTGTTGACCATGAACGGCAGCTCTGTGACGATGATGCGGCTCTTGCCGTTGTCCATGGTCTCGATGTTGGTCACCGCGCGCACGCGGATCTTGCCGCGGCCGGTGCGGTAGGCCTCTTCGATGCCGCGCACGCCCACGATCTCGGCGCCGGTCGGGAAGTCCGGGCCCTTGATGATGGGCAGCAGCTCTTCAATGTCCGTATCCCGGTCTTCCAGGATGCGGTTGTCGATCATCTTCACGCACCCCTGGATGATCTCATGCAGGTTGTGCGGCGGGATGTTGGTGGCCATGCCGACCGCGATGCCGCTGGTGCCGTTGACCAGCAGGTTCGGGAAGCGGGACGGCAGGACGGAAGGCTCTTTTTCGGTGTCATCGAAGTTGGGAACAAAATCAACGGTGTTCTTGTTGATATCCGCGAGCATCTCCATGCTGATGCGGGAGAGGCGCGCCTCGGTGTAACGCATGGCGGCGGCATCGTCGCCGTCAACCGAGCCGAAGTTGCCGTGCCCGTCCACCAGCGGGTAGCGCGTCGCAAACCCCTGCGCCAGCTTGACTAGGGCATCGTAAATGGAGACATCCCCGTGAGGATGGTATTTGCCCATGGTGTCGCCGACGATACGGGCGCACTTGCGGTGAGGCTTGTCCGGACCGTTGTTGAGCTCGATCATGGAGAACAGGATGCGCCGCTGCACCGGCTTCAGGCCGTCCCGCACGTCCGGGATGGCACGCGAGGCGATAACGCTCATCGCGTAGTCGATGTAGGACGACTCCATGGTCTTTTTCAGGTCGATCTCCTGGATCTTATCAAAAATATTGGCTTCCACTGGTCATTCTCCCGTCAGATATCCAGATTCTTCACGAACTTCGCGTTCTGCTCGATGAAATCACGGCGCGGCTCCACCTTGTCGCCCATCAGGGTGGTGAAGGTCAGATCCAGGTCGCTCAGGTTGTCACCGTCCATGTTGACGCGCAGCAGGATGCGGCGCTCCGGATCCATGGTGGTCTCCCAGAGCTGTTCGGCATCCATCTCGCCCAGGCCCTTGTAGCGCTGGATCTTATTGTTGTTGTCGCGCCCGATGTCCGAGAGGATGTTGTTCAGTTCGTCGTCCGAGTAGGCGTACCAGACTTTCTTGTTGCGCTCGATCTTGTAGAGCGGCGGCTGGGCCAGGTAGACATACCCCTGGCGGATCAGCTCCGGCATGAACCGGTAGATGAAGGTGAGCAGCAGCGTGCTGATGTGCGCGCCGTCCACATCCGCATCGGTCATGATGATGATCTTGTGGTAGCGGAGCTTTTCAATGTCGAAATCCTCATGGATGCCGGTGCCGAAGGCGGTGATCATGGCCTTGATCTCGGCATTGCCGTAGATGCGGTCAAGCCGGGCCTTCTCGACGTTCAGGATCTTGCCGCGCAGCGGCAGGATGGCCTGCGTGGCGCGCGAGCGGGCTTCCTTGGCGGAACCGCCGGCGGAGTTGCCCTCGACGATGTAGATCTCGCAGTTGCGGGGATCCTTGTCCGTGCAGTCCGCCAGCTTTCCGGGCAGCGCCATGCCTTCGAGGGCGGTCTTGCGGCGGGTCAGGTCACGGGCCTTGCGGGCGGCCGCACGGGCGCGCTGCGCCAGGATAGCCTTATCCAGGATGGTCTTGGCCGTGACCGGATTCTGCTCCAGATAGTATGTCAGCTGCTCCGACAGGACCGAATCCACCGCGGTGCGGGCTTCGGAGTTGCCCAGCTTCTGCTTGGTCTGGCCTTCAAACTGCGGGTCCTCGATCTTGACGCTGATGATGGCGGTCAGGCCTTCGCGGATGTCATCGCCCGACAGGTTCGGATCCGAATCCTTCAGCAGCTTGTTCTTGCGGGCATAGTCGTTGAACGTCCGGGTGATGGCATTGCGGAAGCCCGCCAGATGCATGCCGCCTTCGGGCGTGTTGATGTTGTTGACGAAGGAGTAGACGCTCTCGTTGTAGGAGTCGTTATGCTGCAGGGCCACCTCCACGTAGACGCCGTCACGGGTGCCTTCGCAGTAGATGACGTCCGGATACAGGGCTTCCGTGCTGTGGTTCAAATAACTGACGAACTCGCGGATGCCGCCCTCGTAGTGGAAGACCTTCTCGTGAGGCTCCTCTTCGCGCTCATCCCGCAGGACGATGCGGAGATTCTTGGTCAGGAAGGCCATCTCGCGCAGGCGGGTCTCCAGTACCGAGAAGTCATAGACCGTCTCTTCGAAGATCTCGCGGTCCGGCAGGAAGGTCACGGTGGTCCCGTGCGCCTGCGGGTCACACTCGCCGATGATGGCCAGCGGCGCCTTGGCATGGCCGCGCTCATAGCGCTGCATGTAAACAGACCCCTCGTGGCGGATCTCCACCTCCAGCCACTCGGACAGGGCGTTGACGACCGAAGCGCCCACGCCGTGCAGACCGCCGGACACTTTGTACCCCCCACCGCCGAACTTGCCGCCGGCATGCAGGATGGTGAAGACCACCTCGACCGCCGGGATGCCGGCCTTCGGGTGGATGCCCACCGGAATGCCGCGGCCGTTGTCCTCCACGCGCACGGCGTCGCCGGGCAGGATGGTGACGGTGATGGTATCGCACACGCCCGCCAGCGCTTCATCCACCGAGTTGTCGACGATCTCGTAGACCAGGTGGTGCAGACCGCGGGACGAGGTGCTGCCGATATACATGCCGGGACGCTTGCGGACCGCCTCCAGGCCTTCGAGGATCTGGATCTGGTCTGCGCCGTACTCGTTGTCCATCTCTTTGAACTCTTCTGCCATAACCTGTTACTTCTTCCCTTCTTCGCTTTCCTTACCGAACGGCAACGGTCCCTGCCGTGACTTCAAACACCTTGTCGGTGGGGAACCGGTTCTTCACAAATTCATCCAGACCCGTGCAGGTGATGAGGGTCTGCACATCCGAAATGCTCTCCATGAGGTGGTTCTGCCGGGAGGCGTCCAGCTCACTTAAGACATCGTCCAGCAGCAGGATGGGCGTCTGCCCCGTGCGGCGGTGCACCAGGTCGATCTCCGCCAGTTTCAGCGAGAGCGCGGCCGTACGCTGCTGGCCCTGCGAGCCGTAGTGGCGGATGTCGATGCCATCCACCGTAAAGCCGATGTCATCCCGGTGCGGCCCGCAGGTAGTGGTGCCGGCCCGGCGGTCATTCTCACCGCTCATAAACAGCCGGTCCGCAAACTCATTTTCGCCCACGTTCGGCTCATAGGTGACGGCGATGGTCTCCCGCCCGCCCGTGAGCTTCCGGTGGATGGGCTCCACCAGCTGGGACAGTTCTTCGACAAACTCGCGCCGGGCCGCGATCAGCGGCTTCCCGTAGCGCACCAGCTGCTCCTCCCAGGCCGGCAGCATGGCTTCGTAGTCTTTGCGGAAGCCGATGTCTTTCAGGAGGGCGTTGCGCTGCATGACGGCCTTGTTGTAGTGGATCAGGTTGTCCACGTAGATGGCCGACAGCTGGCAGAGCTCCATGTCGCAGAAGGTGCGCCGTTTCGCCGGTGCATCCTTGATGAGCGAGAGATCCTCCGGCGAAAAAAAGACCACGTTGACCACACCGTACAGCTCCGACGTGCGCCGGATGGGGATGCCCCCCACGGCGATGCCTTTGCTGCCCGAACGCTTCAGGTGGATATCGATGCGGTAGGGAGATTCACCGCGCATGACCTCCAGCCGGATATGGGCTTCCGGCTCTCCGAAACGGATCATTTCCCGGTCACGCCCGGCACGGTGCGACTTGGCCGTACCCGCCAGATAGATGGCCTCCAGGAGATTGGTCTTGCCCTGGGCATTCTCGCCGGTGATGATGTTGATGCCCGGGTCCGGCTCCAGCTTCACATATTCATAATTGCGGAAATTCCGGCACTCCAGACTGCGGATCCACATAGATCAGCCGTTTTTGACGATCCGCACCTGCTGCCCGCGGAAGGTCACCGTATCCCCTTCCACCAGCTTGCGGCCGCGGCGCGTGTCCGTCTCACCGTTGACTTCCACTTCCCCGTCCTGGATCACCGCTTTGGCTTCCGCGCCGTTTTCAACCATGTGGGCGGCTTTGAGCGCCTGCCCCAGCTTGATGAACCCGTCGCGCAGTCCCAGTTCGATCATGGGTTTTCCTTTCTCAGTCGACATCGCCGGCACCGAAGTTGACCGGCAGGACCAGATAGTTGTACCCGGCGGCTTCGTTGCGGATGAAGCAGGGGGCCTTGGGGTTGACCATGTAGATGGTGATGGTCTCATCGTCGACCACGCGCAGCACATCCTGCAGGAAGCGCGGGTTGAAGCCGATGAGGATGTCACGGCCGGTCTTCTCCACCGGAATGACTTCACGCAGGGAGCCGAGAACGGACTTGAGGCTTAACTGCATGGAACCGTCCTCCACGCGGATGATGACGGGCTTCTTGTCGCTCTCGCGCACCAGCAGGGAGGCGCGCTCGATGCAGCCCGCCAGCTCACGGCGGTTGACGCAGAGCTTGGTCTCGTAGTCGTTGGAGAGCATCTGGTCGATGCGGAAGTACTCGCCCTCGATGAGGCGGGAGACCACGGTGGTATCGTCAAATTCAAAGACCACGTGGTTTTCGGTGAAGAACAGCGTGACGATGTCGTCCGCCTCACCGCTGATCACGCGGGAGATCTCGTTTAAGGTCTTGCCGGGGATGACCACCTTGACGGCGTCGTAGCTCTCTTCCAGGTTCACGGTGCGGATGGAGATGCGGTGGCCGTCCAGCGCGACCATGCGCAGACGGTTCTCCTTCACTTCAAACAGCTCGCCGGTCATCATGCGGTTGGTGCCCGTATCCGAAATGGCGAAAATGGTCTGACGGACCATCTCCTTTAAGGTGAAAGAGCTGAGCGCGATGTGGTTGCGGCGCTCCACCTCCGGCAGCTCCGGGAAATCCTCGCCGGTCTGATAGGAGATATGGAAAACGGCCTGCTCGCAGCGGATGACCACGCGGTCTCCCTCTTCGGTTTCCAGGGTGACCATGGCATCCGGCAGATGGCGGACGATGTCGGAAAGTATCTTGGCATCCAGGGCCAGGCTTCCTTCTTCGATGACTTCACCGATGATCTCCGTCCGGATGGCCAGCTCCATGTCGTTTGCCGAAAGGCTGATGACGTTGTCAAACGCCTGCAGATAGAGGCAGTTCAGGATGGGCATGGTGGTACGGACGGGAACCGCGCGCAGCGCGATGTTGATGCTCTTTAACAGGGCTTCCTTTTCGCAGTGGATTTTCATGAGAGCTGATTCTCCTTTCGGCGTGCCGTATATAAATCTTTAAAAAGATAAGCAGCAGTAACAGTAGGCGGTGTGGATTTGTGGGAATGTGCCTCCAGGCCGCACCCGCACGGGAAAAACGGTGTGGGATAACGCGGGGAAACGGCCGTGTACGCACCGTGGGAAACAGGTGGTTTTCAACCGTCCGGCTTCTTTGGGCCCAAATCACCCCCTCCGGGGCATCTGCTCTTCCCAACGGTTCTCCACCGGTATTCCACGCGCTCTTCCTCCCCCTATCCACAAGGACTGCGGGGAAAGAAGACCTTTCCCCGCAGCAGGTTTGGATGTTTCTCTTCCTATTTATAATAGCATACTTCCGCATGGCGGTCAACAAAAGGCATAGAAAAATCCGGCGCGTTACGCCGGATTGATCTTCTTTTTAAGGATATCAATGGTATCCCGCACCGCTGGGTCGGTGGCGAGATCGTGTTCGATGATATCGATGCCGTGCATGATGGTGGTGTGGTCCTTTTTGCCCAGCGCCGTGCCGATGGCCTGAAGCGACAGGCTGGTCATGTTCCGGCACAGATACATGGCGATCTGGCGCGGATAGACGATCTCCTTGTGGCGGTTGGGGCTGATGAGCTGCTCCCTGGTGAAGCCGTAGTGCTCCGCCACGATGCTGATGATGCCGGACGCGGTGACTTCGCGGCGGGCATCCGGCGAGATCATATCCTTGAGGGCTTCTTCAGCCGTCTCCATGGTCATCTCCGCCTTGTAGAGCTTGGAATAGGCGATGATCTTGTTCAGGGCGCCCTCGAGCTCGCGGATGTTGGACTGAATGTTGCTGGCGATGTACTTTAAGATCTCGTTGTCGATGTTGTAGCCTTCCTGCTCTTCCTTGCTGCGCAGGATGGCCATACGGGTCTCGTAGTCCGGCGTGGAGATGTCCACCTGCAGGCCCATCTCGAAGCGGGAGCGCAGGCGCTCTTCGAGCATGGTGAACTCTTTCGGTGACTTGTCCGAGGAGATGACCACCTGCTTGTTGTTCTCGTAGAGATAGTTGAAAGTATGGAAGAACTCTTCCTGCGTGCCCAGCTTGTTGATGATGAACTGAATGTCATCGATCAGCAGCACGTCCACGTTGCGGTACTTCTCGCGGAACTGCGGCGTGGCTGTGTTGCTGATGTTGGACTTGCGGATGGCCTCCACCAGCTCGTTCGTGAAGTTCTCGCTGGTGGTGAAGATCACCTTGGTGGAAGGGGAATTCTTCAGGATGAAGTTGGCGATGGAGTGCATCAGGTGCGTTTTGCCAAGCCCCGGGCCGCCGTAGATGAACAGCGGGTTGTAGAGCCGGCCGGGAGACTCCGCCACGGCCAGCGACGCCGCGTGCGCCAGCTTGTTGTTGGCGCCCACCACGAAGTTGGAGAAGGTGTAGCGGGGGTTCAGGTTGGCCGCACCGGCCGCCCGGCGGTAATCCCCCACCACGAAGTTGGAGAAGGTGTAGCGGGGGTTCAGGTTGGCCGCACCGGCCG
>CAMJGH010000095.1 GCA_946405185.1 uncultured Lachnospiraceae bacterium
CGTGCGCGATGTGGCCCGCGCGGTGCGCGCCGCCGCCGACCGCATCCAGGCACTGGGCGGCGCCAAGGCCGGCGACAAGACCATGCTGGACGCCCTGCTGCCGTTTGCGGAAGCGCTGGAAAAGACCGCGCAGAAGCGCGTTCCCATCGCCGATGCCTGGGCGGATGCCGCCGCCGTGGCCAAAGAGGCCGCCGAAGCCACCAAAGACCTGCTGCCGAAAGTGGGCCGCGCCCGCCCGCAGGCCGAACGCAGCCTCGGCACGCCGGATGCCGGCGCCGTAAGCCTGGCCATGTGCCTGGAAGCGGTCCTGTGATAAGACAAAGGGACAGGTCATCTGTCATATTTGATGCCATTCTTTGTGGCGGGCCGGAGTAAGACAGTAAGGGACAGGTCATCTGTCTCACCTGAGGGTGAGACAGCAGTGACCTGTCCCTCTGACTCGCTCCGGCCTGTCTCGTTGACTTGCTACCGCCGCTTTTTCATTTTGTACATTTCTTCCGCGGCCAGCCTGGCTTTGGCGGCCACGTTCTCGCCGGCCTTCGGGAAGCAGTAGTAGAGCATCTCCCCGCTGCCGATGCAGACCATATCGCCCAGCTCGTACCAGAAATAGTCGGCGTACAGGCTGTAGCTGGCGGTCGGCGAATGATGATAGTCGAGCGCCCCGCCGCATCCGGTCAGGTGGAAGCCGGTCTCATCGTGCGTCAGCACCCCGTCGCCCACCTCGTAGATGGCGGTGAGATCCCGCAGCACGCGGATGGTCACCGGCAGCTCCATCCGGTAGGTGCCGGCCGCGATTTCCTCCCGCACGCAGGCCCGCTCCCAGGCGTACCAGTCCGGGATGTGGGTGAAGTCAAACGGCGTGCCATCCGGACGAGTGTCCGGTCCGGCTGCCGGGAAACGCCCGTCCGATTCCGGCACGTCCCGGCCCGCGGCGCCGCACTTTTCCAGCGTTCCGTCTTCGGTCAGTTCCCAGACACTCCCGCAGGCGTGGCAGGTGAGCGTGATGCCTTTTCCTTCCGTCTTCCCTTCCGCCCCGCAGACCGGGCATTTGTACAGTACCCGGTGCAGGCAGTCGGCGCGGAACGGTTCCGTGATCTTCACATGGTTTTCCTTCTGCCAGGCCCAGTTGTCAAACGCGAAGGCCTCCTTCAGCCGGGCGTTCAGGGCCGGCACCGGCAGGCTCTTCACCTCGTCCGCCGAGAACAGCTGCGTGACATCCGCCGAGACGTCCACCTGCCGTAGCTGCAGGTTGTTGTAGAGCGGATCCCGGGCGAACGCGCCGTGCGTCTGCACGTGGATGACCGGCACGCCCAGCACCTTCAGGCACTTGCCGAGGCTTTCCGGCAGCGGCGTGGCCGTGCCGTCAAAGCTGTAGCTGGCTTCCGGGAACATCAGCACCGAGATCTTCAGCGTTTTGAGCGCGTAGACCAGATCCCGCACCAGGTTCATGTCGGTGACGAACTTCTGCGTGGGAATGCACCCCAGATGCCGCATCAGCCACTCTTTCCCCACAAAGCCATCGGAGGTGCAGACGATGCCAAACGGCCGGTCCGCAAACACCGTGGCCGCGATCTTCAAGTCGATGAAGCTGGAGTGGTTCATCAGGATGAGCGCCGGCACATCCGGTGTGAGATCTGCCGGCAGGTCCACGTGGGCGGTAAAATGCGTCTCTTTCAGATCCCCCGCCGAGAGCGTTTTTAAAAGCCACCGAAACGGTTTCGATGGCTTTAACGGTTCCTTGTGTGCCGGCGCCGGCAGGGCGCGCACGGCGGCGTAGTCTTTTTGTCTGACGGTGATCTTCATAACACCTTCTCCATCAACCGGATGAACGGATCATATGACAGTTGACCTGTCCCTTTGTCATACTCCTCACAGCCCGGCTACTACCAGCTGCTGGTTCACAGCTGCCACGGCGAGCCTGGTGCGTGACGAGTACCCGGTCTTTTGCAGCATATTGTTGATGTGGAAGCGTACGGCCGAGGTGGAGACGCCCAGGATGTCCGCGATGGCGGCATCCGTCTCGCCCTCCACCACCAGGCGCAGGACTTCCAGCTCGCGGGCGGTGAACTCCGTGCTGACGGCATTGCCCAGGCGCACCGTAGGCGTCTTGTCCGGGTAGATGGACTCGCCGGCCATGGTGCGGCGCATCACGGAGATGAGCGACTCATCGCTCAGGTTTTTATACCAGAAGCTTTCCGCGCCGGCGGCGTGCGCGCGCTCGATGAAGCTGTACTCCGCCAGCGACGTCAGCAGGATGACTTTGATGTGCGGGAACCGGCTCTTGATGCGGGCGGCGGCGTCCAGGCCGCTGGTGCCCAACTCCGTGTAGATGTCCATGAGCACCAGATCCACCCGGTGCTGCATGCACGCCAGCTCCGCGTAGGCGGCATTGGCCAGGGAGGCGACCAGTTCAAAGTCTTCCTCCTCGGCGATCATGTTCTCGATGAGCGTGCGGGCCATCCGCTGATCTTCCACCAACAGTACACGGTACATACGGCCTCCTCCCGCCGGCATCCGGCCGGCCTTCGGTCAGTCTCCGCCAGAACCTGCGTGCAAAAGCACTAGCAGGCTTCGATCTCTTTGATCTCAAACTCGTTCCCCTGGTAGAGATAGGTATGTTCGCTCCCGCAGTGCGGGCAGATCTTGCCGTTGGCCACTGTGGGGTAGAGCTCCCCGCAGTCCTCACAGTACGTCAGCGCCGGGATCTCCTCGATGGTGAGCGTAGCGTTTTTAAGCACCTCGGTCTTCTTGACCGCCCATGAAAAGCAGTCCGCCAGCATGTCGTTCAAGATGCCGGAGACCTCCCCGATGCGCAGCGTGACGGACGAGATCTCCGTCAGCTCCTGCTCCTTGGCCAGATCCTCCAGCCGGCTGATCACATGAAACACAACCCCCATTTCGTGCACGGCAAAACCCCCAGAATGAACCATGATATCATTCCTATTGTACTGAATCCGGGCGAGGTTGGCAAGGGCTGACTGCAGGCGTGCCCGCCGGCCGGCGTCTTCCACTTGACGGTCCGTCTGGAAGCGCTTACAATAAAAACAGTCACTCTATTTCAACTTCCGAAAGGAGATTTCTCATGACTGACTGGCCCGAGAAGAAGCTGGGCTTCGGCCTGATGCGCCTGCCCAAGAACGGTGACGACATCGATATCGACGCCACCTGCCGCCTGGTGGATGAGTTCCTGGCCGCCGGCTTCACCTATTTTGACACCGCCTATGTCTACCAGGGTTCCGAGGATGCCTTCCGCAAATGCGTGGCCGAGCGCCACCCGCGCGGCAGCTACACCATAGCCACCAAGATGGCCGGCTGGAAGCTTTCGCCCGACTACACCCCGGCCGACATGTTTGCGGACCAGCTGGCCCGCTGCGGCGTGGAGTATTTTGACTACTACCTGCTGCACAGCCTGCAGGAGTCCCGCGGCACCGTCTACGAGGACAACGGGTGCTTTGATTTCTGCCAGAAGATGAAAGAAGAAGGCAAGATCCGGCACTTCGGCTTCTCCTTCCACGGCTCCCCTGAGCTGCTGGAAAAGCTGCTGACGGACCACCCGGAGGTGGATTTTGTGCAGCTGCAGATCAACTACGTGGACTGGGAGAACAACGCCATCTGGTCCGGCAAAAACTATGAGATCGCGGCCGCGCACGGCAAGAAGGTGATCGTCATGGAGCCGGTCAAGGGCGGCTTTTTGGCCAGCCTCTCCCCGGAGACCGCCGCGCCGTTTACCGCCATTCACCCGGATGCCTCCCCTGCCTCCTGGGCGCTGCGCTTTGCCGGCAGCCTGCCGGCTGTGGCCGTGGTGCTCTCCGGCATGAACGCTCCGGCGCAGATGGCGGACAACGTGGCCACCTTCGGCGACTTCCAGCCGCTGACCGATGAAGAGCAGGCCGCCATCGCCAAGGTGCGCGACAACATCCTCTCCGTGCCCACCGTCCCCTGCACCGCCTGCCGTTACTGCACCGAGGGATGTCCCATGGGCATCTTTATCCCGGACGTGTTCAAGGCCTACAACATGATCCTGACCTTCGGCGAGCACAACCGCCCGCACTTCTACTACAGCGGCCAGCTGGCCCTCGGCTCCGGCAAAGCGTCCGACTGCATCCAGTGCGGCCAGTGCGAAGCCGCCTGCCCGCAGCACATCGACATCATCGAGCAGCTGCAGAAGGCCTCCGCCGTGCTGGACGTATAAAGCAAAACAACCAGAAAGCCCTCCGGTTCAGACACCTGAGCCGGAGGGCTTTTTTGGCACTTACCGCGGGATGCCGGCGATGCCGTAGCGGTCCATGAAATCCCGGAAGCGCACCTTGCACTCTTCCCCGAACACGGTGACCGGGACGGGCTCATCAAACGGGAAGATCTGCGTAAGGATGTCCGGCGTGCCGCAGGCTTCTTCCTCCTCTGCAGGCGTGAACAGCTCCTTGATGACGATCTCATGCTTCAGGTCTGCCATCCAGTATTCCCGGACGCCGGCGTGGGCATATTTATTGCCCTTGATGAAGCGGTCCTTGCTGCGCGTGGACGGGGAAAAGATTTCCAGGATAAACTCCGGGGCGCCGAAGATGCGGGCCACCTTGAGCTTGCTGCGGTCACACAGGATCATAACATCCGGCTCCACAACCGTACGGTCATCACAATCCAGCTGGACATCCACCGGCGCGATGAACGGCAGGCAGGAGCCGCCTTTCCCGTTGACGAAGTTCAAAAACTCCGCATAGACCGCCCCGGCGATCAGCTGGTGCACCGTGGTGGGCGCGTACATCTCAAAAAAGACGCCGTCGATCAGCTCCACCCGCACGTTGTCGGGGAGGGCCAGATAGTCTGCCAGCGTATACTCCCCCTGGCGCGGCCAGCGCGCGGAGGGGCGTTCCTCCGCAGACGCACCGTAAACCGCCGGCGTCTCCGCGATGCCGCGCGCGCGGGCAATCTCGTCTTCCCGGAAATACAGGGGGCCGGGATCTTTGGGAAAGACGGCCGAAAGCGCCGCGAGCGTCTGATACCTGGGCGCTTTGGTGGTGCCCCCCAGCACCTTCTGCACGGTGGAAAGCGGGAGGCCGGACAGCGCAGCCATCTGCTCGTTGGTGTAGCCGTACTGTTTTTTCTTCCGGATGATCTCATCCAGCGTCATGATGACTCCTTTCCGCCGCCCGATGCGGCGAGGGGCAAGAAACGGACTTTCGAAAGCGGACAGGCGCTCTTTCTGCCTCAAGCATACCGCTTTCATTCCGAAAGGGCAATAGAATAAATTCGTCATCCGCATTTAATCCGTTATCATTCCGCTTTGGCCATGCAGCAGTGCAAAAAAGACGGTCCTTCCCGCCACGGTGGTGACGAAAGGACCGTCCTTCTTTCACGGGCATGACGCCCGGCTTCCTCTTATTCCTCGTACCCTCTCACATGGAAGAACTCGATCACTTCCCCGCCGGGGCCGTACACGAATGCGTTGTCGGCGAGCATGGTGCCCAGTTTCGTGTGGTGCGCCGGCTGCTGACTCTTCGCGCCGGCGGCCAGGGCTTCCGCCTCGGCGGCAAACACATCCTCCACGGCCAGCGCGATGTGCGCAAAGCGCGGGAAAGCCTCGTCTTCCGTGTAGTTCCGGGGCAGGAGTTCCAGCACCACGCCGCCGCCCAGATCCACCAGATAGATCTCGTCGCCGGACTTGCCGGTAAAGTGATGCACCACCCTGCCGCCCAGCTTCTCATAAAAAGCCCGGCTCTCCTCCATGTTCACAACGCCCGTGCCAATGTGATGAAACCCGTCGATCTTCATCGTCTCCTCCTCGTTGTCTGCTCAGCTGTTCGCCCAGGCGTAGCAGTAAGCCTGGGTGCGGGCCGCGAAGGACTCCTTCCGCAGAAGCTCCTTCATCTCCTCTTTGGTGTACCAGCCGGGGACGATCTCTTCCACATCGGATGTGCTCTTCCGGAACGTCCCGCGCGCCTTTCCGAACACGCAGATGTTGCGCTCGTTCGAAAACCCGATGGCGCTGTAGCTGTTGTCCAGCACGTCGTCGATGCTCACCAGTTCCAGCCCGGTCTCTTCCCACAGTTCCCGCCGCGCACTCTCTTCAGGCGTCTCGCCCGGGTCGATCAGCCCCGCCGGGAAGTTGACGATCCACTTCGCCATGGCCAGACGGAACTCACGGTTGACCAGGATGCGTTCGCCGGTCTCATCCGTCAGGATCAGGACCACCGCGTCGGACCGGACGTTCTGCAGGTCCTCCAGCGTCTGAATGTTTTTGTTCCGGCTGATCATCTCGTACGTCTTGGGATGTCCCTCCGCCGTAACGTAGTCGATGTCATACCGGGTGATGAAGCGCCCTTCGTGGATCTTGCGGATGCCTTGAAAGTCCATGCTCCTGCGTCCTTTCCGCCGTGCCGATGCGCGCCCCGCGCCTGTGCGGGCCCCTCCCGTCCGGCCGGCACGTCCTATTGTACCGTTCTTTGCCCGCTTTGACAATGCGGATCATGGCCGCCCCCCTGTCCGCCCGGCCCGTGTCCGTGTTATACTGTTACAAGAGCCTCCACGCCCCCTGTTACGCAGCGTAACAGCGCTGTCACAGACCCTCCCTTTACGGTCACGGGCGGCCGGTCCTATGATGAGGCCACATCGAAAGGCTGCCCCGGGCAGCCGCAAAAAGGAGGTTTCGTCATGACATTCGGAGAAAAGGTGAAAGAAGCGAGAAAAGAGGCAGGCCTGTCCCAGGAACAGCTGGCGGAGAAGCTCAGCGTGTCCCGGTCGGCCGTGGCCAAGTGGGAATCCGGCAAGGGGATGCCGGACGTGGGCAATCTGAAGGTGATGGCCCAGCTGCTCGGCGTCAGCGTGGACTATCTGCTGGCCGAGGACGAAAAGCTGAGTTTCAATGAAACGAAAGAAGCCATCGACCTGGCGTCGTTTGAGGTGACGGGCAGCTGCCGCGACAAGAGGGATGCCGCCTGCTATGCGCGGTTCCATGACGCAGATGCGCTCTACCCGCTGATCCGCAAAAAGAAACTCGGAAAACTGGAATGGATCACCGATCTGATCGTCCGGCCGGGCATCCTCCAGCTGGCGGACTATATGAACGATCACGACTCTTACTACCTCGCGGAAACCGGTGAGCGTCAGCTGTTCGTGGAAGTGTCAGACGATTTTCTGATCACCCGCGAGCTTGCCTCCCGGGTGGACCCGAAGAAGTTCGATCTCGGCAATTCGACCTTCCGGAAAGCCACCTACCGGCTGGTCTGACCGGCTATGGAAGGGGGCTGACGCGCGCGTCAGCCCCCGACGGACGCCAGCTTTTCCCGAACCGCTTCCTCAATAAAACTGTTCAGGCTTTGTGCCTGAGAAATAGCGTAAACAGCCGCTCTTCTGTGAAGATCCTGACCCAGACGGACATTCAGACTTCCCTTGTACGGCACTTCCGGCTGTGTTCCGCTATCTTCACAAAAAGACAGATAATCATCCACTGCTCCGTGAAAATCCGAAACCAGTTCGGCTGCGCTCTCCCCCTCATAGGAGATCAGGGAACGAATGCCTTGAACTTTCCCGAAAAACAGACCGTCTTCCTCAGAGAATTCTACGCTGCCTATGTATCCTTTGTAGACCATGGTGTTTTTCATAGTATGCCCTCCTCCCTTAAAACTTCCAGCAATTGTTTTACCTGATACTGCCGTAATCGGTTATCCGGATGCGCTTTATGAAGGATGATCTTTTCCTTCGTTTCCTTCCTCATAAATACCACTCGGGATCCACTGGTTTTTCCCTTATTGCTCAATGTATAACCTAACTGTCCCAGTAATGTGATCGCCTCCTCAAATGAAAAATCTCTCGGAGACGTCTGAAGACGCCGGATCAGTTTTTCTTTAATTCCCATCCTCTTTCCTCCTGCAGTATACTTCATAAAGCGGCAATATGCAACTATATTTAGTTGCGTTTGACGATCTGTCCTCTTTTCTGCATCTGTCATTTGCCAGGAATTTACCATGTTGGATCCGGCTCATCAATATGATTTTTTCGTCATTCTGTATATACAAAACAGCGCAGGAGATGTGCTTCCTGCGCTGCCTTAGCATCCTGTGAATTTCAATTATCTTTCTCTTCCCACAAAGAACAGTGCCAGCGTCCCCGGCCCGGAGTGCGCGCCGATGACGGCGCCGGTGTACTCCACGCGGTTGGCGCGGTGTCCGGTGGTCTTTTCCAGCAGGTCCTGCAGGTATTCGACATCCTCCGGGCAGTCGCCGTTGCAGATGAAATACTCGCCTTCCTTGTTCACGGCCAGCTCCGCCAGCTTGTCCGCCAGCGCCTTGACCGAGGCCTTCCGGCCGCGCACCTTGAACATGTTGATCAGGTGGCCTTCGTTGTCCACGTGCAGCACCGGCTTGACGTTCAGCGCCGTGCCGGCAAAGTAGGACAGCGCGTTGATGCGCCCGCCGCGCTTCAGGTAGATCAGGTCGCTCACCGTGAACCAGTGGTCGATGTGCAGCTTGGTGTTCTCGGCAAACTCGGCCGCCTCATCCAGGGAGGCGCCGGCGTTCTTCTTTTTCAGTGTGAGCCAGACCAGAAGCCCCTGACCGGTGGAGGCGCACAGCGTGTCCACCACGCGGATGGTGCGGTCCGGATAGCGCTCGGTGAGTTCCTTCGCGGCCGTCTCGGCGGAGTGCACCGTGGTGGAGAGGCCCGACGAGAACCCCAGATACAGGATGTCCAGCCCCTGCTTCAGGTACGGCTCGAAAAACAGAACGAACGTCTGGCTGTTGACCGCAGACGTCTTGGCCACCCGGCCGGAGCGCATGGCGGCATAAAACTCTTTCTCCGGCATGTCCACGCCGGTGTATTCCTTCTCTTCGTCCGTAAACGCGAACCACAGTTCCGCCGACGGCACGCCCCACTCCTGCAGGGTGGCGCGGTCGATGTCGCAGGAAGAATCCGTCATCAGCACATAATTGTTCATTCCGTCTCCTTTCCCCTGCAGAAGGTCCGGCAGGGGCAGCCGTCCGGCAGATTCTGCCGTCTGAAAGCCGCACATAGTAACAAAGACAAATATACGCGGTATTCAATACCATGTCAAGGGACGGAGATGGCTTGCTTACTTCCACTCAAGCGAATCG
>CAMJGH010000096.1 GCA_946405185.1 uncultured Lachnospiraceae bacterium
CCGGGTTGTCCAGCCGGTAGATCCGCTCCCAGATCACCTCGTCCCCCGCCTTCAGGCACCAGGTTGCCCGGTCGTTTTCGGTCCAGGCTTCGCCGTCCTCGCGCTCCGCCTCAATTTCATAGCTGCCCGTGTCTCCCTGGCTCAATGTCACCGCCCCGGTCTTTTCCTCAATCAGAAACATCTCAGCGCGCCTCCTTCCGCAGCGCGGCCGTGATCAGGCCGTTTCCCTCGTCCCGCAGGGCTGTCGGCCGGATGTAACCGGCGTATTCCGTCTGCGTTCCTCCGTTGTCCGTGTAGACGATCTTCTTTGTCCGGCCCTTCTCGCCGATCGCGTGGAACCCGTCCGCGAAGCTGATCCCCCGCATGTACAGGAAAAGCTCCCCGCCGCTCTCCAGCGCGCTGCTGTCCTCCAGCACCGTCCCGTCATTCAGTCTCAGGTTTTCCATCTTCATCCTCCTCAAACCGCACCGTCACGCCGTCCGGCGGCGCTTCCTGCCCGGATCCGCCCGCAGGCGCTGCCTGCGCCAGGTCCGCCTTCACCTGCTGCAGCATCTGCCACACCACCGTCAGGCTGTTCACGTTCTCCGCCGTCGCCGGCACCTTCACCTGCTCCAGCGCGCTCAGCGCGATCTGGATCTTCACCGCGTTCTCGTTCATTTTCTCCTGTCCTCCTTATGCCACATTGATCCGCTGCCGGTAGGTCTTGCTGACCCCGTGCACCGTCACCGTGTATACGTAGTACCCGTTCTGCGTCAGGTCGCCGAAGGCGGCGTCCGCGCTGGGCTGGCTGGTCTGCCGGCTGCCCCGGCTCATGGTGATATCGCTCTTGGCGATGTGCGCGTAGCAGCTGGCCCCCGTGTTGTAGTAGCTCTGCCCGCCGTTGTTCGTGTACCGGATCGGGATCGTCGCCAGGCCACTGGCCCAGCTCTCACTCCCGCCCTCCACGAAGGTCGATATGCTGTTTCCCTGGGGCGAAGCGGTAACCGTGTATTTGCCACCGCTCCACGCTCCGTTCAGAGTGGTGGCTTTGCTAAAAGTTACCGATCCGGCGGTCCGTCCGTTGGCCCGCGTGAACTTCAGCGTGATGTTCCCGCCGCTTTCCTCCTTCTTGACCTGCACAAAGCAGTCCAGCACGTCCTGGTTGTTGCCGTATCCGTAGCTGCTGGCGCGGATCCCCTTGTCGAAGTCCGCGCTTCCGGTCACGTGCAGCCGCTTCGTCGTTACCACGGTCAGCTTGGCGATCTGGCTGCTGATGTAGTCCGCCGTGATCGTGTTCGCGATCGTCTCGCCCAGCAGGTGGATCTTGCTCGCCTCGATCACCGCGCTGCTGCTGCCGTCCTTGTTGATCGCCACGCAGATCTGCGCCGCCTTGATGAAGTTTCCGCCGCTGTTGGTCCCCACCACCATGGCGACCTTCCCGGCCTCCACCTCGATCTTGCCCAGCAGGCTCTTGTCTTCCTTG
The DNA here is from genome assembly GCA_946405185.1 of uncultured Lachnospiraceae bacterium. GTDB lineage: Bacteria > Bacillota > Clostridia > Lachnospirales > Lachnospiraceae > CAKQHB01. Next base: position 1,463 of record CAMJGH010000096.1, read on the forward strand.
AGCCGCTTCTCCGCCTCCAGGCGGATCTGGTTCTCGTTCGCCTCGATCCGCGTCTCCGCGGTCACGATCTCCTTCTCGGCCCGCGTCACCTTCTGGTGGATCCCTTCGCCGTCCACAAAGATGCTCGCCACCCGGCTCCAGTCCTGGTCCGCCCCGGGCCCGGCCACCGCCTCGGCCACCATGCCCACGTGCTCGTTCGTGTCCACGAACCAGGCATGGTCCTCCTCGTTCCGGCTCGCGCCGTAGCGGCCCCCGCCGCCCCGTCCGCTGCTCACCTCGTCCTGGATCCGGTTTACGATGCTCGCGATGTCCTCCGTGTTGTTGGCCATCGTCACCGTGAACTCGTCCGCCTTCTTGATCTTGTCGCTCCACTGCAGCTTCGTGACCCGCTCCGTGATCGTGATCCCCTTGTCCGGCAGCGGCACCCGGCAGCGCTTCCCCAGGGTGATTTTGTCCAGCGCTTCCCCCGTCGCCCGGCTCAGGTCCAGCCCCGTGATCGTGATCGTCACCAGCGGCTCGCAGTGCCGGTTCAGCTTTTCCTGCGCCCAGGAGCGCAGCTGCGCCTCGTCCTCCTTCGTCTGGTCCGTCTCCACCTTGCACACGATGCCCCAGGTGCCCTCGTTCTTGCTCAGGTACTCCCCGCCGATGTGCAGGTTGTCCTTCCCGATGGGGTAGATTCGCGTGTACATGCGCGAGCGGTCGATCTGCCGCCGCATCGTCGTGATGTTCCGGTTCATCCGCATCTCGCCCGTGAACCCGCTCGCCGGCTGCTTCCGGATGTGCAGCGTGAACGGGTGCGCGGAAAGGTCGTATTCCCACTGCACGTCCGCCATGCTGCTGGTGATCATCTCCAGCGCCGCGTAGATGTTCTCCCCGTTGAAGCTGTAGGGATTCGTGGGGTTCACCGGCGTGTCCCCCAGCCGCCAGTCGTCCTGCCGGGCCATGGCGTAGGCCGCCGCCTGCCGGGCGCTGCAGCTCTTGTCGTTCGCGTTCCCCGTGATGGTTCCCGGCTTCACTTCGCCGAACAGCACCCGGTCCTTCAGGCTCTGGATCACGTGCTCCAGCTGCACCGTCCGCGTCTGGGTTTCCACGGCCTCGTCCACCGTCTTCACCCGCCACACGATGCCCTTCCCGGGCTCCGTCTCGTCCTTCACCCAGTCGCCCACGCTGATCTCCGGCGCCTCCGGCCCCAGGGTCATGCTCGCGCTGCTGTTCCGCTCCTCCAGGCTCAGGCTCATACTTTCCGGCGTAAAGTGGTTTTTAATCGTCAGGCTGTGCCCCTTCAGCAGGATCATGCTCATCTGAACCGCCCCCTGCTCTTCACCGTCAGCACGCACGCGCGCTGGGCGCTGAAGCTGAAGGCGTTCTCGCCCGGATCAAGCGCCAGGTCGTCCGCGCTGCCGTCCGTCCGCTTCGCCATCACGCTCCGGTAGCTGTCCTGGGCGCTGCGGATCCGGATCCGGATCACGTTCTTTCCCTTGCTCACCGTGTGGTCGATCACCAGGCTCTCGTTCGCCGCCAGGGCCAGCTGCTCAAAGCTCATCGTGTGCCCGTTCACCGTCACGCTCGCCGTGTTGATCAGCGCGCCGCTCTTGTTCGCCAGCTCGATGTTCGCCGGCGCCTCGGCGCTGCCCGCCTGCAGGATCGTCCCGCTGCCGGTCTGCCCGGTCCGCGTGGCCGCGCTGTTCTCCGTGTTCTCCTGCCAGTACGGGATCGCGTGCGCCCGGAACACGATCGTGTACTCGCTCAGCCGCTTCCAGATGTCGCCCTCTCCGGGCGTCACAACCTCGTCCACATACAGCCGCCGGTCCGGTTTGTAGTTGACCCGCAGGTACGCCGGGATCGCCGCCGCCCAGGCGTTGATCGCCTCCAGCACTTCCTCCCGTTCCTCCAGGCTGTCCCGCCGGATGTTCATGGAAAACTTCACCTGGATCTCCACGCTCTCCCGGCGCACCCCGGTGATCCGCGTGCCGTCCCCGGCCCCCGTGGCCACCGCCGTCACCGTGTCCTTGCCGGCGCCGCCCTCGATGCCCTTGATGATGATCCGCTCGTCCAGGCTGTCCAGCTGCACCCCGCCCAGGCTTACTCTGTGCGCCAGCTGCATCCTCTCACCCTTTCCTTACACAATACTTCTCGCGATAATGGTGCTCACATACGGCGCCACCAGCTCGCCCACGGCCCTGCCGTCCAGGTTCACCCGGATCCCGCTCACGCCGGCCGCCGCGCCGGCCTGCACGGCCTTCTGCATCGCCGCCGGCACTTCCCGGAAGCCCTGCAGGTCCGTGGCCGTCACGCCGTTGTTGTCCGCGCCGCCCGCCGCCGGGTTCAGCCACCAGGTCGCCGGGATGTCCTTCCACTGGTCCGGGTTGAATCCGTTCTCCGTCTGCGCCTGGTTGTACTGTTCCATCATCCTGTCCAGCCACGTGTCCAGCCGCTCAAAGGTCTTCTCGTTTCCCTCGAAGGCCTTCTCCATCGCGTCCCACGCGCTGTCAAACTTCTCGTCGTTCTCGCCCCAGTCGCCGCTGCGCCAGATGTCCCAGAAGGCTTCCACCGCCTGCTGCTGTTCCGGCGTTGCGTCAAACCGCGCCCGGCGCACGGGGCTCACGGGTCCGCTGCTCTCAACATAGGCCCGCGGCTCCGCCGCTTCCCTGGCCGCCTCTTCCGCGGCCTTCTCCGCTTCCTTCTCCGCCTTCCAGGCGTCCATCCGGTCCTTGTAGCTCTGCGGCGTCTTCCCGCCGCTCAGCAGGTACTGCAGGCTCTCCTTCCCGGTCGGCTTGGGCATGTCCGGATTCGCGTCGACGATCTGCTGGCCGATCTCGTTCACCTTTTCCATGTTCTCCCGGGCCCGCTTTTCCTCTGCCGTCTCGCCCTTGAACAGCTTCTCCAGCACCGGGTAGCACAGGATCGCCGCCAGGCTCACCGGCAGCACCACGTTCATCAGCGCGCTGGCGATGCTGCTCCCCAGCCCCGCCGCCACGCTCCCGGCGCCTTCCGCCGCGGCCCCCGCCGCGCTCACCGCGTTGAAGCCCTTGATCACATTCAGGTTCGCCGCGAACTCCGCGATGCTCCCGATCAGCTTCAGCCCCTTGCCCACCAGCCAGAAGGCCGCCAGCGCCTCAAACCCGGCGATCACCTTGTCGATGTTCTCGTCCTTGCTCAGCCACTCCAGCGCCGCCGCCAGGTCGCTCATCGCCTTGCCGATCAGCTTCACGATCCCGTTGTCGCTCTCCTGCAGCTTCTTCCCGGCCTCGTCCAGCTTCCCGGCCGCGTTCTCCAGCGCCAGCTTGATCCGGTCAAAGAACTCCTCGATGTCCTTCTCCAGCTGCGCCAGGTCCTCGTCGCTCCCCGTGTCCAGGAACTTGATCAGGTCCTCCAGGATCCGCTGCGCGTTCCCCGTCAGGTCCAGCGCCAGTTTTCCGAAGTGCTCCGCCTCAAAGCTGTCCAGGAACGCCCGCCACGTGGTCTTGATCATGTCCACCTGCTCCGCCAGCGTGCTCATGCTCTGGATCTGCTCGTTCGTCATGCCGATCCCGCCGTTTTCCGCGTCGAACTTCTGCAGGTTCGCCTGGATCGTCTGCCAGTCGTTCAGCAGGTCCAGGATCTTCGTAGCCCGCTTCTCGCCGAACACCTCGCCCGCGGCGGCCAGCTTCTCCTCGTAGTTCATCCCGGCCATCTTGTCCATCACGGCCATGGCGTACTGCCACTTGTCCGTGTAATTTTCGCCGCTCACGCCCGTGGCTTCCGCGATCTTCTTCTGGTCTCCCATGTTGATCCGGGTCACCGCGTTGTTCAGGTCCTCAAAGCTGTTGTGGGCGCCCTCCACCGCGTGGGTCCATTTCTGGATGGTGGCCGCGTCCGTGTTCCAGAAGCCCGCCAGGTCCGCCCAGGCGTTCGCCCGCCCGGCCAGGTCCACCATGTCGGCCCACACTTCGCTGATGGCGCTGCGGACCGTATCCACCATGCCCCGGAAGATGCTCTCGATCCCGTCGCTCACGCTCTGCCCGGCGTCCGCGATCTTCCCGATTGAATCCGCAAAGCTCTTCGCCGCCACCGTGCCCATCTGGGCGTCCTGCTGCACCCCGCGCATCCCGGTGCCCACGCCGTCCAGGTCGTTCTTCATGTTCGCCAGCGTGGTCCGCGCGTTGTTCAGCCTCTGCTCCCAGGTCTGCACCACGTCGGCGTTCTCGCCGTACTGTTCCTTCGCCTGGGCCAGCGCCTCCCGCAGGGTCTTCACGATCTTCTCCTGCTCGGCGATCTGCTGCTTCAGGCTCTTCGCCTTCGCCTCGGCCTTCTGCTGCTCCGTGGCGTTCCGGCCCAGCTCCGCGGTCTCCGCCTTCAGCTCGCTCTTCAGCGTCCGCAGGTTCCGCTGCGCCTCCCTGATCGCCTGGTTATACTGCTTCTCGCCTTCCAGTACGATCTTCTGTTTGATCTCCTTCGCCACGCTCTCACTCTCCCCCACGTTGTCATCCTGAGCGGAGCGCAGCGGAGTCGAAGGATCTCCTTCCGTCTCCGCTGCCGCCCGTCAGATCATCTTCCGGATGCCCTTGCCCCAGTTCACCCGCATGTCGTAGTCCATCCGGATCTTGTACATGTCCATGATCCAGCCCGGCGTCATCCGCCGGGCGTCCTTCACCGGGATCCCGGCGATCAGCGCGTACCCGTAGTATTCCCGGGCCCGCGTGGACCGCCGGTCTATGCGTTTTTTGCGTCATATTCCTCGGCCAGGGCGTCCTGCGGCTCGTCGTCCGCCTCCCCGCCGTTCGTCTCGCTTTCCATGCCCTTCTCCACCGCTGCCTGGATCGCCGCGCTGATCTCCGCGATCTTCCCCAGGCTCGTGTGCTTCCCGATCGTGTCCTCCGTCACGTCCGTGGGCATCCCGTCATAGTCCCGCTGGCAGTTCGCGCAGATCCGGAACAGCTTCCGCACCGCCGCGGTCATCCCGGCGCCCTGCAGCGCCCGGAACGCCTCCCGGATCCCGCCGTATTCCTGCTCGATCTCTTCCAGCGCCCCCAGGTCGAACCGCAGCCGGTACAGCTGCCCGCCCAGCCGCACCTCCGGCTTTGCCGCCGGCGCCTTTTTCTCTTCGGTTTTCACGATGTTCTCGCTCATTTTCCTGTCCTCTCTTTCTTTTGTTCAAATACGAAAAAAGAGCCGGAAGGCCGAAGGCCCTCCGGCTTTTCTCTCCATTAGCCGCTGATGCCGGCATGGCCCTTCAGCCACGCCACCGCCGCGCTCTCGGTCATGCCGCTCTTGTGCGCCAGGAAGCAAACGTCCCCGTCGCTCGCCAGCTTCACGGCCACGCCGTCGCCGTTGATGGTGTCGTGCTGCCAGGTCGTCCGGTCCCTGCGGGTCTCCCCGCTCACGCCCTGGTGCGCGAACTGGATCTTGTAAATCCAGTACCCTTCCCAGGTCACCGTGCCCTTGTACCGGTTGGCGAACAGGCACCCGGCGCCCACGAAGGGCGGATCCGCTTCCGTCAGCAGCAGCTCGCTGCTGACCTCCTTCATGCCCAGCACGTCCTCCTTGATGTTGTCGTTGTTGTTCACCAGCTCCATCACCATGTGGGCCGCGGTCGGGATCTTTTCGCTGTCGATCAGGTGACCGTCCGCGTATTCCTTCTCGTCCGTGCGGTCCACGGTGATCTCCGCCTTCGCCAGGTAGTCGTCCAGCATGGTGCCGCCGGTGTACGAGATCGCGCTGCCGTCGCCGCCGCTGGCATACTTGGCATAGGTAAACGCCTTACAGGTTACAATCGCCATTTTTGCCTTTCCTCCTTATTCGTTGTTGATCTCGGCGATCAGCCGGTCGCTCTCGGCCTTCATGGCCTCGTAGACGACCGCTTCCGCTTTGCTCTCGTCCCCGGTGATAAACTTGTCCCCGGTTTTGTTGGGTTTCTTCCGTTTGGTGGTGGGCCGCTGCCCCTTGCCGTAGTTGATCACGTAGGCTTTGGTCGCGTTCCGCACGCCCTTCCGGTCGTCCCCCTGGGGATACACCTCCACGCTGCCGCCGCCCAGGAACTCCCGGTACTCGTTCTCGCCGATGCTCTCCAGCATGTCCCGGTTCCGGGTGTGCTTCCGCGCTTCCGTGTTCTCGGCCATCCGCTTCTCGGCGGCCTTCGCCCCGGCTTCCACAATCTGCCGGATCATCGGCCGCCCCATCCGGTTCAGCTGCCGCTCCAGCAGCTCGACCCCGTTCACCTTCACCGTGGCCATCATTCACCCTCCTCCGGGTCCATTTCCGGCCACTCCGGATCCACGTATTCCTCCGGATCCTCCTCGGGATCGGTGAACGGCAGCTCGTCCAGGTCTTCCTCCTGCTGCACCGGCGCTGCCTCTGTCGGATCCTCTTCGTCAGATCCGGAGCTGTCAGCCGGCACTGCCGGCTCCGTCGCAAGCGGTCCGTCAATGCTCACGGTCCACCGCCACATCACCTTGTCCAGGTCATACAGGTACGCCCGGCTTACCAGCCGCCACCCGGCCAGCCGCGGCGGGCAGAAGGCCTTCAGCACCGCCTGCACCTGCCGCTTCGGCCAGCTTCCCCGGTCGCTTACGCACACCCAGATGTCCACGCTCAGCGCCTGGTCGATCAGCTGCCCGTCGGCCCATTCCGCGTCCTCCTGGCCGTTCAGTTCCACCGCGGCCCAGTCCTCGGGCCGGTTCGTGTCCAGCACGTCCCGGTCGAAGGTGATCCCGTCCACGCCGTCGTTCAGCGCGTCGATCAGCTCGTCGATCAGATCCCGCTCCTCCGCTTCGGTCATGGCTTATACACCCCCGCCCTTCACGCTCCGGCACTTCAGCCGCAGGTAGTCCCGCATGTAGCCCAGGTGGTTCACTTCCAGGATCCCGTAGGTCTCCGCCCCGTGCTTCACGCGCCAGGTCGTGTCGATGTCGTCCCGCCAGCGGATCGTGAAGGTCACGATGTCCTCTGCGTTCACCGCGTGGGCCTGGAAGAATTCCCGCCCGCTCACGTCGCTCTTCGCGGCGTACACCGTCGCCTGTTTCACGAAGCTGGTGTTCCGCCGGTTGTGCTCACCCAGGGTGGTCACCGGCTTCAGCAGGTCCACCGGGTGCCGCAGGTCTCCGGCCTTGATCGCCATCAGCCATCACCCCCGGGATGCCTCAGCTGGTGCACGCTGGTCACGATGTAGATCGGCACCGCCGTGTTCGCGTCCGCGTTGCCGCGATTGTCATACATCCAGGCCGCCAGGTTGCACACCCAGAACAGCCACAGCTCATTCTGGGGGTTTTCCGCCACCCCGGCTGCCTTGTAC
>CAMJGH010000097.1 GCA_946405185.1 uncultured Lachnospiraceae bacterium
GGGTGCCGGCTTTTGAGAGCGGAAAGCGGGCGGCGGTCATCGGCAGCGGCCCGGCTGGCCTGGCCGCGGCGGACCGCCTGCGGCAGCGGGGACATGCGGTGACCGTCTTTGAGCGGGCCGACCGCCCGGGCGGGCTGCTTATGTACGGCATTCCGGCCATGAAGCTGCCGAAAGAGATCGTAAAGCGGCGCATCCGGCTGATGGAAGAAGAGGGGATCCGCTTTGTCACGGATACGGAGCCCGGCCCCGCAGACGTGAGAGACTATGATGCCGTGATCCTCTGCGGCGGTTCCCGCACGCCCCGGGCGCTTTCGGCTGCCGGCGCGGATGCGGCGGGCGTGGTGTATGCCGTCGACTACCTGACGGCCGCCACGAAGGCGGTGCTGGCCGGCGGATTGCCTGCCATCAGCGCGGAAGGAAAAGACGTGATCGTGGTGGGCGGCGGCGACACGGGCAACGACTGCGTGGGCACCGCCCTGCGCCAGGGGTGCCGTTTTGTCCGGGAACTGGAGATGATGCCGGCGCTGCCGCAGGCGCGCACGGGTGCCAACCCGTGGCCGGAGTGGCCGCGGGTGCAGCACACCGATTACGGGCAGGAAGAAGCCGCCTTCCGGCAGGGTGAAGACGTGCGCCGGTATCAGACCACGGTGAAAGCCGTGCGGAAGGCGGCCGATGGAAGCGTGACAGCCGTGCAGACGGTGGGGCTTGTGCGCGGCGCCGCGGGGCGTATGGAAGAAGTCCCCGGAAGCGAACAGGAGATGCCTTGCCAACTGCTGATCATTGCGGCCGGCTTTGTGGGCTGTGAGGAGAAGACAGCAGCTGCGTTCTCGCTCACGCGGGGAGAGAGAGGGACGCTCATGCCGGCGGACGGCTCCCGCCATCTGCGGGGGAAGTTCTTTGCAGCCGGCGATATGCGCACCGGGCAGTCGCTCGTCGTCCGCGCAGCCGCGGACGGACGGGCGGCGGCTGAAGAGGCGGATGCGTGGCTGATGAAACAGCCATGATCAGCCGGCTGATAAAGGATGGCGGACGGCTCTTCCCGGAGCCGTCCGTTCCCATGCGGCGCGGATGAGCCCGGCAAAGAGCGGGTGCGGGCGGTTCGGACGGCTCTTGAACTCCGGGTGGAACTGGACGCCGATGTAGTACGGGTGGGCGGGAAGCTCCACCGCTTCCACGATGTGCCCGTCCGGCGAGGTGCCGGAGAGGATCAGGCCGTGGTCCGCGAGCACCGGGCGGAAGTCGTTGTTGAATTCATAGCGGTGGCGGTGGCGCTCATAGATCAGATCGATCCCGTAGCACTCGTACAGCGCGCTGTCCCTGCGGATGCGGCAGGGGTAAGCGCCTAAGCGCAGCGTCCCGCCTTTGGCCGTCTCATCGCTCTGGTCCGGCAGGAAATCGATGACTTTGTGGTGCGAGTCCGGGTCGAACTCGCCCGAGTTGGCATCCGGGAGCCCGCAGACATGTCTTGCAAAGGCGACCACCGCCATCTGCATGCCCAGACAGATCCCCAGATACGGCACCCCGTGGGTCCGCGCATAGTCGGCGGCCATGATCATGCCTTCCGTGCCGCGGGTGCCAAAGCCGCCCGGCACCAGGATGCCGTCGCAGGGGGAGAGGATCTCCTCCGCGCTTTCCGGCGTGATGGTCTCGCTGTCGATCCAGCGGATCTCCACCTCGCAGGAGGCGGCGTACCCGGCGTGGTGCAGTGCCTCGGCTACCGAGAGGTAGGCGTCGTGCAGCTGCACGTACTTGCCCACCAGGCCGATCCTCACGCGGTGCGTGGGGTGGTGGATGGCCTCCATCAGGGCTTCCCACTCGGCCAGGTCCGGTGCGGGGGCTTCCAGCTGCAGGCGCCGGCAGACGGTGTCCGAGAAATGCTGGCTCTCCAGCATCAGAGGGGCCTCATAGAGGTTCGGAAGCGTCCGGTTCTCGATGACGCAGTCGCGGCGGACGTTGCAGAACATGGCGATCTTGTCCAACAGCCCGTCCTCCAGCGGCTCGTTGCAGCGCAGCACGATGATGTCCGGGCTGATGCCCAGGCCCTGCAGCTCCTTGACGGAGTGCTGGGTGGGCTTGGATTTGTGCTCGCCGGACCCGTGCAGGTAGGGGACCAGTGTGACGTGCAGGTAGAGGGCATTCTCCCGGCCAACTTCCAGGCCCACCTGGCGGATGGCCTCCAGAAACGGCTGGCTTTCGATATCGCCCGTGGTGCCGCCGATCTCGGTGATCACCACGTCGGCGCCGGTCTTTTGACCTACGGCGTAGATGAACTCCTTGATTTCGTTCGTGATGTGCGGGATCACCTGCACCGTCTGCCCCAGATACTCGCCTCTTCGCTCCTTGTTCAGCACGTTCCAGTACACCTTGCCGGTGGTCAGGTTGGAGTAGCGGTTCAGGTTCTCGTCGATGAACCGCTCATAGTGGCCGAGATCCAGATCCGTCTCGGCGCCGTCGTCGGTCACGAAGACCTCCCCGTGCTGGTAGGGGCTCATGGTGCCGGGATCCACGTTGATGTAGGGGTCCAGCTTCTGCGCGGCCACCTTGAGGCCGCGTGCCTTCAAAAGCCTCCCCAGTGAGGCGGCCGTAATGCCTTTGCCGAGCCCCGAGACCACGCCGCCGGTAACAAAAATATACTTGCTCATTTCCGCACCTCCTGCCGTTTATCCTGCAAAAAAAGAGACAAAGGCCCTCCGCAGATCACTCTGCGGGACGCCTTTGTCCCTACGCGGGGTATTGTACGGCAGATATGAAAAAAAGTCCACGGGAAATTTGCACTTTTGCGCGTTAAAGGGTAAAATACCCGGGTGATACCGCCCTGCGGCCGATGACGGCCGGGGCATTTCCGGCCGTGCGCCGGGAAGGGAGCCGATCATGGAATACCAGAGAGAAGATGTGCTGCAGTATGTGCGCGAGGAGGACGTACGGTTCATCCGCATGGCGTTTGCGGATCCGTTCGGCCGCCTTCACAACGTGGCGGTCATGTCGGACGGTCTTTTAAAGGCCTTTGCGGAGGGCGTGGCCATCGATGCCTCCGCCATTCCGGGCTTCCCGGCATCCGAGACGTCTGATCTGCTGCTGTTCCCGGAGCCGGATACGTTCGTGGAGCTTCCCTGGCGGCCGCACAGCGGCCGGGTGGGGCATATGTTCTGCCGCATCTGCCGGCCGGACGGCACGCCGTACGAGGCGGACAGCCGCCGCATCCTCGCGGAGGCCGTAAAGCGCGCCCGGGCACAGGGACTGGCCTTCTCGTTCGGGACGGAGATCGAATTCTACCTTTTCCGGCTGGATGAGAACGGGGAGCGCACGGATGTGCCGTTTGACCGCGCCGGCTACATGGACGTGGCGCCCGAAGACCGCGGCGAGAATGTCCGCCGCGAGATCTGCCTGACGCTCGAGCAGATGGGCATGCACCCGGAGCGCAGCCACCACGAGAGCGGTCCCGGCCAGAACGAAGTGGATTTCCGCCACGCAGAGCCGCTGGCCGCGGCGGATCATGCCATACTGTTTCAGAGCGTGGTCAAAAACCTGGCGGCCGCCAACGGCCTGGCCGCGGTCTTTTCACCGAAACCGCTCCCGGAAGAAGCCGGCAGCGGCCTGCACCTGAACGTGTCGGCCGTCCGCGAAGGGACCCCTGTGCCGCCCGAAGAGCTGATCCCGGGGGTGCTCGCCCACGCGCGGGAGATGACGGCTGTCCTCAACCCGGCGCCGGAATCCTACGCGCGCCTGGGGCGCGACAAGGCGCCGGGGCACATCTCCTGGTCAAAAGAAAACCGGTCGCGGCTGATCCGCGTGCCGGCCGCCTCGCCGGACCATCCGCGGTTTGAACTGCGCTCGCCGGACCCCTCGGCCAATCCGTATCTGGCCTTCGCCCTGGTCATCGAAGCGTGTGTGGAGGGGCTGGGAACTTCCTGCCCTTCGGAAGGGGAGGATCTGGGGCGCCTTCCGAAGACGCTGTTTGAAGCCCGGGCTGAAGCGCGGGAAAGCAGGCTTCTGATGCGGACCCTGCCGGAAGAGGTGCTGGCTTTGTATACCCGGTAAAAGCGTGCCTGCACAGGCAGGTGAAAGCGATAAGACGACATCCCAGGAAAGGAGGTGGCAGCCGTGGAGTTTTTGAGCGACCCGTACCGGGTGATGGTGGTAACGGCGTCGGAGTCTTTTGATACCGAAACGCGCGCGCTGCTGCCGCCTTCGGAGTTTTACCCGGTCACCTCCGTGCACGCGGTGGGCGAAGCCAGGCGGCGTCTGGTATCCGAGGCGTTTGACATCGTGGTGGTGAACTCTCCGCTGCCGGATGAGACCGGCCTGGAGTTTGCGCTGGATCTGTGCGCCACGCCGGCGACGGCCGCGGTGGCCATCGTCTCCCGGCTGGTGTATGAAGATATGCGCACACGCGCGGAGGCCGGAGGGCTTCTGCTGCTGCCGCGGCCGCTCTCGAAGCCTGCCTTTTTGCAGATGATGCGGGTGGCCTGCACCCTCTGCGGGCGCCTGCGGCGCCTCGTAGGACAGCAGAAGAGCATGGAGGAGCGCATGGACGGTATCCGCCTGATCAACCGCGCCAAGTGGAAGCTTATCGCCGAGCGCGGCATGACCGAGGAGGAGGCACACCGGTATCTGTCCCGGACGGCCATGAACGAGCGGATCAGCAGGCAGGAACTGGCCGGAAGGATCCTGGGAGAAGCCTCCGGGAGCGGCCCCTGACGGAACGCCCGGTGCCAGGGGCTTCCCTGTGAAAAAATTTCGGTTTTGGATACTGTGCATCGCCCGGTTTTATGCTATGATGTGTGTCTGTTTGTGGATACTTATGGGAGGTGCGTATGAGGATCCGCGATATGATCGGCACCATGGTGCCGAAGAAAAAAGGCGAGACGGTGCAACTGTACTCGGAGTGGGGCTTACACGTGCTGGGCGCCCGCGAGGACAAAGACTACGTGCCGCTGCCGGAATACCCCCGGCCGCAGTTTGTCCGGGAAAACTACAAAAACCTGAATGGCTGGTGGGATTACCGCATCGCACCGGCTTCGCTTTGGGATAAACCGGGTGAGTTCTTCTCCGGGGAGATGGACGGGAAGATCCTGGTGCCGTTCTCGCCGGAAACCGAACTGTCCGGGGTGGGGCGCATCCTGCAGCCGGATGAGGTGCTGTGGTACCAGCGCGCGGTGAACGTCCCGGTGAAAAAGGACGGGCGGCTTCTGCTGCACTTCGGCGCGGTGGACCAGTCGTGCCTGGTCTACTGGAACACGCGCAAGGTGGGCGCCCATCTGGGCGGGTATCTGCCGTTTACGGTGGATGTGACGGATGCCGTCACGGAGGGCGAAAACCTCCTGTCGGTGCTGGTCATGGACGTGTCGGACACGTCGTATCACGCCCGCGGCAAGCAGGCGCTGAAGCCCGAGGGCATTTGGTACACCCCGCAGAGTGGCATCTGGCAGACCATCTGGATGGAGTGGGTGCCGGCTCTCTATATGAAGGATACCGTCATCCGTGCGGATGCGGATACCGGAAACCTGTCCGTGAACGTCCGTCTGTCGGACATCCCGCAGGCGCCGGTGCCGGCCAGACTGTACGTCTATGAGGACGGCCGCAAGGCAGCCTCCTGCGAGGGGAAGACCGTCACGGTGACAAGACGCAGCGGCGGCCGCAACGGTGAGGTGAGGTTTGAGACCGTGATCCCGCGGCCGCGCAAGTGGAGCGCGGAGGATCCGTTCCTCTACACACTGGAACTCTCCGTGGGGGATGACTACGCGGAAAGCTACACGGCGTTCCGCACCATCTCGCTGGAGAAAGATAAGACCGGCTACAAGCGCGTGTGCATCAACCACGAGCCGGTGTTCTTAAACGGGCTGCTGGACCAGGGCTACTGGCCGGACGGGCTGTACACGGCGCCCACGGACGAGGCGCTGGCGTCGGATATCGTCCGCATGAAAGCGCTCGGCTTCAACCTGCTGCGCAAGCACATCAAGATCGAGCCCGCCCGGTGGTACTACCACTGTGACCGGCTGGGGATGTATGTCTGGCAGGACATGGTCAACGGCGGCGACACCTACGAGACGCCCACCGTGGCCTGGGCTCCCACGCTGGCCAAAAAACTCTCCGGAAACGCCGGCTACTCCCGCAAGGGGTGCGGTCGGCTGGATGAGGATGGCTGCCGGGAGTGGCTGGCCGAGTGCCGGCAGACGGTGAAGCTCCTGCAGAACGTCCCCTCCGTCATCGGCTGGGTGCCTTTCAACGAGGGTTGGGGCCAGTTTGAGACGGAGCGCGTCACCGAGATGGTCCGGCGGCTGGATCCGACCCGCACCATCGACGCGGCCAGCGGCTGGTTTGACTTCGGCACCGGTGATTTCAGAAGCGTTCACAACTACTTCTCCGAGCTGGTCATCCCGGAGGATGACCACGACCGCGCCCGCGTCATCAGCGAGTACGGCGGGGTGAGCTGCCCGGTGGACGGCCATGTCTACCGGTCGGTGGGCACCTACGGCTATGAGCACCTCACGTCCGGCGCGGCCTTCCGGGAGCGCTACGAAGCCCTGCAGGCGCGCGTGAAAATGCTGGCGGAGGCCGGCCTGGCCGCTGCGGTCTACACACAGGTGTCCGACGTGGAGGAGGAGACCAACGGCCTGCTCACGTACGACCGGCGGGTGAACAAAGTCCTTCCGAAAGAATGATCATCCGGAGAGCGGCCTTCCCGCCGCCTTCCGGAAAAGGAGCACTATGCAGCCGAAAACGCAGGAGATGCATGACCGCCTCTACGCGATGCTGCGGGAAGAGCAGATCTACCGCTATGCGGCCAGCGTCCTGAACTTTGACCAGGAGACCATCTGCCCGCCGGCGGCCCGCGAGAAGCAGGGCGAGATCGGCGCGGCGCTGGGCAGCAAGGCCTTCATCGTCACCAAGAATCCGGCCTTCACCGAAGCCGTGGAGTACCTCTACGAGCACCGGGACGAGCTGGACAGCTTTGATGCGGCCATGGTGGCGGCCCGCCACAAACAGTACCTGGCGGACAAAAACATCACGCCTGAAAAGGAGCACGCCTACGCGCTGGCCTTCAACAAAGCCTTCGTGTCATGGCTGACAGCCAAGGAGAAGGCGGATTATTCCCTGTTCGCGCCGGATCTGGCCGCGGTGCGGGACATCCAGATCGAGCGCACGGCGCTGCGGGAAGATAAGTGCGATAACGTCTTCGACACCCTGATCGGCGATTATGAGCGCGGCCTGACCCAGGCGGTCCTGGATCCCATCTTCGACCGCATGAAGGAGCGCCTGATCCCGCTGCTCGCGCGCATCCTGGCCAGCAAAAAGCAGATCCGCACGGACTTCATGACGCGCACGGTCACGGACGAGCAGCAGCGGCAGATTGCCGATTACCTGCTGGATGTGATCGGGTTTGATAAGAGTCGCGGTGCCATCACGCTGACCGAGCATCCGTTCACGCACGACATGTCCCGAAACGACGTGCGCGTGACCACGCATTTCTATCCGCAGATGTTTGATTCCAGCATGTTCTCGGTGGTGCATGAGGGCGGCCACGCGCTCTTTGAGCAGTTCTGCCCGGAGGAGAACGACGCGCACTTCCTGCACGAGAAGACCATGGGCATGCACGAGTCGGTCTCGCGCTTTTACGAAAACCGCATCGGGCGCTCGAAAGAGTTCATCCACCTGATCTTCCCGAAGTGCCGGGAGGTCTTCCCGCAGGTGCTCTCGGACGTCACCGAGGAGGAACTCTACGAGGCCTTAAACGTGGTGCGGCCGACCCTCAAGCGCACGCAGGCGGATGAGTTCACCTACACGTTCCACATCATCATCCGGTACGAGATCGAGAAGATGATCCTGGACGGCACGGCGGACATCGCGGACCTGCCGCGCATCTGGAACGACAAATACGAAGAGTACCTGGGCATCCGCCCGGGCAACGATGCCGAAGGCATCCTGCAGGACATCCACTGGACGTTCGGCTTCGGATATTTCCCCACCTACGCCATCGGCAACCTCTACAACGCCATGTATCTAAACACCATGAAACAGCACCTGGACGTGCCCGCGCTGGTTCGCGAAGGGAAGCTGCCGGTCATCCGCGACTGGATGGCGGAGCACGTGTTCAGAATGGCGGACCGTCAGACGCCGGAAGAGTGGATCAAAGCCATCACCGGGCGCGCACTGACGCCGGATGACTATCTGGATTATCTCGAGGAGAAATACACGGCTCTTTATGAGCTGTGAGCACTACATGGTCGGCCAATGGCTGACAGACACTTGTCTACCCAGCACACGAAAGGGGTTCTATGAGCGGATTTTTCGCGGCGGCACTGAAGGAAGACTGTTTCTTTGATCTGTTCTTCGGGACGGATTACCACTCCCACCTGGGCACCAGGCGCGCGGGTCTGGCGGTCTACGGCAAGGACACCGGCTTTGACCGGGTCATCCACAGCATCGAGAACAGCCCGTTCCGCACCAAGTTTGACGACGACATCGGCAAGATGCCCGGCAACCTCGGCATCGGCATCATCTCCGATTACGAGCCGCAGCCGCTGCTGGTGCGCTCGCACCACGGCACGTACACCATCCTGACCGTCGGCCGGGTCCTGAACCAGCAGGAGCTGATCGACCGGCTGCTCGCCAACGGCACGCTCCACTTCATGGAGATGACCAACGGCGAGATCAACAACACCGAACTGGTGGCGGCGCTGGTC
>CAMJGH010000098.1 GCA_946405185.1 uncultured Lachnospiraceae bacterium
GGCGGGAAGGCAAGGAGCCCGTACGAAGCGGCAAGGGAATGTCCGGAGCCGCCGCTATTACATTTCCGCAGCCTTCGTCACTTTACTTTCGGCACGTGATACTCCAGCCCGTTATCGAACTTCACTTCTTCCGGCGGGAGTTCAAGCATTTCCGGATGGTCCAGGTAGGTCTTCATGTCCGTGAAGAAGCGGGCGTAGTGGGCGCCGGCGCAGACGCGTTCATCGGCCGTGATGCCGATGGGCAGGAAGCGCTTCATGCGGGTCTTGCCGTCTTCCACCACCGCGATATCTTCCGGCGTGCCCATGCCGAAGAACAGCGAGACATCGCCGAAGTTGTAGATGTGATGGTTGACATCGTGCAGGCCGATGGAAGCCGTATTGGTGATGTACATGCCCACGTAGAACGGCAGCGCATCGATGAGGAACTTCGGGGCGATGCCGTAGCGGTCCAGCACCCGCACGAGGCTGACCACCACGGTGGCCAGGCCCGGCACCTTGAAGAGGGCGCCGGCCAGTTTCTCCGCAAAGTTGGAGGGCTCTTCGCCGCGGTTGGCCTGTACCGCCTGCTCCACGCGGTCGCGGACATCGTAAATGGTGTCCGTCAGGTCGAAATGGATGCTCACCACCGTCTCACCGTTGTCGGCGTTGTTCGGGTCTTTGAGCATGGTGAAAGCCACCGAGCAGTTGTTGCGGGCAAAGTACTGCTTGTTCATGATGAAGCGGTTCACCATGGGGTTGCGGGCGATGGCGCGCACATAGGCAGCGATGATGATCTGCATGTGCGAGATGCGCTCATTCTTCTCCAGACGCTGCTGGCGGATGTAGCGGCTCATGGCCTCCATGTCCGCGCGGTGCGACAGGAACACCTGCGCGTCACAGCGCATGGGCATCAGATACGGCGTGATCTGCACGATGGGATCGATATCCTTGACACGCCTTCCGTCGGGTCTTCTTCCAAACATAGGAATACCTCGGGATTCTTTTATTTTCTTAAAACAGAGGGGACATGCGGCCGGTGGGACTCGAACCCACACCCATAGGACAGGAACCTAAATCCTGCGCGTCTGCCAGTTCCGCCACGGCCGCGAAGCTTTGAGCCACGCACAAGCCGCAGGGAACCGCCTGCGCAAGCTTGCTTGCAGGCAGGCGGCTTCCGTACGGGTTGTATGCGGCGAATGCCGCGCAGGGCATGACCGCAGGTCATGGCCGGCCCGCGCGGCATGCCGTCACGCGTAGGTTTTTCTCATGAACGGATAGGCTTCGGCGATATCCTTCACAAAATCCTTGTAGCGGCACTCGATGGACACGCGGTGCGTGTACCCGGCAGCCTGCAGGTGCTTTCCGAAATCCGCCAGATACTCATCGCCCTCGGCGGACGGGCACAGACGCGCCTGGCCGGAAGCCAGATGCGTGTGGCAGAGGATGTCGGCGTTCTCCTCGATGGAAAGCAGGTTATCGTTCTCGAGCAGCATGTGGAAGGCATCGGCCAGGAGCTTCACATGCGGGAGGTTCAGACGGCGGACTAAAGAAGCCCCGGCGCTCACGGAGTTGAAGATGTTGGTCTCCCCTTTGTTGAGCGGCTCGATGACCACGGTGATGCCGGTCTTCTCGCCCACGCGGTCGCACATCTTCAGGAACTCATCGATGGCAGCCAGCTCGGCCATGGTGTCCACCATGGGCATCTTGCGGGCGCCGCCGCTGCCGAAGACCACAAACTCCACGCCCAGCGCGGCCATTCGGCCCATGGCTTTGGTCACGAACTCCTCGAGAGCCGGCAGCTGCGCCGGATCCGTCACCTGGTAGGTGGCCGGAATAAAGCTGTTGCAGGTTTCGATGGTGAACTCACCGGCTTTGTGCAGTTCCACCAGCTCCGCAAACTCCTCGTCCGTCAGCTTCATGACCATGCCGACCGACGTCTCGGCGTAATCGTAACCGGCGGCCTTGACGGCGCGGTACCCTGCCAGCAGGATATCTTTGGTCGTGGTGATCTCTCCTACGCCCTGCGGCATGAACGAGCCGCCGGGCAGACAGCATCCGATCTTCATGTATGCTCCTTTCGTGGTGCCTGATGATCAAGTTGCCGGCTGCGCCTTTCCGGCCGCAGCCTTATCCATTGTAAGCGTTTACGATGGCCGGCGCAAGTGTGAATTCGCGCCGGCCGTCTTTCGTCTGTGTATCAGGCGGTCTGCCGTCTGGCGGCCTCCGCCGTCTGCAGCGCCAGCACCGCGGTGGTCACCGCGCCGACGCCGCCCGGCACCGGGGTGTAGGCAGCCACCAGGCCGTCCGCCTCCTCCGCGCGCAGATCGCCGCAGAGCTTCTGTTTTTCCTCATTCCAGCCGATGCCCACGTCGATGACGGTCTGACCGGGCGCCAGGTAGTCTTTGCCCACGCTCTCCATGACGCCCGAGGCGCAGACCACGATATCCGCCTCCCGGGTGATGGCCGGCACGTCTTTGGTGCGGGTGTGGCAGGTGGTCACGGTGGCGTTGGCGCGCATGAGCAGCTGCCCCACCGGCCGGCCGATCACGAGCGACCGCCCGATGACCGCCGCGCGTTTTCCGGACAGTTCCACCCCGTAGTGGGCCAGCACTTCCATGACCGCCCGCGCGGTGCAGGGGGCAAAGCCTCTTCCGGAGCCGGTGAACACGCCGGCCAGCGACAGTTCCGTGCAGCCGTCCACGTCCTTTTCCGGCGGGATCATGGCGCAGGCGCGCGCTTCGTCCAGGTGCTTCGGCAGCGGGCGGAACAGCAGGATGCCGTGCACGGCCGGATCCGCCGCCACGTCCGCCAGCGTTTTCTCAAACACTTCGGGCGTTACGTCCGCCGGCATCACCACGTTCTTCACGGCGATGCCCGCCTTTTCGCAGCGCTTGCCGGCGCCGCGCTCGTAGGAGAGATCATCCTCCCGGGCGCCCACGCGCACAATGGCCAGCGTCGGCATCACGCCCGCTTTCTGCAGTTCCTCCGAGATGGCCGCGGCCCGCTCCGTCAGCGCGGCGGCAGCCGGTGCTCCTTTTAAGATCTGTGTCATAAATCCCTCACTCTGTCTCAGTTGGCCAGTTTCTCAAAGACTTCCGCATATGCCAGCGACGCTTCCGCCCGGCCCGCCTCCAGCAGGGCTTCGGCCTCCGCGTCCAGCGCAGCAGCCGCTTCGCGGTCCTTCATCAGGCGCGTGTTGACGCGCACGTTGATGACGGCGCCTTTGAGCACGCCCTCCACGATGGCTGCGCCCGTGGCGGCATCCGAGATCATCAGCTTGCTGCCCTTACGGCCGAACTCGTGCAGGACGCCGGCAGTCTCCACCGCCAGCTTCGCGATCCGCATCGGCACGGCAGCGGCATCCAGCAGACACCTCTCCAGCACCGCATCGCGGTCCGGATCATCCTTGGGGATGCTGTAGGCGCGCGAAAGCGGCTCAAACGCGGCGGCATCGGCCTCAATGCACTCCAGAAACTCCTCGCGCAGCGTGTCCGCCTGCCGGGTCAGCGCCTGAATGTCCTCCTCCACGTCCGCGTAGCGCGGCTTGCCCATGGTGTAGACGCCCACCATCGAGCCCAGCGCCGCGGCCAGCGCACCGGCCAGCGAACTGGCCCCGCCGCCTCCGGGCACACTGGTCTTTGAGGCCACCGCGCGGGCAAACGCGGCAGCGGACTGCTCACTCCACTTGGTCTGCTGGCTCATGATGATCTCCTTTTCCGTGACCGTCACCGGAATGCGCACGTCGCGCGGGCGGTGAGGGAAACTCTCGGCCTGCTGCACTGAAAAACCCGCGATCACAGCAAAGCCCTTCGTCCGTTTCAGGAAGCGGTCATAGTACCCGCCTCCCATGCCGAGCCTGCCGCCCTCCCCGTCAAAGCGGGTGCAGGGGCAGACGATAAAATCCACCTCCACCGGATCCAGGCGGCGCGAGCGCGCCGGGTCCGGCTCCTCAATGCCGAAAGCACCGCGGCGGAAGGCCGTCTGATCCTCCGGGACCAGCGCGTCCATGAAGCCGTCCGGGCGGCAGAACGGGTAAGCCACCGTCTTGCCCCGGCGCCTGGCTTCTTCGTCAAGCCTGGCCAGCTGCACCTCCCCGCGGACCGACCGGTAGATCAGCACCGTCCGGGCTGTTTCAAACGCTTTCAGACGGGCGATGTTGGCGCAGATGCGGGCCGACCAGTCCGCACGGACCTCCGGGCCCAGCGCATCGCGCGCCGCAATGCCTTCCTTCCGAAGAGGCTTCTTGTGTTCCGCCGGGAGATAGACACGGCCCTCCGTATCGGCGGCATGATGGGGTGCCGATGATCGTCCTGTCACGGGCCGCCCCTCCTTTCTGTCTGGTGAGATGTCAGCGCCCGGCCAGCGCCAGGAGCCGGTCCACGGCCTCCGCGATCAGCTGGCCGGTGGAGAGATCCTCCACGCCCACCACCACGTTGTCACAGTTGTTGAACGGAATGAGAATGCGTGCGGCCGGCGCCTGCGCGATGGCCGCCGCCATGGCCGGCGTGATCTCGCCGTACATGGCATCCGCGATGACCATTCCCAG
The DNA here is from genome assembly GCA_946405185.1 of uncultured Lachnospiraceae bacterium. Lineage (GTDB taxonomy): Bacteria > Bacillota > Clostridia > Lachnospirales > Lachnospiraceae > CAKQHB01. Next base: position 4,526 of record CAMJGH010000098.1, read on the forward strand.
CGGCCCGATGATGACATCCGCCTGCCTGGCGCACACCACCACGGCGTTCTCGCCGGTGGCCGCATGATCGGCGCCGGCTTTCTTCATGACTGCGGCAGCAGCGGAATTGGTGCCCGCCGCCAGGATCTCCGCCTCCGGCAGCGCCTTTTTCACCGCTGTTACCAGTTGTTTTCCGATGCCGCCTCCTTGGGCGTCCACGATCAGGATCTTCATCGAAGGCCTCCTTTCTCTTTGTCTTACAGTATACAAAAACTTCCCGGGGCGGACAAGGCGCATTTCTGTCCGGACAGGGTTGCGTTTTGACTGTGTTTCGTGTATGATAAGGCTGTATCACATAGTTTTCATTACTATATCACGAAATATACGTATTCTATAAGGAGGTTCCGATGACGACTATAGCCCGCAGACAGCTCTCATCGCCGCCCATCCGGTTCGGCGAACTGCCCTCCACCATCACCTTCCGCATCCGGGAGCCCGGCTCCGCCCTCACGCATTTTGCGGCCTTCATTGGTGTCATCGCCGGCGCAGGCCCGCTGCTGCTGGAAGCCAGAGAACACGCCGGGCGCGCGGCCGAAGCGTACGTGGCGGTGTTTCTCCTCTCCGCCCTCCTGCTCTATGCCGCCAGCACCGTTTACCACACCGTGGTGCTCCCCGAAAAGCCCACGCGCGTGTTCAAGAAACTGGACCACTCCATGATCTCCGTGCTGATCGCCGGCACTTACACACCCGTCTGCCTGCTGGCCCTGCCCGGTCCCACCGGCACCGCCCTGCTGGCCGCCGTCTGGGCCATGGCCGTCCTGGGCATCAGCTTCAAGCTGTTCTGGGTCACCTGCCCCCGGTGGGTCTCCTCGGTGCTCTACCTGGCCATGGGCTGGGTCTGCCTCTTCGCCATGGTGCCCCTCATCCACGCACTCACCCCCGCCGGCCTCTTCTGGCTGGTCCTTGGCGGCCTGCTCTATTCTGCCGGCGCCGTGATCTACGCCCTGCGCCGCCCCGCCTTCGATGCGCGCCACCCGTACTTCGGCACGCACGAGATCTTCCACTGCTTCATCATGGCCGGCACCCTGGCCCACTACGTCTTCATGTTCCACCTGCTGTGAACCACCCGGGGACGGGTCAGCTCTCACTCCACCCGGCTCTCTCCCGTGGCGTAGTCTATCACGATCCCCGGCTGCACGTTGAAGACAAACACATCGAAACAGCACCCGCGGCCGCCATCATCCGCCGAATATGCCTCCATCCGCACGCCGCGGCAGACCAGTTCCCGCCCGATGAAAACCGGCGTCACGCGGTACAGCAGGCGGCTGCCGGCCGGTGCATCCTCCAGATAGCGCAGGGCCTGGCGCTCATACGGGAGCATCCCCTCTACGTTCAGGAACCTCGTCCCCGTGATGAGGTTCTTTTCGTTGGCGTTCTCCCCCGTCAGCGCGTAGGCGATCAGATGGCAGCGGTTGTACAGATACCGGTCTTCGATGAGTTCCGGGTACTTGACCGTGTGCCACCCGGAAGGGCGGATCTGCCCGATCTCGCCGCGCGGTTCTGCCGGCATCATCTCCCGGGTGATGACGGCAAACGCCGGCCCGCAGCGGCCGAGACTGTCCAGTGGGGATAAGGTCTGCCCGGGCGATGCCGCCAGTTCTTCATCGGTAAATGCAGGCACGCCATCCCCCAGCGTGACGGACGGACTCCCGTCAAAGACCGGGAGGCTGTCCGCATCGAATGTATCCAGCGGATTGTCAAACGCCGGCGAGACGGGCCGGCGACCGAACAGATCCACCACACCCATCCACCGGATGCCCCAGAAAAAGAGCATGGCAAACAGGCCTGCTGCCAGCAGGCCGAGGAAAAGGCGGATAACGATGACGGAGCGGCGCTTTTTCATGCTTAGCGGTCTGTCCCTTTTGGTATCGAACATTACCAAAGAGAAACGTCCCTTTTGGTAACGAAAGAACCCGGAGAGCAACCGCTCTCCGGGTCCACATTTTGTGAAGATTATTCGATGATGGAGACGACACGGCCGGAACCGACGGTTCTGCCACCCTCGCGGATAGCGAACGTAAGGCCCTGCTCCATGGCGACCTTGTGGATGAGCTCGATGGTCATCTCAACGTTGTCACCAGGCATGCACATCTCAACACCGGCCGGCAGCTCGATGACGCCGGTCACGTCCGTGGTACGGAAGTAGAACTGCGGACGATAGTTGTTGAAGAACGGGGTATGACGGCCGCCTTCTTCCTTGGACAGAACGTACACCTGAGCGGTGAACTTCTGATGGCAGGTCACGGTGCCGGGCTTGGCCAGAACCTGGCCGCGCTCGATCTCGTTACGCTGCACGCCACGAAGCAGAGCACCGATGTTGTCACCGGCCTGGCCTTCATCCAGCAGCTTGTGGAACATTTCAACGCCGGTGACGACGACCTTGCGGTTCTCGTCCTTCAGACCGACGATCTCGACTTCGTCAGAGACATGGATGACACCACGCTCGACTCTGCCGGTGGCCACGGTGCCGCGGCCGGTGATGGAGAAGACGTCCTCGACGGGCATCAGGAAAGGCTTGTCGGTCTCACGGACCGGATCCGGGAAGTACTCATCGACGGTATTCATGAGCTCCATGATCTTGTCGCCCCACTCGCTGTCCGGATTTTCCAGAGCCATGAGAGCGGAACCCTTGATGATCGGGCAGCCTACGAAGCCGTACTCTTCCAGCTGCTCATTGACTTCCATTTCGACCAGCTCGATGAGCTCTTCGTCATCGACCATATCGCACTTGTTCAGGAAGACGATGATCTTCGGCACACCGACCTGACGGGACAGCAGGATGTGCTCACGGGTCTGGGCCATAACACCATCGGTGGCGGCCACGACCAGGATAGCGCCGTCCATCTGGGCAGCACCGGTGATCATGTTCTTGACGTAGTCAGCATGGCCGGGGCAGTCAACATGGGCGTAGTGTCTCTTCTCGGTCTCGTACTCGACGTGAGCGGTGTTGATGGTGATACCACGCTCTCTCTCTTCGGGAGCCTTATCGATGTTGTCGAAGCTGGTCTCCACGTTACCGGCAACTCTCCTGGCCAGCACTTTGGTGATGGCGGCGGTCAGAGTGGTCTTGCCGTGATCGACGTGACCGATGGTGCCGATGTTGCAGTGCGGCTTAGTTCTGACAAATTTCTCTTTTGCCATTTCTTCGATCCTCCTTGTGAATCGCGCCCAAGCGGGCAATCTTTAATTTCATTCGCATGTGCACCGGAAGACTGTGTTCGATTTTCCCGCCTGGTGCTGCATCATGCGGGCAGTTTGACTGCCTAGACTTGCCTATTATAATGCATGGCCGGGGGTTTTTCAACCCCCAAGCCAAACACTTTCGGGTGCATTACTTCTTGGCAGAAAGCACCTTTTCCTGCACGTTCTTCGGCACCACTTCGTAGCGCTCAAAGAACATGGAATACGCACCGCGGCCCTGGGTACGGGAACGCAGGTCGGTGGCATAACCGAACATTTCGGCCAGCGGCACGAAGCCCTTGACCATCTTGCCGGCGCCGATATCCTCCATGCCCTCGATGCGTCCGCGGCGGGAGTTGATATCGCCGATGACGTCGCCCATGTACTCTTCGGGCGTGGAGACTTCCACCTTCATGATCGGCTCAAGCAGCACAGGGCCCGCTTTGGCCATGGCATCCTTGAAGGCCATGGAACCGGCGATATGGAACGCCATTTCCGAGGAGTCGACCTCGTGGTAGGAACCGTCGAAGACATCCGCCTTGACGCCCAGCACCGGGTAACCGCCCAGGATACCGGACTTCGCGGCTTCTTCGATACCCTCGCCGACAGCGGGGATGTATTCCTTCGGGATGGCACCGCCGACGACCGACGAGACGAACTCGAAAGTCTTTTCGCCGTTGGGATCCATCGGAGTGAAGCGGACTTTGCAGTGACCGTACTGGCCGCGGCCGCCCGACTGACGGGCGTACTTGGAATCCACTTCGACTTCCTTGGTGAAGGACTCCTTGTAGGCGACCTGAGGGGCGCCGACATTGGCTTCCACCTTGAACTCACGCAGCAGACGGTCGACGATGATCTCCAGATG
>CAMJGH010000099.1 GCA_946405185.1 uncultured Lachnospiraceae bacterium
GGATCTGCCCGTCTCCCATATAGAAGGCGACATGGTCGATGGTCCCGCTTTCATCGGCGTAAAAGAGCAGATCACCCGGCCTCGCCTCAGAGAGGCTGATGGCAAACCCGCGTTCGGCCAGTTCCCGCGATGTGCGGTCCAGGCAGATGCCTAAGGCATTCTGCAGGCACTGCTGCACGAAACTCGAACAGTCGATGCCGCCGCCCTCCAGGCTCTCTCCGCCCATTTTGTATGGAATCCCGACAAATTGTCCGGCATAGTTCATCAGCTGCCGGCGTTTCCGGGACATGCCGTCGGCGGGCGCCACCTCCCCCCGATACCACTCCGGTTCGGCATAGTCCTTGCTGATGAAGGCTTCGGTCTGATGAATACGGATCCGATACCACCCGCCTTCCTCCCCGTCCAGCGGGAAGCGGTCTCCCTCGGTCAGCTGGAGGATGATCGGATACTCCGTCCCCGGTCCGGTACGGACATTCAGGTGTTCCGTTGTCACACGCACCATCCGGATGCCCCACGCAGGGTCATCTGCCGCTGCCTCACCGGCGCCGGACGCTTCGGTCCGTTTCCGGCGGGACCGCCGGTGCCGGTGACCGGCATCGGTCTTGCCGGCGTCAGCGGCTTCCGCAGCCGTTTCGGTCAGCCGGCAGGCCGGCACACTGACCGCGCCGGCCAGAATGACCAGAAGAAACATGACCTGCATAAACCGGAATGTTCGTATGGACATCATGGCGTATCCTCCTTTACGGGGATCAGTTTATGACGTCCGTGTTTCCGGTTCTGCACATGGTTGTATCGTTTTCGTATCGTTTAATACGGCCCCCAGCTGTATGCTGCCGCCGCCGTTCCCGTGAACGTTACGTGCTGCCCGAAGCGTACACGAGCCCCGGCGTCATCGGTCAGAACGGCCTTTTTCAGCAGGATTGGGCTCCCTCCTTCAGCGGGCTGTTTGATCTCCTCCGGGGACAGATCCTCCCGCTCCATCCGGACAGCCGTCAGTTCCAGATAATCCGCCCACCCCTGCAGTTCCCGGAAAGCCTGCGCTTCCTCGTCTTCCCGTTCCGGCAGGGTGCCGTTTTCCGCGGTATACGAGAGGCTTATGATCTTTTCGGATGTACCGTCAAGGAACAGTTCCGCGTCAACGCTCCACAGCCTTACGGAAAGCACTTCAAACATCAGGTGCCGCTCCGGCAGGATCACGCCGTAGCGCTGCGGGTCAAAACCGTCCGCCACTGCCGCCTTCAGACTGCCGGACAGTTCTTCCGGGACGGCTCCCGCTAAGGCCAGCGCGTCCAGTTCCCGCCCGAGAAGGCGCGCCAGTTCTTCCAGGTCCTCCTCGACGGATAACGGCACCGACGTGGTCTCGTCATCGGTGAGGGCGGCCAGCTTCTCCACCGTGTTCTCGGCCGGCCGGAGGTCCGCTCCGGTGACTTCCGTCCGATACAGCCTGTTGAGGGCCTGCGAGACCGTGCCTTCCAGCAGCAGGCCCGGGATCACAAACGCGCCGGCGATCAGGATGACGGCCACCGCAAAGAAAAGGATCGTCTTCCGTTTCATGACGCTGCCCCTCCGATCTCGGCGCACACCGTCGTTCCTTCCCCCGGTATGCTCTCAAAAGTCAGGCTCCCGCCGTGGACTTCCGCGATCTTTTCACAGAGCGTGAGGCCCAGACCGGCCCCTCCCTTTTCGCGGGCGCGGGACTTGTCCACCATGTAAAACGGCTCCGTCAGCCGCTCAAGCGCTTCCGGCGGGATGCCGCTGCCGTGGTCCGTCACCGTGAAGCGGTAGCCACCCGTCCCGTCTTCCCGCACTGTCCGGACGCCGCGCAGTTCGATGACGCCTCCGGGCGCGGAGGCCTTGCGGGCGTTGTCGACCAGATTGTACAGAAGGACCTTGATCAGTTCCGGTTCACAGATCATGCGGGCAGGCTCTGCCTCCGCCACCAGGCGCAGACCGCTCTCGTTCAGGAGGTACGACAGGCTCTTCTCCACTTCCGCGGCCAGCTGACGGGCATCCGCCGGTCTCATCTGCGGTGCCTTCCGCTCCAGCGCGAACAGATCCAGCAGCGCCCGTGACAGATCCTCCAGCCGTTTTCCTTCCGTAAAAATATAGTTGGCCGCCTCAATCTGCTGTCTTCGCGGCAGCTCACGGCTCCTGAGCGTATCCGCGTACCCGATCACGGAGGTCAGCGGCGTTTTCAGTTCGTGGGCGAAGCTGGCGGTAAAATCCTTCTGCCGCCTGGCCGCGTCCTCCAGCTCGCTCACTTTTTCCTGTAGGGATCCCGCCATCCGGTTGAACTCCCGCGCAAGACCGCCCAGCTCATCATCCGACCATACGGCGATGCGCTCCTCCAGCTTTCCTTCGGAAAACGCCCGGACGCCGCGGGCGATGCCGCGGATGGGCCTGGTCATCCACAGCGTCAGCAGCGTGGTCAGCGCCATGCCGGCCGCCAGGACCCCCGCCATGATCAGTTCATAGCGTCTGAGATGATCATAGGCCTGACGGACGACCTGCGTGATCTCCCGGCTGCGGGTGATCCCGAAGGTGCGGTCCATCAGCCGGATTTTCTGCGACGACACCACCACATACGCGTCCCCGCGCTGCAGGATCGTCGTTTCGATGACACCCTCGTCTTCTTCTGTCTGTTCTTCCGGATACGCTTCGCCGGCCCCCGCAAGCAGCTTCCCGTTCTCATCGTACACGCAGGACTGGTACGTGCCGAAGGCGGAGCCGTTCTGCAGGGCGCGCTTCACGGCCTCCTCCGGCTCCCGGGAGGGGTCCTCCATCAGGCAGAGCGCCTGCAGGGTCGTTCCGAAGAGTTTCATATCTTCCTGCGCTTCCCTCACCGTATTGTCCAGTTCCAGACGGCAGGCGCTCCGGACCACCCAGAACCCGCCGGCCGAAAGCGAGAGGGCCAGCAGCACCGCCGTCAGCGCGATCATCTTTGACGCGAATCTCACGTTACCCCTCCAGTCGGTAGCCGACCTTGTAGATCGACACCAGTTGTTTCTGCCATCCGAGTTTCTTGCGCAGGCGCTGCACATGGAGGTCGAGCGTCCGGGTGTCCGGATCCATCTCGCCTCCCCAGACACGCTGATAGATCGTTTCGCGGTACAGCGCGATGCCGCGATTGCGCAAAAACAGCAGCAAAAGCTCGTACTCCTTGTATGTGAGCGTCACCGGCTCCCCGCCCTTTGTGACCGTCATGGACCGCGGCTCGATCACCACATCGCCGATCTCATACCGCTCCTGCGTCTTCCCGGCACGCCGGAGGACGCTCTCCACCCGCGCGGTCAGCTCCACGATCTCAAAGGGCTTCACCAGGTAATCGTCCGCGCCGGCCCGCAGCCCCTTCACCCGGTCCTCCACGGCGCCCCGCGCGGTGATAAAGATGACCGGTGTCCGGGTCGGACGGATCTGCTCCATCAGCTCAAACCCGTCCACGCCGGGCAGCATGATATCCAGCAGGATCAGATCGTACTCGTTCTCCTCGATCCGATCGGCGGCTTCCCGGCCGTCGTACACGCACTCACAGTGATAGCCGCACCCGGTCAGATTCCAGTCGATCAGGTTGGCGATGGGTTTTTCATCCTCAACGATCAGGATCTTGATCATGGACATGTCCTCACTTTTCTCTTCTTCGGGAGACAATGGTAGCTTTCCCTTGCATCATAGTTGTATCCTGCGGCAGGACGCGCTTTCCTGCGCAAAAAACCGCCCTTCAGGGGGCGGCAGCCTCCCGGAGGGCGGATCCTGTCGGTCTGTATGAGCGGGCCTGCCCGCTTGTGCCTGTTTACTCCACGCTCTTGAGCGATTCCACCATATCGATCTTCTTCATGCTCCAGTACATCATGGCGTTGACGGCCACCGCGAACGCGAACGTGATGCCGGAGCTGATCAGGAAGCTCTTCAGTGAGATGACGCGCCCGAACATCATCAGATCCACTTCCACGGTCTGGATGGTGAACTGATGCAGGGCGATGCCTAAAAACACGCCCAGTCCGATGCCCAAGACCGTCAGCACCAGGTTCTCCCGGTAGAGACTCATGGCGGCTTCCAGGTCATAGAAGCCCAGCACCTTCAGCGTGGCCAGCTCGCGCCGGCGCTCCGTCAGGTTGATGCTGTTGAGGTTGTAGAGCACTACGAACGCCAGCGCGCCGGCCGAGACGATCAGCACCACGATAACGATGTTCAGCGTCCCCAGCATGTCATCGATCTGGCCTTCGAGCGCCCGCGTGAACGACACGCCCAGCACCGCATCGTGCCCCATGAGGTCCTTTCCGAGCGCGTCTTCCGCCTCCTCGGAGGTGTCCGCCTGGATCAGATCGATCTGGTTCCACTCCGGATCCTCGCCGAACAGCTGCCGGTAGGTCTCCTTCGAGATAAAGCAGTAATGCAGCACGTAGTTTTCCATGACGTCCGTCACGGTCACCTCCGCCGGCTTGAACCTGCCGTTGCGGATGATGATGGTATCCCCCGCCCGTACGCCTAACATCTTTGCCGTCTTCTCGGAGAGCACCGCGCCTTCGACGGGATAGTCGATTGACCGGCGGCTGATGCGGTCCTGCATCTGCAGGAAGCGGGCGGCCGTTTCGAGGTTTTCCGGCACGTACAGGTACGCCGTGCGCGAATGCCGGTCGCTCATCAGTTCCACGTTCTGCATATACAGCGGCTGCGAATCCGTCACCGCTTCCGATGTTTCAATATATTTCTCCAGCGCCTCCCGCTTCTCCTCTGACACGGCGGTATCCAGCGCCACGCGGGCGGTGTTCCGGAAGATCTCTACGTACTGGCGCTTGGCCACCTCCGTGATGGAATCGTGCAGGCCGAAGCCCACTAACAGCAGCGCCATGCACCCGCCGATGCCGAAGAGCGTCATGAACAGCCGCTTCTTGTAGCGGAACAGGTTGCGGACCATGGTCTTGAGATTGAAGTTCAGCAGTTTCCAGAAGAACCCGATGCGCTCCAGAAACACCCGCTTGCCCTTCTTGGGGGCCTCCGGCCGCATCAGTTCTGCCGGACCGCTCTTCATCTGCCGGTAGCAGGCGATCAGCGTAGCCACCAGGATGCAGCCAACCGACGTCACAATGGAAAGGATGCCCTGCACCGGATCCATGCGCGTGCCGATGTACGGGAGTGACACATAGAGGATGCCGTAGGCGCTCTGGATGACCCATGGCAGCGCCAGGGCTCCGGCAAACGCGCCGATCACCGCGCCCGGCAGAGCCGCCGCCAGGGCATACCCCAGATACCGCCAGGTGATCACCCGGTCCGAATACCCCAGCGCCTTTAACGTGCCGATGGGCACACGCTGCTCTTCGACCATGCGCGTCATGGCCGTCAGGCTCACCAGCGCGGCCACCAGGAAAAAGATGACCGGAAAGACTTTACCCAGGTTCCACATGCGGTCGGCGTCCGACTCGTGCGAGACGTACGAGGCGATCATGGACCGTCCCAGGATGTACCACTCCGGGATCTCCAGGGCGTTCAGCTGCTCCCAGCCGTCCGCGATCTTCTGCTCGGCTTCCGGGAAGGCGGTCTTCGAGTCCTCCAAAGCCTCCTCGTACTGCTCTTTGGCCTTTTCCAGCTCCTCCCGGTTCTTTTCCAGCTCTTCGTAACCGTCCGCCAGCGCCTGCTCGCCGTCCTCGATGAGCTTGCGGTTGGCCTCCACCTCCGACAGCCCGGTGGCGATCTGCGCCGCCGCATCGTCCAATTGCGATTTGGAGGCGTCCAGCCGGTCCTTGGTGGTATCCAGTTCCAGCTTGCCGGCCGTCAGCTGCGAGAGCGTCAGATCCAGCGTCACCTTGGCGGCATCCAGCTGCGAGCGGGCGCTCTCCATCTGGGCGCGCACCGGTTCGAACGCATCCAGCTGCGCCTTGGCATCCTCCAGCTCCTGCTGGGTGGCCGCCAGCTGTTCGGACTGGGAAGCGATCTGCGTTTCGTAGGAGGAAGCCGCCTGCCGCAGGGTTTCCAGCGCCGTATTCAGCACCTCGCGGGACTCCTCCGGCGCTTCGGCAATACGGGCTTCAAGCGCCGCGATCTGCGGCGTCAGGCCGGCCAGCGCCGTTTTGGCCGTCTCGTTGGCGGCCTGCAGCGTCTGATAGACGGCCAGACCGCTCTGATACTGCGCCTGCCCGGCGTTGTAGGCCGCCAGGCCTTCCTCATAGGCCGGCAGCGCCTCCTGGTAAGCGGCATACTGCGTCTGGTATTCCGCCAGCCCCTGGCGGTACTGGGCCATGCCGGTGTAATACTGGGCCAGCCCCTCCTGATAGGCCGCCAGACCGGCCTGATACTGCGAGAGCCCGGTGGCGTACTGCGCCTGCGCGGAAGACAGCTCCGCCTCCCCGGCCGCCAGCGCTTCGCGCCCCTCGGCCAGTTCGGTCTCCTTCTCCGACAGCAGCTGCTCCGCGTCCGCGATCTGCTGCTCGCCGTCCGTGATCTGCTGTCCGGCTTCCTCCAGGTCCGCCTTGCCCTGCGCCAGGTCCGCTTCCGCCTGCGTCAGCTGATCGTGCAGGGCGTTGTAGCGCCGCCAGATGGCCACATCGCCCAGCGCCTTCAGGCGGGTCTCCGTGGCATCGGCCAGTTTCTGATAGGCCTTGCCCTCGGCGTTGAGTTCCTCGGCGCCGTTCATGAGCACGTACGCTTCCGTGTAGACGTCCGACAAAAAGACCTGCGGCTTGACGGCGGCAAACAGATCGATGGTGCCGCTCCCCACCGAGCCCGTGCCGCGGGTCAGATCCAGATAATACGGGCAGGAACCCAGCCCGCAGATGGAAAACTCCGTGCGGGACAGCGTTCCGGACAGATCCGCGCCTTTGTCGCCGGTGACCGTGAGCGTATCGCCCACGGACAGCCCCAGCTGCCGGGCGTAGTAGGCGTCCAGCACGCACTCATCGTCCGACTCGGGCAGCCGCCCGTCGGTCAGTTTCAGCTCATTGACGCCGGACGTGATGCCGATCAAGCGCACGGCGTACTCATGGTCGTTCACCGTGGTGATGACCTCCGCCGTCCGGTTTCCGGTCACGGAAAACACACCCTCGACCGCCCGGAGGTCCGTCAGGTCCTCCTCGGTCAGGCCGAGCGTGGAGATCACGCGGAAATCCATCAGGTGCGTTTCGTCGTAGTACTGCTCCGCCGACCGGTTCATGTTGTACCGGGTGGACCGGATGCCCGTAAAGAACGCGGACCCCAGCAGCACGATGAAAAAGATGGATAAAAAACGCCCTTTATTCTTGCCAACCTCGCGGAACAGCTCCCGCAGGATCATGTTCTGTCTTACCACTCGATCTGCTCCACCGGTGTAGGATGGTCGTTCTGAATGACTTCGCGGACGGTGCCGTTCTTGATGCGGATCACCCGGTCCGCCATGGGCATGAGCGCCGTGTTGTGGGTGATGACGATGACGGTCATGCCGCGCTGCCGGCAGGTATCCTGGAGGAGTTTTAAGATGGCCTTGCCGGTCACGTAGTCCAGGGCGCCCGTCGGCTCATCGCACAGCAGCAGCTTCGGGTTCTTGGCCAGCGCCCGGGCGATGGCCACGCGCTGCTGCTCGCCGCCGGAAAGCTGCGCCGGAAAGTTGTCCATGCGCTCCGACAGCCCCACCTCGCTCAAGACCGCAGCTGCGTCCAGCGGGTCCTTGCAGATCTGCAGCGCCAGCTCCACGTTCTCCAGCGCCGTCAGGTTCTGCACCAGGTTGTAGAACTGGAACACGAACCCGATGTCCTCGCGCCGGTACTGCACCAGCCTCGCCCCGCGGAAGGAACTGACGTACTGCCCGTCCACCTGCACGGTGCCGGAAGTGGCCGTGTCCATGCCGCCCAAAATGTTCAAAACCGTCGTCTTGCCGGCGCCCGAAGGGCCGACGACCACGGCAAATTCGCCTTTTTCGATGTCAAAACTCACACCGTCGCACGCGTGGATCTCCACATCGCCCATCCGGTATGTCTTGCGCACGTCGCGCAGAGTCACAAACGCCATAAACAGCCCTCCTTCCAGGGGACAGTCCTATCCTAACAGAGCGCCCCTGCAAACACAAGAAACCAATTCGAAAACCTTTGAAAACTTTGTCAAAGCATTGACAATCAAGAGCCCTCTTTTTATAATTTTAGGTATCTATCAGGCGTTTAGTTAGAAAATGCTAACACAAGTTCGGCCGACTATAAAAGGAGGACGCAGATATGGCCTGTATCAACGAAACTGCGCGGGCTCGGATCAAAGAGATCTGTGACAGCTACGCGCAGGAGAAAACGCCGCTGATCATGATCCTCAGCGACATCCAGAACGAATTCGGCTACATTCCCGCCGACGTGCAGGAACTCGTATCCGGATACACCGGCATTTCCGTTCCGGAGATCCACGGTGTGGTCACCTTCTACTCCCTCTTCTCCGAAGAGCCCAAGGGGAAGTACGTCATCGGCTGCTGCCTGGGCACGGCCTGCTACGTCAAGGGGGCTCAGCAGATCATCGACCAGT
>CAMJGH010000100.1 GCA_946405185.1 uncultured Lachnospiraceae bacterium
CGCGGTCCAGGAAGATGGTGTAGTTCTTCCCGCCGTGCTCGTGGATCATGTCGATCATCTCCGGCCACAGGAGATTGTGACGGCGCTCGTACTCTTCCTCCTGCCCCTCGAACAGCTTCATCTTAAAACCCTGGATCATGATGCCTTTCCTCCTTTAAAAAATGACTTTCGTCTCAAAGATATCCTCATCCAGCCGGACGGCCGAAAGCACCTGGTCAAAGCGGTCAGCGTCGGTGCTCATGTGGTAGTCCCCCTCCGGGAACACCCACTGCTTGTCCGGGTCGAAAAAGCGCGCCACCGTGGGGTCTTCGCGCAGCCTCGCCAGGTCCCGTTCGATGTCCGGCGTGCGCCCGACAAGCCAGTCGCGGATCCAGTTTCCGCAGATGGTATCCTCCGGCGCTTCCTCACGGCCGTTCAAGCCCATGCAGCAGATGGAGACAACGGCCGGCCTTTTTTTAAGCAGGTACTCTGCCACCGCCCGGGCGTTGACCATGGCGGACGGCAGGATCTCGTCCGCTCCGGCTGCAGCCGCCGCGGCGATGCCCTGCGTGCCGGCCGAGGTGGTGTGGATGACCGTCCTGCCGGGAAGCGCGGCTTCGCGGATCTGCCACGGGGAGTTGCCGTAGTCAAACCCCGGGAGCTTCACCCCCAGGCGCTCGCCCACCAGCAGGGCTTCCGGCATGCGGCGCTTCAGTTCCCGGGCGGTCTCTTCCCGCCCCACCGGCAGGATGCGCGATACGCCCGCCGCAAACAGGTAGTTTTCCAGCGAAAAGGCCCGGAACACGTCGATGACGACAGCACTTCCGGCAGCTTTCCTGGCGCCTTCCACCCCCTGCAGCATCCGTATCTCCATGCGCGTTGCTCCCCCTATAAACCAGGCACAGCCGCCCGCATCCGGGCGGCTGTACCTATTATAACACATTACAGTCTCGTATTGACAAAAATATCGTAGATGGCGCGGATGGCGGCCGCAAAATCGTCATCGGACACGCCGATGATGATGTTGAGTTCGCTCGACCCCTGGTCGATCATGCGGACGTTCACGCGCGCGTGCGCCAGTGCCGAGAAGATGCGGCCGGCGGTACCGCGCTGGGAGCGCATGCCGCGGCCCACCACGGCGATCAGCGCCATGCCGTTCTCCACTTCCAGCAGATCCGGGCTGCACAGCTCGCGGATGCGCGAGAGCACCTGCTGCTCCTTGGCTTCGAACTCATCCTGATGCACGAAGACGGTCATGGTGTCGATGCCCGACGGAAGGTGCTCGAACGAGATACCGTTGTCCTCAAACGCCTGCAGCACGCGGCGGCCGAAGCCGATCTCCGCGTTCATCATGGCCTTATCCACGTTGACGGCCACAAACCCGCGCTTGCCAGCGATGCCAGTGATCACATAGTCGCTCTTGATGCTGGTGGTATCCACGATCATGGTGCCGGGAGCGGCCGGATCGTTGGTGTTCAGGATGTGGATCGGGATGCCTTCCGAGCGCACCGGGAAGATGGCCTCCTCATGCAGCACCGAAAAGCCCATGTAGGAGAGCTCGCGCAGTTCGCGGTACGTCAGGATGGGAATGGGCTTGGCATCCGGGATGATGGACGGGTCCGTGATGAGCACGCCGGACACATCCGTCCAGTTCTCATACATGTCCGCGCGCACCGCTCTGGCCACGATGGAACCGGTGATGTCCGACCCGCCGCGGGAGAAGGTGTGGATGTGGCCGTCCTTGCAGCGCCCGTAGAAGCCCGGGATGACCGCATACTCCAGGCCTTCGAGGCGCTCGCGCAGCAGGTCGTTGGTCTCATCGCCCAGAAACGCCCCGGTGTTGCCGAAACGGATGACATCCGCCGCGTCGATGAACGGGAAGCCTAAAAACGCTGCCAGCACCTGGCCGTTCAGGTATTCGCCGCGGGAGGCCGCGTAATCGCTGCCGGCGCCGGCAACAATGTCTTTTTTGATCTTTTCAAACTCGTCTTCAAGGGACAGCGACAGATCCAGCTCGCGGATGATGTCGCGGTAGCGTTCGGCCACCAGCTCCATCTTGTCATCGATGGGAAGTCCGGCTTCGGCCGCCCGCTGGCACGCGTACAGCAGGTCCGTCACCTTGGTGTCGGACTTAAAGCGCTTGCCGGGTGCCGACGGCACCACATACCGGCGGTCCGGGTCGGCGTGGATGATCCCCGCCACCTTGCGGAACTGCTCGGCGCTGGCCAGTGAACTGCCTCCGAATTTGACGACTTTCTTCATAAGAAATGCCTTCCTCTAACCCCGTAAACCCCCGCATCTGTGCCCGGGGCGCACAGATAGGATGCATTCTACATCACTTTGTGCGCTCACGCAACCGAAAATCGTTCACAGAAGACGCGGAAAAAGCCCGGAATATACATTTTTCGTGGCCTGTGGTATCATCAGAAGAGCCAACCGTCATGCACTGTCTGTTTACGGAGGTATCAGCATGCAGATCATGGATAACGGGACCGTGGCCGCCCTGCTGCAGGACATTCCCATCCCGAAGATGTTTCGGGCCGCCCAGGAGTTTGACCGCACGCACCTCTCACCCAATGAGATACCGGGCGTCATCGAAGCCGAAATGAGCCGCCCGGAGATCGCCGCCCGCCTGAAGCCCGGTATGCGCGTGGCCATAACCGCCGGCTCGCGCGGCATCCGCAACGTCGATATCATCACGCGCGCCATCGTGGACCAGGTGAAGCGCGCCGGCGCCTCTCCCTTCATCGTGCCGGCCATGGGCAGCCACGGCGGCGCCACGGCCGAAGGCCAGCGGGAAGTCCTGGCCGGGTATGGCATCACGGAAGAGACCATGGGGTGCCCTCTCCTCTCCTCCATGGAGGCCGTGCGCATCGGCACGTCCTCTCTTGGCAAACCGGTGTATATGGATAAGAACGCCTGGGAGTCGGACGGGGTGATCATCTCCTGCCGCATCAAACCGCACAACGCCTTCCGCGGGCACGTGGAGTCCGGCCCCTGCAAGATGATGACCGTGGGCCTGGGCAAACAGCGCGGCGCGTCGTTCGTGCACAGCGACGGGATGGACCACATTGCGGAGAACATTCCCACCATGGCGGAGACGGTCATCGGCACCGGCAGGATCCTCTTCGCCCTGCCCTGCGTGGAAAACGCCTACGACGAAACGCTGCTGCTCGAGGCCATCCTGCCGGAGAACATCCTCACCCGCGAGCCGGAGCTGCTGCAGATAGCGTTCGCGCACATGCCGAAGCTGATCGTGGGCGAAGGCGATGTGCTGATCGTGGACCGGATGGGCAAGAACTATTCCGGCACCGGCGTGGATCCGAACATCACCGGAACCTTTTCCACGCCGTACGCGTCGGGCGGCGTGAAGGTGCAGCGCACGGTCTTCCTGCGCCTCACCGAGGAGTCGCACGGAAACGCGCTGGGCGTGGGCCTGGCCGATGTGATCAGCAAGCGGCTGTACGATGCCATCGATACGGAGAAGATGTATCCGAACTGCATCACGAGCACGGTGCTGACGTCGGCGCGCATACCGTGCGTGATGGCCACAGACAAACTGGCCATACAGATGGCGCTGAGGACGTGCTCGCGGGTCACGCCTGAAAAAGCAAGAGTCATTCGGATTGCCAATAGTCTGCATATTGGGGAGATCTGGTTGTCGGAGAGATATTATGAGGATGTGGTCGCGGGGAAGTATCCAGGGGTGAAGGCAATCGGAGGATTTGAAGATATGCAGTTTACAGAGGATGGGGAGTTGGTGTAACAGAATTTTTGTTTGGAGGGCTCCGGATTCCCTCACCGCTTCATCCTCGCTCCTTGCTTTTTTGCCTCCGCCAAATGCCCGCCCCTCCCGCCTCCATCAGGACGGGTCGGCTCCGGGGCGGGCGGCATCCGGCAAAAAAGCGGGCGTCGCTCGCAGGCGCGGCTCGGGAACACCGGAGCCTGCCACAGACCGCTCTCCTTCCGCCTAAAGCGGGGAAGCCGGCGTGTCGCGGGAAACCAGTTATCGTAAACAACCGCAAGCGGCAAGCCGCTTGCAGTTTTTACTGGAATACTTTATCGTGGCAGGAAATCCGTCACTTGCAGGGCGGCGGCATCGCTTGCGATGCCGCCGAGCCTGCACGGAATGGTTTCCTGCGACACACCTGCTTTTCTTTGAAGAGCGCTGTGTCTTCCGTCGCGTACAGCCGTCTGCAGCGGGAGGGAAAACTTCGGCAGGCATCTGCCAGTGAGACTGACCATCCACCCTGACGGCGGATCAGAGCACGCTTTTAACGGAGGTGAAATCCTCCGCTTACGGAAGCCAGAACGAAAACGACATGAATAAAACCTGCTCGTCGGAGACTACAGGCTCCGTAAGAGCAGGTTTTGTCGTTTGAGTTCTGAGATTCCGTTGGCGGATAGTTCACCGGAGTGTTGTGCTCAGCCGGAACGGGTGGAGGTCAGCGAACAGCAGATGCCGCTCGTCATTCCATATATGCCCCCTTCATGGGACTCACCGCATGCTGACTGTAGAGTTTCAACAATCCGTGCTTGTACTTGCTCTCAAACCCCGGCCAGGCCGCCTTGCGCTCGGCCAGCACTTTCTCCATCTCCTCCGCCGTCTTCTTCCCTTCTTTGGTTCCGACCAGCGCCAGCTTCCGGGCTTTCACATCCAGTTCGATGATATCGCCCTCTTCCACCAGCGCGATGGGCCCGCCGGCGGCGGCTTCCGGGCTGACGTGTCCGATGACCGGGCCGCGGGAGGCGCCGGAGAAGCGTCCGTCGGTGATGAGCGCCACGGAGGCGGCGAGTTCCGGATCCGAGCAGATGGCTTCGCCGGTGTAGAACATCTCCGGCATGCCCGAGCCGCGCGGCCCCTCGTAGCGGATGATCACGGCATCGCCCGGATGGATGCGGCCGTGCAGCACCGCATCGATGGCTTCCTCCTCCGAGTTAAACGGGCGGGCGGTCAGCGTGGCGGCAAACATCTCCTTCGGGCAGGCGGTGTGCTTGATCACGCACCCCTCCGGGGCCAGGTTGCCGCGCAGCACCGCGATGGAACCGTCCGTGCCGATGGGATCATCGTACGGGCGGATGATGTCCGCGCGGGTGACTTTCCGGGAGAAGAACTTCGTCTTCTCGGCCAGCAGCGCGTCACACTTCTCGTAGAAGCCGCTCTTTTTCAGATCCTCCAGGTTTTCGCCCAGCGTCTTGCCGGTGACGGTCATCACGTCCAGGTGCAGATGGTCTTTGATCTCCTCCATGATGCGCGGCACGCCGCCCGCATAGTAGAAGTACTGCGCCGGCCAGTCGCCGGACGGGCGGATGTTCAGCAGATAGTGGGCCCCGCGGTGCATCCGGTCGAAGGTATCCGCATCCATGGTGAAGCCGAACTCGTGCGCGATGGCCGGGATGTGCATGAGGGCGTTGGTGGAGCCGGCGATGGCCGCGTGCACCATGACGGCGTTCTCAAAGCTCTTCTCCGTGACGATGTCCGCCGCGGTGATGCCGCGCTTCACGAGTTCCAGCACCTGGCGACCGGCTGCCGAAGCGGCTTCGGCCAGTTCCGGCGCGGTGGCCGGCATCAGCGCGGTGCCGGGCAGCATCAGGCCCAGGGCCTCGGCCGTCACCTGCATGGTAGACGCCGTGCCCATAAACGAACACGCGCCGCAGGACGGGCAGGCGTGGTGCTTGTAGTAGGTCAGTTGCTCTTCCGGGATCTCGCCGCGCTCGTACTGGGCGGCAAACTTGCCGATCTGCTCGAGCGTCAGCAGCTCGTTGATGGCGCAGCCCGGGTCGTTTTCCACGTACTCCTTCGGCAGTTCAAAGCCTTCCATGACGCCGCCGGTCACCACGATGGCGGACATCTCCTTCAGGCGGCCGATACTCATGAGCATGGCGGGCATGGCCTTGTCGCAGCTGGCGATGAACACGCCGCCGTCAAAGGTGGTGGCGTTGGCCTGCGCTTCCACGAGGTTCACGATGGCCTCGCGGTGCGCCAGCGAGTAGTTGATGCCGTCGTGCCCCTGGCTCATGCCGTCGCACAGGTCCGTGGCAAAATAGCGGGCGGCCTTGCCGCCGGAGGCGTTCACAGCCGCCACGGCGTTCTCCACAAAGCGGTTCAGGTGGGCGGAGCCGGGGTGCGAATCCCCGTAGGTGCTCTCCACCATGATCTGCGGCTTCTCCAGATCCTCCGCCGTCCAGCCCATGCCCATGCGCAGCGGGTCCATCTCCGGCGAGAGTTTGCGGATCTCCTGACTCTTTAACATATGCTTCCTTTCCGCGCCCGCTGCTTATCGGGCGGCTCGTTTCGTCTGTTCGTGGGCGGCGATGCGCTCCGCTGTCCGCTGTACGGTTTCAGCGATCTTCTCCAGATCCGCGTAGGCATGGCGGCCGTTTTTCACCACCCGCTGCCCGCGCACGTAGACATCCTCCACGTCCTCCCCGCGGGCGTTGAAGACCAGCAGGGACGCTGCATTTCCGCCTTCTCCCGGCACGAACGGGATGAACTTCGGCTTGCCGGACACGCGCACGGTGATGAGGTTGGCCAGCATCCCTTCGCGGATATCCCCCATGTCCTTTTCACGCCCGAAGGCCTTCGCGCCGTTTACGGTGGCCATCGAGAGGATCTCTTCCGGCTTCAGCGCGTCCACGCCGGAGGTGAGGCTCTGCAGCAGCGCCATGGCCTTCATGGCGCCGAACATGTCATTCGTGTTATCCCACATGGCGCCGTCGGTGCCCAGGCAGACGTTCACGCCGGCTTTCACCATGGCGGTGATGGGCGCCGCACCATCAGCGATCTTCATCTCGCAGGCCGGCGTGTTGGACACGCTCACGCCGTGGGCCGCCAGCAACCGGATGTCTTCCGCGTCTGCGTGCACCACGTGTGAACCCACGGTGCCGGCGTCCAGTGCCCCGCACCCGGCGAGCATCCGGATGGGCGTGGTGTGATACTCACGGGCGATGCGGTCCATGCGCCAGTCGGTCTCGGCCAGGTGGCAGGTCTTACCCAGGCCTGTACGCTTCCGGATGGCTTCGATGGCGCGCAGGCGGGACGGCTCGTAGTCTTCTTCGGAGATGCTGCCCAGCACCATGTCCAGGCCGGCGGCTTCCGCCTCCGCCAGTAACGCCAGCAGCTCCTCATCGGAGAAGAACTCATCCGGCCGGGTGTAGTCCCGGCGGACGTCCTCGGCCAGCACGCCCATCAGACCGAGGCCGGCCATAGCCTGCGCCGAGGCGCTCCCCAGCGTCCAGTACATGTTCTCACACAGGTAGGTGGTGCCGGAGCGCAGGGCTTCCAGGTAGGTGAGTTTCCGGGAGACCAGCCGCCCCTCGTCGGTGATCAGGCTGTAAAACCAGCCGGTGTCCGCAAACGCTTCGTTCTGGCCGGCCAGCGTCAGGCCGTCACCGAAGCCGCGCGCCAGCGTCATGTCCCCGTGGCAGTGCGTGTTGATGAGGCCGGGCATCAGGATGCACCCGGAGGCATCGCGCACATCCTCCGCTTCGGCGCAGGACAGATCCCCCACCGCGGCGATGCGCCCTTCGGCGATTCCGACATCCGCGCGCACGGCCTTCCAGCCGGTGGACGGCGCGCAGACGTACGCGCCGGCAAGCACGGTATCCAGTACCATACACACCTCCCGTTCTGGCCTCTGCCTCTGGTGTCACAAACAAAAAGCGGCTGTACGCCACGCGCACAGCCGCCGGATGATCAGATTACTTTCTGCGCTGCAGGAAAGAAGGAAGCACCGGGCCCTCTTCCGTATTGCGGGGATTGGACGGTCTCACCTGCGTGGGAGCGGAGGAAATGCGCTTGGACAGTTCTTCCGCCGTAGGGCCCGCCGGAGCGGCCGGCTGAGGCTTGACGGCCGTGCGGCCCGGGAAGATGGGCTTGATGCCGCTGCTGCGGTCCGCAACGCCCGTGGCGATGACGGTCACGGTGGCGGTATCGCTCAGGGAGGCGTCGTAGTTGGCACCGAAGATGATGTTGCAGTCATCAGCCGCCATGCTGCGGATCATGTCCACCGCCTCGTTGACTTCGAGCAGGTCCACGTCACCGGAGACGTTGATGATGATATCGCTCGCGCCGTCGATAGTGGTCTCCAGCAGCGGGCTCTCGATGGCCATATGCATGGCATCCACGGTCTTGTTGTCGCCGCTGGCCGTGCCGATGCCCACGTGGGCCAGGCCTTTGTTCTGCATGACGCTCTGCACGTCCGCGAAGTCCAGGTTGATGAGGGCTTCCGCGTTGATCAGATCCGTGACGCCCTGCACGCTCTGCTGCAGCACTTCATCCGCACGCTTTAAGGCGTCCGGCAGGCTGGTGCGGCGGTCAACGATCTGCAGAAGCTTGTCGTTCGGGATGACGATGAGGGTGTCGACGGCTTCCTTGAGGCGCTCGATGCCGGAAGCGGCATTCTGCATGCGGGTGCGGCCTTCGAACGCAAACGGCTTGGTGACCACGCCGACGGTAAGGATGCCCTGGTCACGCGCCACCTTGGCG
>CAMJGH010000101.1 GCA_946405185.1 uncultured Lachnospiraceae bacterium
CGTCCGCAACGTCATCGACTTCGGCGCCTTCGTGGACATCGGCGTCCATCAGGACGGCCTGGTGCACATCTCGCAGCTCTCCGACCGCTTCATCAAGCACCCGCTGGACGCGGTGAAGATCGGCGATGTGGTCACCGTCCGCGTGCTCTCGGTGGATCCGGCCAGGAAGCGCATCGCGCTGACCATGAAGGGCATCCAGCAGAAGAAAAAGTAAGCTGGCGGCAGCGGGAAAGCGCACGCAAAAAAGAACTTGCAGGACAGTATCCGGCGCGTTATACTGTGCGCAGTTTCATACAGGAAATCTTCGGGGCTGGGTGTGATCCCCAACCGGCGGTACAGTCCGCGAACCTGTTATCAGGCCGAACCGGTGAGATTCCGGTACCGACAGTGAACGGCCATTGGCCAAAGTCTGGATGAGAGAAGATTCCGCTGCAGGCGCCAGACTGGCGCTCATCATCGGATATTCAAAGCCCCGGGGCAGTCCCCGGGGCTTTTTATGCGGGATTTCCTGACCGACGGCGGCGGTGTCCGCCTTCTGCGGCCGGCTCTGTCCGGCGGAAAGGGGTTCCGGATGAATACGGAAAAACACAAAGTGCTCTCAGTCAAAAACGTGGTCGCCATCGCCATGCTTGCGGCGCTGGCTGCGGTGCTCATGATCTTCCTGGAGTTCCCGCTGCCCGTCATCGCCCCGCCGTTCTACAAGATCGACCTCTCGGAAGTGCCCGTGCTCATCGGGACGTTTGCCATGGGGCCGGTGGCCGGCGTGCTGATCGAGCTGGTCAAGATCCTCCTGAAGATCCTGTTCAAGGGGTCCGGCACCGCCTACGTGGGCGAACTGGCCAACCTGGTCATCGGGTGCGCGTTCCTGCTGCCGGCGGGGCTTATCTACTGGAAGAAGAAAACCCTGAAGCGGGCCATCGCCGGGCTGGCGCTCGGCACCGTCTGCATGGCGGGAGCCGGCGCGCTCATGAACGCGTACGTGCTGCTGCCGCTCTACGCCGGCTTCTACGGCGGCATGGAGAACATCATCGCCGCCGGCACGGCCGTCAACGCCGGTATCAACAATGTCCTGACGTTCGTCATCATCGCGGTCACGCCCTTCAATCTCATAAAAGGGGTGATCGATTCCGTGCTGGTTATGCTATTATATAAGCGGGTGAGCAATCTGCTCAAAAGCTTCTGATCAAACGAAGAGCCGCCGCGGCGGCGAAGGAGGGGCACCATGCATCCGATCATCACCAGCCTTCTGGAAACCGACATGTACAAGTTCAGCATGGGACAGGCGATCTATCACCAGTTCTCGGACTACAAGACCACCTGGACGTTCAAGTGCCGCAACACCGATGTGCACTTTACGCCGGAGATGGTGGAGGAGATCCGCCGGCAGGTGAAGCTGTTCTGCAGCCTGCGCTTTACGGAGGAGGAGCTGGAATACCTGCACAGCATCGTCTGGATCAAGGGGTCGTACGTGGACTTCCTGCGTCTGTGGCAGCCGCGCTACGAGGATTTCTCCATCACCGAAGACGGCCCGTCGGGGCTGTCCATCGAGACGCGCGGCACCTGGCTGAACACGTCCATGTATGAGATCCCCACGCTCGCCATCGTCAACGAAGTGTACTTCCGCATGCAGTACGACTACGACACGCTGATGGCCAGTTTCCGGGAGAAGCTCGAAGAGAAGATCGGGTGGCTCAAGTCCGGCCGCTACATGCTGTCCACGTTCTCGGAGTTCGGCCTGCGCCGCCGCCTGTCGGCCGAAGCGCAGGAGCTGGCCGTGGAGCGGCTGGCGTCCGAAAACTTCCCGAACGCCCGCTTCGTGGGTACGTCCAATGTGTATCTGGCCAAAAAGCATCACGTCACCCCGGTGGGCACCATGGCGCACGAGTGGATCATGTGCGTGGGCCAGGGCAACCACAAGCACAACCCCGCCTACTCCAACTGGTACGCGCTGGATGCCTGGGTGAAGGAGTACGGCGTCTTAAACGGTACCGCACTGACCGATGCCATCACCACGGACTGCTTCCTGCGGGATTTCCAGCTGACCTACGCCACGCTGTTCTCCGGCGTGCGGCATGACTCGGGGGATCCCATCGAGTGGGGTGAGAAGATGCTGGCCCACTATGCCAAGCTGGGGATCGACGGCACGCAGAAGACGCTGCTGTTCTCCGACAGCCTGAACTTCGAGCGCGCCAACGTCATCGCCGAGCACTTTGCCGGCCGCGCCAAGGTGGCCTTCGGTATCGGCACCTATATCTCCAACGACACCTGTGTGCCGGCGCTGAATATCGTCATGAAGACCACCGCCTGCAACGGCATGGATGTGGCCAAGATCTCCGACACGTCCGGCAAGGGCATGTGCAAGAACCCGGAGTATGTGGAGTACCTGCAGCGCTGCATCAACTGGCGCATGGAGCATGACCGCTGACCGTTAAGACAGCAAAAATCCCGCCCTTTTTGGGGGCGGGATTTTTGTTGGGGAAAGGTTACGGCTCGACCATTTCCGTGGTATCGTCAAAGCCTTCCGGGACGGGCGGATCACCGGCGGGAGCTGCGGCCGGCTCCGGCGCGTTGGCGGCCTCCTGCTTCGCCAGGCTCTTCAGCTTGCGCATCTCACGGCCGCGCATCGCGAAGAAGCACAGGGTGGTGAGCACCGTGGAGACGGCTTCGTAGACGAGCACGCCGCCGATCACGTAGAGGATCCTGTCGCCGAACATCCCCGGCCAGAAGTAGAGCAGGATGGAGAGCACCACGGCGGCCACGGAGAAGAAGAGCAGCACGTACCAGAACGTGAACTCGTGCTCCTTCAGCAGGAACGCGCGGCGCAGGTCCACCAGGCTGTCGGTGATGATCAGCAGGATGAGGATGAGCATGAAGAGCGTTCCGTAGTCATCCGCGTGGATGATGAAGGACAGGCCC
Organism: uncultured Lachnospiraceae bacterium; assembly: GCA_946405185.1. Taxonomy (GTDB): domain Bacteria; phylum Bacillota; class Clostridia; order Lachnospirales; family Lachnospiraceae; genus CAKQHB01. Next base: position 2,917 of record CAMJGH010000101.1, read on the forward strand.
AGGCCCAAGAGCACCGTGCCGCCCAGCAGCTCCAGACCGAAGTCCGTAAACTTGCCGGCCACGTAGCGGCTGATGTTGACGATGCCGGTCAGGATCAGCACCGCGCTCAGCACGATGCGCAGGATGAGCGCACCGTCATCCTTCCAGATGAACAGGATGGCAGCCAACGCGGCTTCCAGCAGCGCTTCCACCAGATACGGCCAGACATGTCCCGGCTTCTTGTCCGCGGGGATCTCGGGGGCCGGTGCGGTATTCTTTTCTTTTTTCATGGCAGGCACCTCCTGCATTTTTTCTTACTATAGCATTTTTTGCCGGCCTTGTCATCCCTTGTGCGGCGCACCTTGCGCCGGACGGGCAAACTTGTTATACTGAACAGTCGACGGAACAAGGAGGAGGCAGACATGCGGCAGGTGACCACGCACAGTCCCGAAGAGACAAAAGCATTCGCGGCCGAACTGGCGGCTCACGCCACGCCCGGGCAGATCATCTGTCTGGACGGTGACCTCGGCGCGGGCAAGACGGTGTTTGCCCAGGGCTTTGCCGAAGGCCTGGGGGTTCCCGGGTATGTCAACAGCCCGACCTTCACCATTCTGCAGGTGTACGAAGGCGGCCGGCTTCCGCTGTACCACTTCGATGTCTACCGCATCGGCGATCCGGAGGAGATGGACGAGATCGGCTGGGAGGAATACTTCTTCGGCGAGGGCGTCTGCCTGATCGAGTGGTCGCAGCTGATCGAAGAGCTCATCCCGGAAACGGCCGTTCACGTGACCATCGAAAAGAGCCGTGAGGTGTTCGATGACCGTCTGATCACGGTGGAGTGACGGATCCTTTCTTTACTATTTTATCCCCAAGGAGCCTGTATGATCCTGGCAGTGGAAAGCACCGGGACGGTGGCATCGGCGGCACTGTACGCCGACGGCCGCGTCCTGGCGGAATATACTCTCAACGACAAACTGACGCACTCGCAGACGCTGCTGCCCATGATCGATGAGATTTTTGCGCGCAGCGGGCGGGACAAGCATGCGGTGAGTGCCATCGCGGTCTCCCGCGGGCCGGGGTCCTTCACGGGCCTGCGCATCGGCGCGGCCACGGCCATCGGCCTGGGGCTGGCGCTTAATGTGCCGCTGGTTCCGGTCTCCACGCTGGCGGCCATGGCGTCGCTCGTCATCGGTACGGATGGTCTCATCTGTCCCATGATGGATGCCCGCCGCAGCCAGGTGTACACCTGCGTGTACGAGTGGAAAGAAGGCGCCCTGCACCCGCTCATGGAGGAGTGCGCGCTGTCGGCGGCCGAACTGGCCGGCCGGCTGAACGCCTTCGGCCGCCCGGTCACGGTGCTGGGCGACGGCGCGGCTGCGTACCGGCCGGTGCTGGAGGAGAAACTCACGGTGCCGTGGCACATGGCTCCGCCTTACCTGGACGGCCAGCGGGCCGGCGCGGTGGCGGTGCTGGGCGCGGCTCTCCTGGAAGCGGGCGAGGCGGTGGCCGCCGGGGATTTCCGGCCGGTCTATCTGCGGGCCTCGCAGGCTGAGCGCGAGCGCGCGAAGCGCATCCGTAAGGAAGCCGCGGTGACCGTGCGCGAAGGCCGCCCGGAGGATGTGCCGGCCGTGGCCGCCATCGAGCTGGAGAGTTTCGGGCCGGTAAACGCCTGGCCGGAATCGGATTTCGCCAACGCTCTCGGAGAATGGAAGGACCGCTACCAGCTGTTCGTGGCCGAAAAGGACGGCGAGGTGGCCGGGTATCTGTGCGTGCTCTACGCGGCCGATGAAGCGGATATCGGCAGCATCGCCGTCAGGCCTTCCGCGCGTAAAAACGGCATCGGACGGGCGCTCCTTCTGGCCGGGCTGCAGTGGATGGCGGAGCACGAGATCACGCACGCCTATCTGGAAGTGCGGGAGGGCAACGCCGCCGCACGCGCTTTATATCAGAAGGAAGGCTTCCGCGAGGGAGGCGTCCGCAAAGACTATTACCGGCATCCCACGGAGAACGCCGTGATCATGAGCCGGTCCGTATAAAGGAATCACTATGTTCGAAGTCTGTCTGCTGGGAACCGGGGGCATGATGCCGCTGCCGTATCGGTGGCTCACCTCCTGCATGATGCGCTACAACGGCCACAACCTGCTGATCGACTGCGGCGAAGGCACGCAGATCGCCATCAAGGAGAAAGGCTGGACGTTCAAGCCCATCGATGTCATCCTGATCACGCATTTTCATGCCGACCACATCAGCGGCCTGCCGGGCCTGCTTTTGATGATCGGCAATTCGGGGCGCACCGAACCGCTCACCATCGCCGGCCCAAAGGGCATCGGCCGGGTGGTCGGGGCGCTGCGCACCATCGCGCCGGAGCTGCCGTTTGAGGTGGAGATCACCGAGATCATGGAGTGCGAGGTGCTGGATCTGGCTGGCTTTCACATTCAGCCGTTCAAGGCGCAGCACCGCGTGCCGTGCCTGGGGTATACCGTGTCGATCCTGCGGACCGGCCGGTTTGACGCGGAGCGGGCCAAAGCGGCCGGCATCCCGCTGAAATACTGGAACCCGCTGCAGAAGGGCCAGACCATCACCGAGGACGGTGTCACCTACACGCCGGACATGGTGCTGGGCCCGGACCGCAAGGGGCTCAAAGTCCTGTACTGCACGGATACGCGGCCGGTGCCGGCCATCGCGGAGTGCGGCAGCAAAGCGGACCTGATGATCCTCGAAGGCATGTACGGGGAGCCGGACAAGCTGGCCAACGCCAAAGAGCACCGGCACATGATGATGCAGGAAGCTGCCCGCCTGGCGGTGCAGGCGCAGCCGGCCGAGCTGTGGCTGACGCATTTCTCGCCGTCGATGAACTGGCCGGAGCAGTTTATGGACGAGATCCGGGGCATCTTCCCGGCGGCCAAAGCCGGCAAGGACGGCATGAGCGTGGATCTTTGTTTTGAGGAGGAAGAGGCATGAGTGCGCAGGATATCCTCATTCTGGGGGTGGAATCCTCCTGCGATGAGACCGCGGCAGCCGTGGTGAAGAACGGCCGCGAGGTGCTCTCCAACGTGATCTCGTCGCAGATCGCGCTGCACACCATCTACGGCGGTGTGGTGCCGGAACTGGCCTCCCGCCGGCACATCGAGGCCGTCAGCCCCGTCATCGAGGCGGCGCTGCGCGAGGCCGGCGTCACGCTGGAGCAGATCGACGCGGTGGCCGTGACGGCGGGCCCCGGCCTGGTGGGCGCACTGCTGGTGGGCGTGGCGGCCGCGAAGGCCATCGCCTGGGCGGCGGACAAGCCGCTGGTGGGCGTCAACCACATCAAGGGGCACGTGTGCGCCAACTATATCTCGTTCCCGGATCTGGAACCGCCGTATCTGTGCATGACGGTCTCCGGCGGGCACACGCATCTGTCCATCGTGCGCGATTACACGGATTTCCAGATCATCGGCCGCACGCGCGATGACGCGGCGGGCGAGGCGTTCGACAAGGTGGCGCGCGCCATCGGCCTGGGGTATCCGGGCGGCCCGAAGGTGGACAAGCTGGCCAAAGAAGGCAACCCGGAAGCCATCGTGTTCCCGCACCCGCATTTTGAAGACAATCCGTACGACTTCAGCTTTTCCGGTCTGAAGTCCGCGGTGCTCAACTACCTGAACCACGCGGAGATGACCGGCGAGACCGTCAGCCGCGCGGATGTGGCCGCTTCGTTTCAGAAGACGGTGGTGGAGATGCTGGTGGACCGCGCCATGCTGGCGGCCCGCGAGTTTGATATGAAGAAAGTGGCGCTGGCGGGGGGCGTGGCCTCCAATTCCGCCCTGCGGGCCGGCTTTGCCGCGGCCTGTGAGAAGCACGGGTACCGCTTCTATTGCCCGCAGCCCGTTTTCTGCACCGACAACGCGGCCATGATCGCCAGTGCCGGTTACTATGACTTTGTGAACGGCGCGCGCGCCGGGTGGGATCTGAACGCGGATCCGGGCCTGGCCCTGGCCTGAGGGCTTACGCGGCAAGGAGAGAGTATGGCAGGAGAGACCATCGGCGCCGTGGTGGTGGCCGCGGGGCGCGGCAGCCGCATGAAGAGCGATACCGAAAAACAGTTTCTGCAGCTGGGCGGCCGGGCGCTGGGCTTCTGGTGCCTGCAGGCGCTGGAGCCGTATGTCGATGAGATCGTCATCGTCTGCCCGGCGGGCGAAGAGGAGAAGACGCGGCGTGAACTGACGGCGGACGGCGTGATCCGGAAGGTGACAGCCGTGGTGCCCGGCGGCAAGGAGCGCAGCGATTCCGTGCAGCACGGCCTGGCAGCGCTGTCACCGGCATGCGCCTGGGTGCTCATCCAGGATGCAGCCCGCCCGTGCCTGCGGCCGGAGACTGTAGAGAAGACCATCCGGGAGATGAAAGCGTGCGGCGCCTGCGTGGTGGGCGTGCCCGTCGTCTACACCGTGAAGCGTACGGATACTGCCGGCGTGGTACAGGAGACCGTCGACCGGTCCACCCTGTGGGAAGTGCAGACCCCCCAGGCCTTTTCCCTGCCGCTCATCCGCCGGGCCTACGCGGTCATGAACGCCGCTCCCGACAGACGCGCGGTCACGGACGATGCCTCGGTGGTGGAACTCTATACGGACCATCCGGTCCACATGGTGGAAGGCTTTCACGACAATATCAAAGTGACCGTACCGGAGGATCTGCCGGCCGCAGAACTCTACCTGAAAAAGCAGGCGAGAATTTGAAAATTCTTTCTTGACTTCTTCAAAACCCCGTGCTATATTAGTCAACGCCGTCGCAAAACGGCGGGTTTCTTTTGCGCCATTTTGGCAGGAAATCCGGTCTCCGCAAACTGGAGAGGTATCGAAGTGGTCATAACGAGGCGGTCTTGAAAACCGTTTGTCCGCAAGGGCGCATGGGTTCGAATCCCATCCTCTCCGCTCCGTCCTCCGCAGGGCGGCAACTGAATAAGCACTTACGATTTGAGCACATGGAGAAGTACCCAAGTGGTCGAAGGGACACCCCTGGAAAGGGTGCAGGTCGTTGGAGCGCGCGATGATGGGACGCCCAACGAACGGAGTGAGTGCTGGCGTCCCACATCTGGAGCGAAGCTTGCTTCGCGCAGGTGGGTTCAAATCCACCAAACTGAATAAAGCATTTACGATTTGAGCACATGGAGAAGTACCCAAGTGGTCGAAGGGACACCCCTGGAAAGGGTGCAGGTCGTTGATAGCGGCGCGAGGGTTCAAATCCCTCCTTCTCCGCAAAGCTCATACAGGATGTTAGGGATATGAATTCCTGATTCCTTTATGAGCCTGGTAAGCACCTTGATAACTGAACAGTATACTCCAATACCTGAAAATTCATTGAGATTTTCTG
>CAMJGH010000102.1 GCA_946405185.1 uncultured Lachnospiraceae bacterium
GCCAACTTCATCTCACATCGGATACAGCAAGACCTTCCCTTTGGGAGCCTCGCAAGCGAGTCTCCGTCGGGAAGGTCTTTTTCGTGCTGTATCCGATGTGGATTCCGTAGGCAGTGGATATCGCCTTCGCTAAAAGCGCGCCGTTTATCGGCCGTCAGGGCGGATGGTCAGCCTCACCGGCAGCTGCCGCCGAGGTTTCCTCGGGAGCGGCACGCGTGTCGCGGGAGCAAGGTACCGGTGGAAGCGAGAAAATGACGCGGGCTCCGGTGTTCCCGGAACGCGCCTGTAGGGCGACGTGAAGCCTTTTTGCCGGATGCCGCCCGCCCCGGAGCCGACCCGCCCTGATGGAGGCGGGAGGGGCGGGCCAATGGCGGAGGCAAAAAGGCAAGGAGCCCGTACGAAGCGTGGAGGGAATCCGGAGCCGCGTGAGTTTGTGCGGCTACCCGTTTATCATGAGCTGATCGATCGGTCCCTCTGTTTTTACTTGGCCAGCATCTCTGCGAACTTCGCCATGATCCCCGGGATGTCGATGCTCTGCGGGCAGAGGGCGGCGCAGGAGCCGCACCCGATGCACTGGGCGGGGTCTTCGCCGACGGCGTCTTCCGCGCGGGTGAAGGTGAGCATGCCGCCGCCATTCACTTCTTCATTGTACAGCTGCATCAGCCGCGGGATGTTCAGCCCCATCGGGCAGCCGTCGGTACAGTAACGGCAGGCGGTGCAGGGCACGAGGGTGAGCATGGAGTCCGCCACGCGGGAGAGCAGCGCGCACTGATCGGCGGGCAGCGGGTTATGAGTGGCGAAGGTCTGAAGGTTCTGGGAGAGCTGCTCCGGCGTGCTCATGCCGGAGAGGACCACCGCCACGCCGGGCAGGGTCTGCAGCCACCGCAGGGCCAGGCTGGCGGGGGATTCCGTGATGCCGGCGGCATCCAGGATGGCTTGGCCGGCTTCCGGAAGCTTGGCCAGGCGGCCGCCGCGGATGCCCTCCATGACCACCACCTTCAGGCCGTGCTTAGTGATCACGTCGTACTTGGCTTTGGCGTTCTGCAGCTTCCAGTCCAGATAGTTCAGCTGGATCTGCACCACATCGAACACGCCCTCATAGCGGGTGAGGAATTTGTCGATGGTCTCGGGGCTTCCGTGTGAGGAGATGCCCAGGTGGCGGATATGGCCGGCGGCCTTCTGCTCCTGCAGGTAGGGGATGAGCCCGAACTTCTCATTGGTGAAGAACTCGTAGGACGACTCACTCATGTTGTGAAGCAGGTAGAAATCGAAATAGTCGGTCTTACATTTCTCCAGCTGCTCCTCAAACACGGCGTTGCGGGTGGAATCCGCATGGCCGGCCAGAAGCCCCTTGAAGCCCACGTTCAGGCCGCCCTTGCGCACCATCATGTGGCCCGGATATTTGCTGGCCAGATAATAGCTCTCCCGCGGATACTGCGAGAGCACATCGCCCAGAAACGTCTCGGATTCGCCGCCGTGATAGCGGTAGGCTGTATCAAAATAGTTGATGCCGCCGGCGATGGCGGTGTGGATCATCTTTTCGGCGACCGCCCGGTCGATCGGGGCTTTCGGGTCGCCGCCGATGGTAGGGAGGCGCATGTTGCCCATACCCAGCGCCGAAACGTTCAGGCCAGCCAGTTCGTTGTAATACATCCGTTCACCTCCGAAAGAGAAGAGAAGCGTCACACGCTGTATGACGGACAATGGTTACAGTTTCATTATGGCTCATGCCGGGGGCTTTGTCGAACGGTATTTCTGCGGATGCGGAAGATAGACGGCCATTTTTCCGACGGCGGGACCGCGCACTGACAGTTCTGCCAGTGAAACCGGACGCGGTTTTGAGTATACTGTAACCAGTGTTATGCTGATCACACAAGGAGGGACGATATGGCATTCTTAAAAGGCTTGTTTGAGAAAAAACAGTGCTCCATCTGCGGCGGGGATATAGGCCTGCTGGGCAACCGGAAGCTCGAAGACGGCAACTGCTGCAAGACCTGCGCGGCCAAACTCTCACCGTGGTTTTCGGACCGCCGGTCCAGCACCGTGGAAGAGATCAAGGCGCAGATCGACATGCGCGAACAGAACAAGGAACTGGTGAAGGCTTTCAACACCACCCGCACCATGGGCCGCAGCACCAAAGTTTACGTGGATGAGAACGCCGGCAAGTTCATGGTCACGTCGGCCAGCAAGATCGACGACGCCAACCCCGACGTGCTGGACCTCTCCCAGGTGACCGGGTGCGACGTGGACATCGACGAGAGCAAATCGGAAGAGAAGCGCAAGGACAACGAGGGGAAACTGGTCAGCTACGTCCCTCCGAAGTACAAATACAGCTACAACTTCTACATCATCCTGCACGTCAACCATCCGTATTTCAACGAGATGCGCTTCCGCATCAATCCGTCCAGCGTCTCCACCGGCTTTGCCCCGGCGGTGCCGTCCATCGGCACGGTGCGGCGCACGCAGATGACCATCGCGCGCGCAGGGCTCAACACCGAGTACCAGGAGTATGAGAAGATGGCTGCGGAGATCTGCGAGTTCTTCACCAGCACCCGCTCGGAAGCGCGCGCGCAGGCGCAGGCAGCCGCCGCTCCCAAGATCAAAGTCACCTGCCCGCTGTGCGGCGCCACCACGTTCCCGGATGCGAACGGGTGCTGCGAGTACTGCGGCGGCGTGATCAACGCGTAAAACCTGTCGTTTTTGTTGGACATTCGTTGGACAGCAGGGTATATTCTTTCCTGGAACCTTGATGTTTTTGCTTCTCGGAAAGGATGGGAACGCAAATGCCGGATAACCAACGCATCGATCTGGCCAGCCGGAAGCAGGCGGATCTGATGGCCATGCAGCTGATCGAAGGGTATCGCGACGAAACGGAGGCGGCCCGTTATTTTGATGAGTTCATCAACCGTCTGTCCAATAAAGTGAGAGAGTTGAACGCCAGGGGGGATGTGACGGATATCCTTCTGGCCAACACGGTGAGCGGCATCCTGCGTGCGGCCAAGACACTGAAGGAAAAGTGTGTCCGGGCGGCTCACGAGCACGAGGAAGAAAAAAAGAGGCAGCTCGAGTACCGGAGGCGTGCGCGCTGGGCGGCCTACTATTACGTGGAAAGCGTGAAACTGGCCAAAAACCTGTCCATGGAGCCGCTGCCGGAGCAGTTGGGCGCCCATGGGTACGGCAATGCCATGCGCAAGCTTCTGGGACCCTTCCGCAAACAGTGGGATGAAATGACGCTCAAGCGCTGGAAGGAGATCGGCCGCGAGAACGGCCTGAACATCGGCAGAGTGCATCTGGACGGCGTGAACACCGAGGCCAACGAGTGGGAGATGTGGGAACACACGGAGGACCCGGAACCGGAAAACGAGCCGGAAGCCGCCGGAAAAGAGGCGGAAGGAGCCAAAGAGCCGGATGCAGCCGTGGAGGTTCCCGTCGGGTAAGGGCGGTGTCCCCGCTCCACCGTAAATCCGCTCGTTTACGGAGTGAAAAGAACACATTGAAAAAGCCGGACGGATTCGGTATAATACCGAAGATACCGCCCGGCTTTTTCGTTTGGGAGGCTGTGCGGTGCCGATTTCTGGCTGTGGAGGGTTCATGTATCGGATCGTAGCGGAAGACGGGCGCGCCAAGAGCGCGCATATGGAAACGGTGCATGGGCCCATTGAAACCCCGGCCTTCATGAACGTGGGGACGGCCGCCGCCATCAAAGGCGCGGTGTCCACCGAAGACCTCTGTACCATCGGCACGCAGGTGGAACTGTCCAACACCTATCACCTGCACGTGCGCCCGGGCGATGACGTCGTCCGGCAGATGGGCGGCATCCGGAAGTTCATGAACTGGAACCGGCCGGTGCTCACGGATTCGGGCGGGTTCCAGGTGTTCTCGCTGGCGGGCCTGCGCAAGATCAAAGAAGAAGGCGTTTCGTTCCAGTCCCACGTGGACGGGCGGCGCATCTTCATGGGCCCGGAAGAGAGCATGCGCATCCAGTCCAACCTGGCGTCCACCATCGCCATGGCGTTTGACGAGTGCCCGCCGTCCAAGGCGGAGCGCTCCTACATCCTGCCGTCGGTGGAGCGCACCACGCGGTGGCTGGAGCGCTGCAAACGGGAGATGGACCGGCTGAACGCTCTGCCGGATACGCTCAATCCCCACCAGCTGCTCTTCGGCATCAACCAGGGCGGCGTGGAAGAGGATATCCGCATCGCGCACGCCAGGCAGATCGCTTCCTTTGACCTGCCCGGGTATGCGGTGGGCGGTCTGGCCGTCGGCGAGACGCATGAGGAGATGTACCGCGTGCTGGACGTCACGGTCCCGGAGCTGCCCCGGCACAAGCCCGTCTACCTGATGGGCGTCGGCACTCCCGCCAACATCCTGGAGGCGGTGGACCGCGGGGTGGACTTCTTCGACTGTGTCTACCCGTCGCGCAACGGCCGTCACGGCCACGCCTACACGCATCACGGCAAGATGAACCTCATGAACGCGAAATACGCGCTGGATGAGAGGCCCATCGAGGAGGGGTGTCAGTGCCCGGCCTGCCGCCGGTACTCCCGCGGCTACATCCGCCACCTGCTCAAGGCCGGCGAGATGCTGGGGCTGCGCCTCATGGTGCTGCACAATCTGTACTACTACAACCACCTCATGGAGGAGATCCGCACGGCCATCCGCGAACACCGCTACGCGGCGTTCAAGGCCGAAGCCCTGGCGGCTCTTTCCGAAGGGGAACACTAAACGGTTTCAGGCGCCTTCGGGCGCAGGAGCAATAGAACGTCACATTTTATACTGTGGAGGATATCATGCAGAATCTACTGGCAACGGCAAGCGGCGGCGGGATGAACATCTGGTTCATCGTCATCTATTTCGCGATCTTCATCGCCATCATGTACTTCATCTCCATCCGCCCGCAGCGCAAGGAAGCCAAACAGCATCAGGAACTGCTTTCCCGCGTGGAGATCGGTGACTATGTGTGCACCACGTCCGGCTTCTACGGCACCATCATCGACGTGACCAACGACATGGTCATCGTGGAGTTCGGCAACAACAAGAACTGCCGCATCCCCATGAAGAAGGCCGCCATCTCCGATATCGAGAAGCCCGGACAGGCTTCCGCGCCGGCCGAGAAGTAAGCCTCTGAAATACACAGGGAAACGCAACCGGGACGGCGCCACTACGCTGTCCCTTTTCCGTCTTTTTGGAAAGGAATAAAATAATGGAATACCGGATCGTGTGTATCCCGGGCGACGGCATCGGCCCGGAGATCGTGGCGGAAGCGGTCAAAGTCCTGCAGAAAGTAGGGGAGGTCTTCGGGCATTCCTTCGCGTTTGAGGACATCCTGATGGGCGGGTGCTCACTGGACGTGCACGGCGTGCCGCTCACGGACGAAGCGCTGGCCAAAGCCCAGGCCGCGGACGCGGTGCTCTTAGGCGCCGTCGGCGGCAATGTCGGCACCTCGCGGTGGTATCAGGTGGCGCCGAACCTCCGGCCGGAAGCCGCTTTGCTGCGCATCCGCAAGGAGATGGGGCTGTTTGCCAACATCCGTCCGGCCAGCCTCTACCCGGAACTGGCCTCCGCCTGCCCGCTCAAGGCCGAAGCGGCCGAGAGAGGCTTTGATCTGGTCATGATGCGCGAACTCACCGGCGGCGTCTACTTCGGCGAGCACTCCACGTCGGAAGAGAACGGCGAGCGCGTGGCCAAAGATGTGATGACGTACTCCGAGACGGAGATCCGGCGCATCGCGGTGAAGGCCTTTGAGATCGCGCGCAAGCGCCGCGGGAAGGTCACCAGCGTGGACAAGGCCAACGTTCTGGATACCTCCCGGCTGTGGCGCAAGGTGGTCGAGGACGTGGCGAAGGACTACCCGGATGTCACTCTCGAGCACATGCTCGTGGACAACTGCGCCATGCAGCTGGTGCGCGATCCGGCCCAGTTTGACGTGATCCTGACCGAGAACATGTTCGGCGACATCCTCTCGGATGAAGCCAGCATGGTCACGGGTTCCATCGGCATGCTGCCGTCGGCGTCGCTGGGCGCCGGCAAGAGCGGCCTGTACGAGCCCATCCACGGGTCCGCGCCGGACATTGCCGGCAAGGGTATCGCCAACCCGCTGGCCACCATTCTGTCGGCGGCCATGCTGCTGCGCTACTCGCTGGATCTTGACGCCGAGGCGGATGCGGTCGAGCGGGCTGTCAAGGAAATGCTGGCGGAAGGCTTCCGCACAGCGGATATCGCGGCCGGAGCGGTTCCGGTCGGAACGGAAGAAATGGGCCGGCTGGTCCGGGAAAGGATAAGAAGATGAAGAGTGACAATGTCAAGGCAGGCATGCAGCAGGCACCGCACCGGTCGCTGTTCCACGCGCTGGGTGTGACGAAGGAAGAACTGGAACGGCCGTTGGTCGGCATTGTCAGCTCGTACAATGAGATCGTGCCGGGCCACATGAACCTGGACAAGATTGTGGACGCCGTGAAGATGGGCGTCGCCATGGCCGGCGGCACCCCCATCGTCTTCCCGGCCATCGCCGTCTGCGACGGCATCGCCATGGGCCACATCGGCATGAAGTACTCGCTGGTCACGCGTGACCTGATCGCGGATTCCACCGAGGCCATGGCCATCGCGCACCAGTTCGACGCCCTCGTCATGGTGCCCAACTGCGACAAGAACGTGCCCGGCCTTCTGATGGCCGCGGCGCGCATCAACGTGCCCACGGTGTTCGTCTCCGGCGGTCCCATGATGGCGGGCCGCGTCAAAGGCCGCAAGCGCAGCCTTTCCTCCATGTTTGAGGCGGTCGGCTCGTATTCGGCCGGCACCATGACGGCGGACGACGTGGAAGAGTTCGTCAACAACGTGTGTCCGACCTGCGGTTCCTGCTCCGGCATGTACACCGCCAACTCCATGAACTGCCTGACCGAAGCCATCGGCATGGGCCTGCGCGGCAACGGCACCATTCCGGCCGTGTATTCGGACCGCATCATCCTGGCCAAGCACGCCGGCATGCAGGTGATGGAGCTCTTAAGACGGAACATCCGCCCGCGCGACATCCTCACCGAGAAGGCGTTCATCAACGCCCTCACCGTGGATATGGCGCTGGGGTGCTCCACCAACACCATGCTGCACCTGCCGGCCATCGCGCACGAGGTGGGCATCGATCTGAACCTGGACATCGCCAATGAGATCTCCGCGCGCACGCCGAACCTCTGCCACCTGGCACCGGCCGGTCCCACCTACATGGAGGACCTCAACGCCGCCGGCGGCGTGTACGCCGTCATGAAGGAGCTGACCAAACTCGGCCTCCTGGACACGTCGCTGATCACGGCCACCGGCAAGACGGTGGGCGAGAACATCGAAAACGCCGTGAATCTGGATCCGACGGTCATCCGCCCGGTGGAGGATCCGTACTCCGAGACCGGCGGCATCGCCGTGCTGAAAGGCAACCTGGCGCCGGATTCCTGCGTGGTCAAGCGGTCGGCCGTGGTGCCCGAGATGATGGTGCACGAAGGCCCCGCCCGCGTCTTTGACTGCGAGGAGGATGCCATCGCCGCCATCAAGGGCGGTCAGATCGTGGCGGGCGACGTGGTCGTCATCCGCTACGAAGGCCCGAAGGGCGGCCCCGGCATGCGCGAGATGCTCAACCCCACGTCGGCCATCGCCGGCATGGGCCTGGGTTCCACCGTGGCGCTGATCACGGACGGGCGCTTCTCGGGTGCCTCCCGCGGCGCGTCCATCGGCCATGTCTCGCCGGAAGCGGCGGTGGGCGGTCCCATCGCGCTGGTGGAAGAGGGCGATATCATCGCCATCGACATCCCGGCCAACACCATCACCCTGAAGGTGTCCGATGAGGAGCTGGCAAAGCGCCGGGCCGTCTGGCAGCCCCGCCAGCCGCGCGTGACCACCGGGTATCTGGCCCGCTACGCGGCCATGGTGACCTCCGGCAACCGCGGCGCGGTGCTCGAAGTTCCGAAAGCCTGAACGGTACGCTGACACTGACTGTCTGAAACGAGGTGATCCT
>CAMJGH010000103.1 GCA_946405185.1 uncultured Lachnospiraceae bacterium
CTGCTGAAAAAGCCCTACTACACCAGCGTGGATATGAGCAAGTACCTGGCGCTCATCATCGACCACCTGAATCACAACGCCAGCATCCAGGATCTGCTGATCCCCACGGACCGCATCAACCGCCTGCTGGCCCGCTACCGCAGCGGGGAAGCCGCCGGGCAGTAAACAGGCGTTCTTACAGATAACAGGACCGCCAGTCTGCGTTTTTTTGCAGACTGGCGGTCTTTTTCCGAACGGCCGCTTTCAGAGCGCCGGTGCGTTATTCCGTTCTCTCCCCATCCAGGCAGATGGCTTCCCAGTCGAACTCGGACAGATAATCACAGCCCGCTTCCCGCGCGATCATCTCGCTTCGCCGCAGCACGCCGCCATCTTCCTCATTCCGATAAGCCTGATAGAGCCGGTGTCTCTCTGCCGTATCCCGCAGCGCGATCACCAGGTCTTTGAGCTCCACCGGATCATCCGTCATGCTAAGATTCGCGTATACGAATGCGCGCAGCACATCTGTCCCGTCATCCAGATACCATCCGTTTAGCATGTTCCGCTCATAGTCCTGCAGCTCATCGGGAAGCAGCGCCATCTCCTGCTGGGTCGGTGTGATCACAAAGGTAATGCCATCGTACGCATAAGACTCCGGGTTCTTCCGGAGTTCCTCCACCGCCCACCGGTACGCCTCCTGCCATTCCGCATCAAAGATACTGTATCCCTCCGCCCGCTGACGGGCAAATACAGGCTGAGCCGCCACGGCATTCTGGTAAAGATAGACCGCCGTGTCTTCATACAAGGCATTATCGTATACGTACTGTATATCATAGCCTTCCGTGGCTGCCAGAACCGCTTCCACGCATGCCTGCCGGACACCCTCTTTTGCCTTGTCATAAGGGTAGTACCCGCCTAAGGCACACACCTTGTCTCCGGCAAAACGGTACTCTCCGGAAAGCGGCAGCACCGGGACAAAACCGTTCTCGTATGGCATTTTTTCCATATCCATGATGCAGAAATGCCAGACCACACAGTCGGGAATCCGGTAAGCCCCGCTGCCGCGGGAAGGATCTTCCGGACAGTCTTCCAGCTGACCGGCCAGTTCCTGAGGGGTTATCTCTCCGGACACGGCCACATACTCGTCCACATAATCCAGCAGGACAGGCTTTCCTGTGCCGTCACGGTAGGCTCCGCTGATCCGGAGCAGCTGGTATCCCTCCGGAAGCGAGATCGAAAAGCCCATTCCCTCCACGGGATAGTCTGACAGGGAGTCTTCCGCCGATGCCGACGGCACGGAAGGATCCGCAGGGGTGGAGCCAGCGTCTGAACTTTCCGTTACAGAAGGATCCGTTCTCTCTTCTTCTGAAGACGCTTCCTCAGAAGAAGAGTACGCCGGACCGCTTGTCCCGGTCGTTTCGTCCCCTGTCCCTGACCGTCCGCAGGAAGCCAGGAGCAGCAAGGCCATACAAAGAGCGAGATACCATTTAAGTTCTTTTCTCACCATAGCATTCTTCTCCCTTCTGATCATTCATGTTCGCCGAAACCAGCCTGAGAAGCGCCCATTTTGCGTGTTTTTATTATAGAACTTTTTTTGATAATAGCAATATAAATGATGCTGGGGGTCAAAACAAGTTTTGCCCCCAGCATCATTTACTGCCCCTTGGGCCCGAGAATGTTGTCCAGCATCCCCTGGAAATCTTCCCGGAACTCTTCGGCCATCTGCCCGGGCAGTTTGAAGAACCGGTTGATGTCGGCGATGGTCTCGGAGGCCATGGAGGCCAGCGCATCGCCGAGCGTCCGCTCGGGCCGGGGGAGTTCCCCCGCGCGCTTTTCGGTGATGATCTCGGCATACCGCCGCCTGGCCAGGCGGACAGCATCCGTCCAGGAGACGTAGAGTTCTTCCATGGCGCGCTCTCCCACCGCGTGCACCGCATCCAGATCCGTCACCAGCTCCCGCAGCAGCGCGCACAGGCTCTCCGGCGTCTGCTCGATCAGGTACCCGTTGCGGCCGTGCACCACATCCTCCGCCGCGCAGGCGTCTTTGATCACCACGGCGGCCAGGCCGCAGGCAGCCGCCTCGCGCACCACCAGGCCGGAGGTGTCAAAGGTGGAGGGGAAGAGGAACAGATCTGCGCGGGTGTTGATGGCGCGCAGCACCTCACGGTCATAGATGGGGCCCGTAAAGATGCACTTTTCTGCGATGCCGTACTGCGCGGCGGTCTTCTCCAGCTCTTCCGCATCCGGGCCTTTGCCCACAAAGACCATACGGAAATCCACGCCCGCTTCGTGCAGTTTCTTCAGCGCGTCCAGGATGAGGAACAGCCCCTTGTAGCGCATCATCCGCCCCACGTACAAAAAGACCGGCACGCCTTCGGGCAGATCATAGTCTTTGACCGCTTCGCGGACTTCCTCCGCGGGCACTCTTCCTTTGGGGAAATCCACGCCGTTCTTCATCACGCGGTACTTGCCGCGGAAGCCGAGCGACCGCAGGTTTTCGCCGGCGCCCGCAGACACCACCCAGACTTCATCGCACGCTTCGATGTTGTTGACAATGGCGCGCACGGCGGTCTTCTGCAGCATTTTGGCCTTCACCGCACGGGCAATGTCCTCGTCAAATTTGGTGTGGTAGGTAAAGATCAGCGGCGCATCCGTCTCTTCGCGCAGGATGCGCGCCATGATGGCCGACGAGAACGGGCAGTGCGTGTGGATGATCTCGGGGGAGAAATCCATCAGCTCCGCGTTCTCCTTAAAAGAAACCGGATACCCGGTGCGGTAGCCGCTGGCCAGCGCGGACGTATCGATGCTGGGGTAGTCGATCACGCGGTACGGATACCCCGTGTACTCCCCGTCCGGGTAATGCGGCGTGGCCAGGACCACGTCATCGCCGAAGCGCTCGGACAAAATGGTGCCGTAATTCTGCACCACGTTGACCACGCCGTCGATGGCCGGCGGGAACGAATCGTTTAACAGACAGATCTTCATGGGGTACTGCCTCCGTCATATATTTTCACATTACGCGAACAGCATGCAGAAGGCCCGCATGCGCAGCGTGCGGGAGGTCTCCGCGCGCGCATACATTTCGTCCTGTGTGCGCACAAAAAGCTTTCTGGCGCGCCGGTTTTCTTCTCTGGTGGTGGCTTTTCCGCCGAAATACTCTTTCTCGGCGCGGTCCGCCAGCCACAGAAACTCTTCCGACGGGAAGCCGTCAAACGGCAGGATGTTGGCCAGCGACCGGCCGATGCCCGGCTCGGAGCCGGTAAAGCCCGCCAGCCATCCGCCGGCGTGCAGCATCCGGACCGTAAGCAAAAACCACCCGTGGACCGTGCGCCGCATGCGGCGCCTCACGCGCCAGACAATATACCATACAATGAGTGCCAGCGCAAGGACGCCCCCGGCAGCCGGCAGCACCCACTCCGGAAGTTTCTTCTGTCCGCGCCCCTCATTGCCGGGGGTGATCACGCCGCCCGGGTTGAGCCCGCCGATCATATCTTCATATTCTTCGTCATCATACACCTGCGAGGAAGCCGCCGCCCGCTCCTCCTGTGCCAGTTCCTCCAGCCGGGCGATCATCTCTTCGGCCGGATACCCCGGGAAGATATCGCCGGAGAGTTCTGCACGCAGCAGCGTCATCTCCACGGGCACCCACCCGTAGCCGAACAGCCAGACCTCCGCCCAGGCATGCTCCTGCTCGCCGGTCACGGTGACCGTGCCGCCGTTTTCGCCAAACCATTCCGCCGGCACCCGGTAGCCCGAGACATAGCGGGCCGGGACGCCCAGCATCCGGTAAGCCAGCACCTCAGCCGAAGCGTACTGCTGGCAGTACCCTTCGTGCCCCGAAAACAGGAAGTACTCGATGATCTCCTGCCCGTACGGCGCCGTGCCGGGCTCCTTGGTATAGGTGGCGTGCGTCTCCAGCAGCCGATAGACGCGCGCAGTGATCTCTTTCAGCTGCGCCTCCGCCTCTTTCCGGGCGTTTTCGTAGTACGAGGACGGCACCGTGCGGTCCGTCACCATATACACTCCGCTGCCGTCCGTCTGCACAAGATACCGGCGGCCTTTCTCCGACCAGTCCGGCAGTTCCTCCGCCGCCGGCGCATCCGGCATGGTGAAGGTGACGCCCTGCCGCCGGCTCCAGGCAGCCAGCCTGGGCAGCTGGTCTTCCGGGACGCCCGTCTCCTGTGCCGCCACGAGGCTCCCCCAGGCCAGTTCCGCTTCCCGGGCATCGATGATGGAAGCTTCGTTCCCGCCGCGGTCGTACGTAAACCACGCGCGCGCGTCCGGATCCATGCCCGAAAACGCGATATAGCCGCCCGTCTTCTCATCCGTCCCGGCGTACCACTCCGTCATCCTGGTCATTCCGTACGGCAGGAAGGCCCGCTCTTCCCAGGAAAACAGCCGGTGGATCCGGATACTCCTCTCCCAGTACGAACCCATGCCCGTCCGGTAGTTCCGGGGCGATTCCATCCAGGTCTTCAGGCCCGCCTCATCGGTGAAAAACGGCACCGGGCCGCTCCCATACGTTTCATAAAGCGTCTGCCACAGCTGCGTCTCGTCATCGCCGTACCAGATACCGCCGTCATACACCCCGCCGGTAAACGTGCGCAGATAGAGGCTGGACTCCGGCTTGTGAGTCAGTGTCACTTCCACGATGGGCGTGTCCGAATCGTAGAGGTTGCCGCGGTTGACGCGCTGGCCGGAGGTGAATTCCTTCCAGTCATCGGCCAGTTCGCGCGACTTGCGCTGGATCGTCTCCGCCGCCTCATACACCCGCTCCTCGCGGCCGGCCACGAACACACCCGCCAGCAGCGCTCCCGCTGCCAGCACGGCCGTCACCGTCAGCGCGCTCACAGCCGCCGCGCGCCGCCCGTTTTCGGTGCCGGTGCGCTCCGCGCTGGTCAGTCCCGCCAGCCCCGCGATGCCAAGCGCCGACAGGCCGATATCCGCAAGCGGCAGTTCCACGTTGATCATCATCTCAAAGACCAGGAACCCCGCCAGCAGCAAAAACAGCACGAACGGCACCGGCAGCACGGCTCCCAGCAGAAAGACGAGCAGTGCCATGACCACCGAGATGAGCGGTGCGATGCCCATCAGGTTGACGTGGGTCCACCCCGATGCGCCGCCGATCCACCCGAACAGCCCGGTCAGTTCGTCGGCGATGGTGTTGCCCGTACGCTTGAGCACCTGCTCCGCGTCAAATCCGCTCATGTAGCGGCAGAGCATCCAGGCGGCCAGCGCCGCCACGATGAGCACCGCCCACGGCCGTATGCGCTTTGCCGCCATGGCGCAGACCAGGAACACCAGGCCCGGCACCAGGAACATCCAGTGCGGGAAGATCAGGCCTTTCAGGCCTGCCATCATGTGCAGCAGGCCGGCAAAAACAGCACACAGAAACACCGTCCGCAGCCCATCGGCCGCGAACGCAGGTTTTGCAAAGCGGTATTCAGCTGTCCGTCTCCTGTTCCGGATCATCGCTTTTTGCCAGTTTTGGCTCGGGGATGCGGCAGACAATGTGCCCCTGCAGGCGCACCTCTCCCTCGCCGTTCATGATAAACGTATCGTCCGTCTCAAAGAACGCTTCCGGCACCGGGTCCGCAAACCCGCGGCCGTACATCCGGTAGAGCATGACGCGGATGTCTTCCTCGTCCGTAAGAGGCGTGATCTCTTCGGTTTCGTCCGGGGCGGCAAACACCGCCTCCACGTTCATGTTCGTTTCCAGCAGTCCGGCGGCGGCCGCCGCGGCAAACGCGTAAAAGCGGTCGCGCCCGGAGGCATCCTTGCCGGACAGGCCGGTGGTGTCGAGCATCAGCCGGTATCCTTTTTCCTGCCCGCTTTCAAACTCGCACAGCAGCCACTCCTCACGGGCGGCACTGCGCTTCCAGTGGATGCGCCGCAGCGGATCGCCGTCGCGGTATTCGCGGACGTCGCGGAAGTCTTCATCGCCTTTCGCCCGGCCGGCACTCACACCGGTCAGCCTCCCGTCATCGCCCGCAAAGAGCCCCGCCGGAAAGTGCGCCGGCACGATGGGCGGGCACACCGAGGCGGTCACGTTCGGCACCTGCCAGCGGCGCTTCACGGAAAACAGCCCGCAGGAATCAAAGACCCGCAGGGTGCTCACCGTGTAGAAGGCCCGGCCGCAGTGCGGTGCGTCCGCCGGCATGGTAAAGGCGTCCGTCCCGTACGGCGGGGCCACGCCCTCTGCCCGCAGGCTCTTCTTATCCCGCAGCCGCAGAGCCCTGCGCTTTGCCTTCCGGCGGCGTATGGCCGCCCGCACGCGCTCCGGGAAGGGGGCGTCTTCAGCCGCGGCCGGCTCCGGCACCGGCTTCTTGTCCCAGTCGCGGTCCGCCGTCAGCCGCACCGTAAAGCGCGAGCACGGCAGCCACGAACGGTTCCGGACGGACAGCCTCACCTCATGGCGGCTTCCCAGTTCCCACGTCTCGCTGCCCTCCCGCTCGGACGGCCGCACCATCCGCGAGAGCACGATGGCCTGCACCAGGCAGAGCAGCCCGAAGAACACCCCCGCGGCAAACACGACCGTCAGCCAGTCGCTGTGGCGGATGCCCGCCAGATACCCGGCCGTCAGCACCACGGCGGCATAGATGAGCCCTCTCATCGCGGCCTCACCCCGATGCCGGGCTTCTTCACCTCGGCGGCGATGGCCGCCAGCCGCTCTTCGATATCGGTCCCGTCGGCCTCGGCGCGGCGGGTGAGGATGACGCGGTGGCGCATGACCGGCAGGAACTGCCCTTCGATGTCCGCCGGCATCACGTAGTCGCGCCCGGCCAGCCACGCGGCCGCCTTGGCCATGCGCACCAGCCAGATGGTGGCGCGGGGGCTGCCGCCGCGCTCAAAATCCGCCTGCGCGCGCGTGCGCTCCACCAGTTCCACCGCGTAGCGGGCCGCCGGCTCGCTCACGTAGATATCCCTCACCTGCTCCTGTATGGCCTCCAGTTCTCCGGTGCCGATCACGGACGGCAGCCGCTCCATGCTCTCCTCCGTGCCCGCCTGCACCGCCAGGCGCACCTCGCTGTCCTTGTCCGGGTAGCCGAGCGTCAGCGACACCGCAAACCGGTCGGTCTCGGAATCCGGCAGCAGCTGCGTGCCGGCCGCGCCGTGAGGGTTCTGTGTGGCGATGACCAGAAACGGCTCGGGCAGCGCATGCGTCACGCCGTCCACGGTGACCTGCCGCTCCTGCATGGCCTCCAGCAGCGCCGACTGCGTCTTGGGGGAGGTGCGGTTGAGCTCATCCGCCAGCAGGAGGTTCGTGAACACGGCTCCCTCCTGGAAGATGAAGCGCTCTTCGCCGCGGTGGTACACCGAAAAGCCGGTGATATCGGACGGCAGCACGTCCGGCGTGAACTGCACGCGCCGGTAGTTCAGGCTGATGGCCCGGGCAAACGCGCGGGCCAGCGTCGTCTTGCCCACGCCGGGGATGTCTTCGAGCAGCACGTGGCCGCCGGCCAGGAAGGTTAAAAACACTTCCTGCACGACACCCTCCTTGCCCAGCATAACGCGGTTGACCTCCCGCAGGACCGTCATGGCCTGCCGGCGGTCCTCCTCGCGGAATCCTCCCGTTTTCTCGCTCATCTTTCCCTCCTTCTCCCCGGCCGGTGCCATCTGAAACCTGTGCATTTTTCACAAAAGAATGTGACCGGACGTTCAAATTTTGCGCTTGCATTTTAAAAGGCTTTGCGCTATACTTCCTCACGTGCCGCGAAACGGCCCCATATATTTGCACCTCTAGCTCATTTGGTAGAGCACCTGACTCTTAATCAGGGTGTGCAGGGTTCGAGCCCCTGGAGGTGCACGAAGTACCGCTTTTGGTCCGCATGGACTGGGGGTGGTGCTTTTTTTATCGGATCCTTGTCCCGCGTCACGTGCGGCTTTCCGCTGCACGTGACGCGTTTTTTATGTTATGACACTAGGGTCAAAAGGTCAGAACGGGCATGCTTGCATGCACGTTTCTGACG
>CAMJGH010000104.1 GCA_946405185.1 uncultured Lachnospiraceae bacterium
GACGACCTGAACGACGGGCGGGTGAAGACCGTGAACGGCGAGGAGCCGAACGCGGCCGGGAACATCCAGATCAGCACGGTGCTCTACGCGGACGACCTGACGACGGACGACAACGTGCAGGTGGACGCGCCATTCATCGTGCGGACCGCCGGCGGACGGGCTTCCATCAACAGCGGGCACGCGTGGATCCGGCGGCTGAAGGGCAACTGCGTGCACACGGGCTTCGTGGCCGAGGTGCTGGAGATGGACGTGGAGAACGCCAGCCGGGAGGATCCGGCGGACGAAATCACGGCGGAGCTGAACCGGGCGACCTTCAAGGCCTACGTGGACGAGAGCGGGACGATCACCCTGATGTACAACAGCGGGTGGAAGCTGAACGGCGAGGCGGTGGACATCGCCAGCTACGGCATCACGGTGACGGGCACGGCGATCGCCGGCGACATGATCGTGATCCACTACGTGAAGGAAGAGCGCGGCACGATCACGCCGGCGGACCCGGAGAGCCTGGTGAGCACGGGGTGGAACCTGTTCAACAGCAACGCCGGATACGCCCGGGTGGCTGCCTACGAGGGCCTGTACAAGGTCGGGGGCACGTACAGCACGATCCGCTTCGCGAAGACGCCGGGCGGCACCAGCAGCCCCGTCGTGGTGGACGGGAACGGCCTGTTTGAGGTGGAGGAGGACGGATACGTGCTGCTGACGGGCGGCAACGGCACGAACACCTACATCATCTGCTGCTGGAGCGACTGGGAGGGCGGATACGCCGGCGCGTTCAAGGCCTACGAGGAGAGCGAGGTCGACCTGAGCACGATCATGGCGAGCCTGCCCTACGGCCTGTGCAGCGTGGGGAACGTATACGACGAGATCAACTTCAACACGAAGCAGATCATCCCGCGGGTGAGCCGGATCGCCTACAGCGCTGAAGCGCGGGCGGCGGCGGAAGCGAGCGGCCGGGCCTGGGACATGGACGAGGACTACATCTACCTGGAGATGACGGCGCAGGAGATCGCCGCGGGGACGAGCAGCTTCGCCCTGGAGAACCAGTACGAGGCGAACGAGCACGGCCTGGAGTTTTTCCCGGGGACCTATGCGCCGGTGGGGAGCGAGATCGCCTACGGCGCCAGCCTGAAGGACAAGCTGCGGCGGGACGTGCTGACGATCAGCCAGCAGACGCTGACGGCGGACCAGAAGACCCAGGTGATGGCGAACATCGGCGCCAGCGCGGCCATCAAGACCGCGGACGACGCGATCCGGGCGATCCTGAAGACGATGTTCAAGAAGGTGACGTACAGCTACAAGTACGCCAGCATCGCGGCCAGCGGCACGCTGGCGATCACGGCGGCGCAGCTGGGAAAGGCGACGCCGGCAGGATACACGGTGATCGGGATTGTGTACTACAACTCCGGCTATTCGAAGGTGGTGCCCTACACGATCAACCCGGTGGCGGAAGGCGACAACACGCTGGTAACCCTGCTGAACACGAGCACCAGCGCCCAGGCAAACAAAACGTTCAAGATCACGATCCTGTACGCGAAGACGAGCCTGCTTTGATGAGGGAGGAATGAAAGATGTACCAGGGAACGACACCGAGCTACGCGCTGGAGATCGCCGGGTATGACCTGACGGAGGCCGGCGTATACGTGACGCTGGAAGGCGCGAACAAGCAGTTCACGCTGAGCGGGGACCGGCTGACGGTGACCTATGACAGCGAAAACGACAAGACGACGATCGTGTTCAGCTTCAGCCAGGAAGAGACCTTCCGGCTGCCGGTGGGCACGCTGAAGTGCCAGGCGAGATGGGTGGACGAGAACGACCAGGCCTGGGCCACGGAAGAGGCGAGCCTGATGGTGAACAGCGTGCTGCTGAAAAAAGTGATCACGCGGGCAGAGGAGGAAGACGAAGATGCCGACGAATAACGCGATCCCGATGACGGTGGCGGAAAACGAGCACACCGTGGCGCTTTCCGCGGACGCCGGCGTGATCAAGGCCGTGAGCCCGACGGTGGACCTGGACGAGGTGACCGGGGGCGTGAAGATCACGGTGAAGGACGTGCGCGGGGAGCGCAGCAAGACCGTGTATAACGGAACCCAGGGAGATCCCGGTGCGGACGGGTACAGCCCCAGCGCGAGCGTGAGCAAGAGCGGGGACACGGCGACCATCACAATCACGGACAAGAACGGGACCACGACGGCCACGGTGAAGGACGGGGATCCGGGGGACCTGATCGACGACACGGCGGGAGCCGGGGACACGGACAAGACCTGGAGCGCGGACCGGATGAGCGGGATGGAGACGCTGCTGGAGGAGATCCTGAGCAGCGGCGACAGCTGGGCCGGGGTGCAGTACCTGGTGCGCCAGGGAAAGGGCGCGACGGCCTTCCCGGTGGGGACGCAGCTGCGAACCCGGAAGGAAACCAGCATGAGCGCCGCCCTGGGCACGCACACGGGGATCACGGCGGTGAGCGTGAACGAGGAAACGTTCCTGGGCCACGAGGGCCGGATTGGGAACGGGATCCACGAGTTCCACTACGACGGGGCGGCCTGGATCTATGAGAACCAGCCGGTGACGCTGAGCGACTTCGGCATCACGGTGACGGGGACGGCAAAAAACGGCGACCAGGTGATCGTGACGGAGGCGTTCACGGAGATCCTGTGGGACGTGGTGGAGCACAAGACGGTGAACGGCAGCCCGCGGATGGTGCTGCTGATGCACAACTGCTGGTACAACCGGCCGTTTGACGCGATCGAGGCGCTGTACTACGCGGAAGAGGGCCTGACGGCCGGGACCTACCACTTCACGATCCAGAACTGGGACGCGACCTACGGCGGGAACAAGACCTACCAGTTCACGCTGACGGAGGCCGTGCCGGCGGGCGGGCACATCCTGCTGGACTGGCCGTACAACCAGCAGCTGCTGGGCCGGAGCGTGAGGACCTACGCCAGCAAGACGGCCACGACGCAGATCGAGGCGGCGGTGCTGAGCGAGGGCAGCGACGGTACGGACCTGGGCACGACGGACGGGAACAGCACGAACCTGAACCACATCCACCGGGCCCGGTACGGCAGCAACAACTACAAGGAGAGCGCGATCCGGCAGTGGCTGAACAGCGCGGCGGCCGCGGGCGGCTGGTGGGAAAGCCAGACGATCTTTGACCTGCGAAGCACCTACGCGGGAGAGGCCGGATTCCTTCACGGGATGGACAGCGATTTCCTGGACGTGGTGCAGGAGAGCACGGTGAAGTGCGGAACGAACAACACATGGGAGCTGCCGGGATGGACGAAAAACGCGGCCTACACGGTGCAGGAGAAGTTCTACCTGCCCAGCCGGCCGGAAGTGGGCCTGGGCGACGAGAGCATGGACCAGGGCAGCGTGTGGAGCTTCTACGACGGCGCGGCGGATACGGACCGGATCAAGCGGGACTTCGGAAGCACTGCCCGGTACTGGTGGCTGCGGTCGCCGTACCCTTCCAACGCGAACAACGTGCGCAACGTCACCTCGTCTGGGGCGCTGAACGGCAGTAACGCGTACAACGGCTACTGCGCGGCGGCGGCCTGTGAAATCGGCTAATCTGACAATCTCCCGCCCGGGCGGGCGGGAGATGAAAGGAACATTATGAGCGTACCGAAGGGGTGCAGGACAGAGGGGCAGCTGCAGGTAATAATCGAGCTGCAGGCCCTGTGTACCTACACGATCCAGATCTGCAAGAACGAAAAGAACTTTCCGAAGCGGGACCGGTGGATCCTGACGCAGTACATTGTGAAGCACGCGGTGGACGCCTACAGCCTGGCACGGCAGGCCAACGCCGTGCGGGTTTCCACGATGGAGGACTACAAGCTGCGGCGGGAATACCAGATCCGCTGCCGGACGAGCCTGGAGGCGCTGCTGGGGATGATCGAGATCGCCTACATGTGCCTGGGACTGGACGGGAACCGGGTGGAGTTCTGGACGAAGAGCGTGATCAGCGCGGAAGAGAAGCTGAGCGCCTGGCGGAACGGCGACCGGAAACGGTACAAGAAACTACTTTCAGGTGGAAACGCCGAAGGGCGTGATCCATAAGGTTTGCCACTATAAGCACTGCCCGGAACTGGTGGCTGCGGTCGCCGAACCCTTCCAACGCGAACAACGTGCGCAACGTCAACTCGTCTGGGGCGCTGAACAACAATAACGCGAACAACGGCAACAGCGCGGCGGCGGACTGTGAGAAACATGCGAGATTAAAGTAAGAGACACGGACAGATCTCCGAAATCAAAGCAGCTCACACAGGGAGTGGCAGACCTTCTCCGGAAACGGAGGAACAAAGGCCGCGGATGCAGGCGGGATGCGTCCCGTTCCTGCTATCCACCGCGGTGAGATGGAGGAGAGGGGCATCGACGGATACGAAGAGGCGATACGGTTCGACGCGCTGTATGACGGGTACCGGAAAAGCCGGCGGAACGTGAGCTGGAAGGAAAGCGTGGCCGGGTACGCCTGCAACGCGCTGAAGAACACGGCGCGGATGCGGAAAGAGCTGCTGGACGGCAGCTACAGGATCAGCCCATACCAGCGCTTTATGGTTCACGAGCCGAAGGAGCGGGAGATTGTGGCCACGCGGTTCAAAGACCGGCAGTTCCAGCGGAGCCTGTGCGACCGGGTGCTGTACCGGGAGATCACGCGCGGGTTCATATACGACAACTGCGCGTGTTTAACCGGGAAGGGCGTGGACTTTGCGCTGAACCGGATGGATGCGCACCTGCACCGGTATTTCCGGAAACACGGGAAGGACGGATGGGTGCTGCGGTGCGACATCCGGCACTATTTTCCGGACACGCCGCACGAGACGGCGAAGGCGGCCGTGCGGAAGCGGGTGAAGAACCAGCGAGCCTGCAGGCAGGTGGAGGAGATCATCGACAGCTTCGGCGGGGACCGCGGGATCGGCCTGGGAAGCCAGGTGAGCCAGCTGATCGAACTGGCGGTGCTGGACGACATCGACCACTATATCAAGGAACGGCTGCGGATCCGGCACTTCATCCGGTACATGGACGACTTCATCCTGATCCACAGCGAGCGGGCGGTGCTGGAGCACGCCCTGGCGGAGATCCGGGCGCGGATCGAGGCGCTGGGCCTGGAGATGAACAAAAAGACACAGATCTTCCCGCTGAAGCAGGGGATCATCTTCCTGAAATGGCACTACTGGCTGACGGACACGGGCAAGGTGGTCCGGAAGATCTGCCAGAAGAACGTGACGCGGCAGCGGCGGAAGATGAAGAAGCTGGCGGCGAAGATCAGGGCCGGCGAGATGCCGGAGGAATACCTGTATATGAGCTTCCAGAGCTGGAGAGCGAACGCGCAGAGAGGAAACGCGCGGAGCACGATCCTGCGGATGGAGGCGCTGTACGAAGAACTGAAGGAGGGAATCCGAAGTGAACGTGAAGGTGACGACAGAGCAGCGGCTGGCAAAGGCCGCGGCGCGGGCTGAGGCGGCGGCGGAGCGGTGCGAGAAACTGGTGGACAGCATCGTGTTTGTGACCCTGGCGGAGAGCGGAGCCATCGACGAGGTGACAGCCACGGAGCACAGCGAGATCTTTGCGCCGTGGGAGCCGGACGTGGACTACAAGGCGGGACAGCTGCGGACCTATGGCGAGGACGGGAAGCTGTACAAGTGCATCCAGGCGCATAAGAGCCAGACGGACTGGACGCCGGACGTGGCCGTGAGCCTGTGGGTGGTGGCCGGGGATCCGGCGGAAGAGTGGCCGGAGTGGAGCCAGCCGATCGGGGCGCAGGATGCCTACATGAGCGGCGACAAGGTGAGCCACAGGGACCAGCACTGGATCAGCAGCGTGGACGCGAACGTGTGGGAGCCGGGCGTGTATGGATGGGCCGCAGCGGACTGAAATCGGCAGGCTCAGCCTGCCGGAGCTGATCGAGCTGATGCACCGGGTGGCGGATGAGATCGAGAGCCGCTGCATGGTGCTGGAAGGGAGAAGTGAAGATGGTGCCGTGGTATTACACGATTATCTCGCTGATGGCCGGCATGGTGATCGGGATTATTCTGATCGCGCTGGTGACGGCGAACGGTGACGGGGACGAATAGGCTGAAGGCCGCCTGCGGGCGGTCTTTTTGCGTGAGGAAGTGACAGGCGGATGAAGATCGACGCGGTGAGCCTGAGCTGGGCCGGGGATAAGTATTTAGGACGCAGCTACAAGGAAATGGACTGCCAGGCGTTTATCGAGCGCTGCATGGCGGACGTGGGCTACAGGCGCGACCTGGCCGGGAGCAACGCCTGGTACAGGGCGATGACCTGGACGGGGACGCCGGAGGAGTGCAAGCGCGTGTTCGGCGAGATCCCGAAGGGCGCCTTCCTGTTCATCCTGGAACAGAACGGCCGGGAGCCGGAGAAGTACCGGAAGGACGGGATCGGGAACGCCAGCCACATCGGGATGAAGACCGGGCGGAACGACGGGGCCATCCATTCCAGCAGCAGCCGGGGGAAGGTGGCCACGTCCGTGTTCAAGGATAAGACCATTAAGAACGGCGGCTGGAACCGGGTCGGACTGCTGGACGTGTTCGACTACGGGAAGAGCGTGAACTGGGTGCTGGAGCACATCGGGATCGGCCAGGAGCCGGCGGCTGATCCGGATCCGGCAGAGAAGGAACCGGCAGACGGAGGCAAGACGATGCGGGGGAAAGTATACGCCGAGAATGGCGGCACGGTGAAGCTGAGACAGAAGCCCAGCACCGGGTGCGGGATCTACTGGGACATCCCGGTGGGGACGGAGATGGAGATCCTGGAACAGGGAGACGCGTGGAGCAGGTGCACGGTCGGCGGGCGCACGGGCTGGATGAAGAACGAGTTCGTGCAGCTGATCGAGGAGGGAGAGCCGGCAGCTGCTCCGGATCCGGACGACGAGATGGATCCGGATCCGGTGGAAGACTTCACACCCGGAGACCTGGACGATGACAGCCAGGGATACGTGACGCTGTGCGTCAAGCTCACTCAGGAAGAGGCACAGCAGCTGCTGCCGATCGTGGACAAGCTGCAGTGGAACCTGGTGCAGATTGTCGGCCGCGGATAAGGGAGGAGGTGAAGGAAATGCCAGAAGTGAAGCTCCCGGACATTGGTATTACATTTGATTCAATCCTCTACACGGTGGCGCTGATCGTGGCTGTGTCTGGGGTGCTGGTGGCCATTGTGAAGGGTGTGGAGGCCTGGAAGAAGATCAGCGTCCGGGACAGGGTGAAAGCCCTTGAAGGGAGGATGACGAAGGTGGAAGCGCGGCTTCAGCTGGGAGACAAGCGCTTCGAACTGCAGTCTGACGACATGGGCCAGACACTGAACACGCTGCAGGCCCTGCTGATCCATTTTATCAGCGGCAACGATCACGACCGGCTGAGGGACCAGCTGCAGGATCTGACAACGTACATGTCGGACAGGACGACCAGGGCGCTGGAATACGCAAACGAACACGATAATCAGAACGGAGGAAACAATCAATGAGAGACTGGAAGAAATGGGCAAAGGCTGCACTTATTCGCGCGGTCAGGACGTTCGCAGAAGGCGTTCTGATTTACATCGGCGGCGACGCGGTGGCCGTCGGGAAACTGATCCTGAGCGACGTGAACTGGCTGGCAGCTCTGAGCGCTGGCGCGATGGGCTTCATCCTCGCGATCCTGCTGGCGCTTGCCGGGCTGCCTGAAGCACAGGCGCAGAATCCTGACCTTGAACAATAACACAACACGCAGCGGCTTCCGGAGATCCGGAGGCCGCCTTCTTTTTTTGCCTGTAGGAAAATCGCGAACATTAAGGGGAGCGGGGCACGCGGACATTATGAAGCGTTGCGATTTTTTACGCTTTCACGCTGCTGATTCTATAACGCCGGATCCAGCTACCCTGGCGATTGACCTATCCCCGCCCTACCCCGTCCGGAAAAAAAGGGAAACGCACAC
>CAMJGH010000105.1 GCA_946405185.1 uncultured Lachnospiraceae bacterium
AATTCATTCAAATGAATGTTTCAGGTATTGGAGTATACTGTTCAGTTATCAAGGTGCTCTCTTGTGCTGTGCAATTTCACACCGTTTTGGCACTCCCTTGCGACAGCTTGCTCATATTAGCACTGCTAAAAGGGATTGTCAAGCGTATTTTGAAGTTTTTTTCAAAAAAAATTCCGCAGCCGTCACAGGTTTTCACACCGGGTAGTGAAGGCGCTCCGGACGGAGGTCCGCAATGACCTCTTCCAGGAACTTCTTCGCCAGGAAGCGGGCCATGCCGGGGTTCATGTCCAGGTAGTTGCCGCAGTCGGAAGGCGAAGCCCCCGGGATCTCCCCTTCGTAGTCGCGGATGAAGGCAAACATCTCCGTCACCAGCGGGACGATCTCTTCCGATGACAGATCACCGGCCAGCAGCAGGTAAAAGCCCGTGCGGCACCCCATCGGCCCGAAGTAGATCACACGGTCCTTCCACGCGGCATGGTTGCGCAGGAAGGTCGCCCCCAGGTGTTCGATGGTGTGCACTTCGGCGGTGTTCATGACCGGCTCCCGGTTGGGTGCCGTCATGCGGATGTCAAACGTGGTGACGGTTTCCTGACCGATCCGGTCTTTGCGGGATACGTAGATGCCCGGCAGCAGCCGGATGTGGTCAACGGTAAAGCTGGCGATCTTCTCCATGGCTCCCTCCTGGTAAGAAAAATGCTCATGATCAGATGATCATGAGCACTTTGTCAGTGGAAGCAATGGGGCTCGAACCCATGACCTCTCGCGTGTGAGGCGAACGCTCATCCCAGCTGAGCTATGCTTCCGAACCGAACGAAAGGGATTGTATCACACTCTTCCGGAAAAAGCAACAACAAAAATACAGACGCAAAAACTTGTCAGTCATCGTCTTCCCCATTATAATAGGAAAGGCAGTTTTGCCATACGAGGTTGAACATGATCATTACCGAAACGGTTACCGTACCCACCCCTCACGGGGAGGAGGAGCGCCGGGCGTATTTTTACCTGCCGGCCGATTACGAAAAGCACCCCCGCAAACGCTATCCCGTCATCTACTTCTTTGACGGGCACAACGTCTTCTTTGACGAAGATGCCACCTACGGCAAGAGCTGGGGCCTGGGCGAGTATCTGGATGCCCACCGCACGCCGGTCATCGTGGCGGCCGTGGAGTGCGACCATTCCCCGGAAGGCGGAAGGCTCTCCGAGTACTCCCCCTACACGTTTGACGATGCATACTTCGGGCACGTGGACGGGCGCGGCGAGGCGTTCATGCAGTGGATGATCAACGAATTCAAGCCCTACGTGGATGACTCCCTGCGGACGCTGCCGGACCGGAACCACACCATGATCGCCGGGTCTTCCATGGGCGGGCTTATGACGCTCTATGCGGTCACTGCGCACAACGATGTGTTCTCCAAGGGAGCCGCCCTCTCTCCTTCGGTGGGCTTCTCCAACGCGGAGCTGCTGGATACCATCCACTCCGCCCGCATCGGCCGGGGGACCATCCTCTACATGGATATGGGCGAGAAGGAACTGGGCAGCCGCGGCCGCCGCACGGCGCTGGCCAACGTGGCAACCGAACTGCTGATGAAAAACGTCAAGCTGAGCTTCCGCATCGTGCCGGGCGGTGAGCACTGTGAAGCCAGCTGGGAGCGTCAGATCCCGTTCTTCATGGACACGCTCCTGTATCCCGGCAACAGAAAGTGAGGCCTATGTACACCGAATACTTTACCGACTACTCGCAGGCGCTCGGCTGCCAGATCGAGTGCAAGCTCTACGGCCACGTCGGCAAGCCCGTACTCTACATCCCCTGCCAGGACGGGCGGTTCTATGACTTCGAAAACTTCCATATGAGTGACGCGCTTTCGGAGTTTCTGGAGACCGGGCAGATGATGGTGCTCTCCATCGACACCATCGACAAGGAGACCTGGTCCAACAAAGGCGGTGACCCGCGCTGGCGCATCGAGCGCTACGAATCCTGGGTGCGCTACATCACCGATGAGGCGGTTCCCTTCCTGCGGGCGCTGGCCAACGAAGCCAACAACTGGGAGGGGTATCCGGGGGTCATGGTCTTCGGGGCCAGTCTCGGCGCCACGCACGCCGTGAACCTCTTCCTGCGCCGCCCGGATCTGTTTGACCGGCTGCTGGCGCTCTCCGGCATCTACACCGCGGATTACGGGTTTGACGGCTACATGGACGATCTGGTCTATCTCAACTCGCCTGTCCACTACATGGCCAACATGCCGGCGGACCATCCGTTCATCTCGCTCTATAATCAGAAGAAAGGCGTTATCTGCGTGGGCCAGGGCCCGTGGGAGATTCCGGATTCCACCCGCGAACTGGACGCCATCCTCAAGTCCAAAGGCATCAACCTCTGGGTGGATTACTGGGGCGGCGACGTCCGCCACGACTGGGACTGGTGGTACCGACAGGCCGCCTACTTTGTCCCGTACCTGCTGGACTGACGCACCCGGCTGCGTCTTCACCGTGAAAGGAATGACATCATGAAAAACGTGATCTTCTTATCTCCCAATTTCCCGGCCAACTACTGGCAGTTCTGCGCCCGCCTGAAAGAGAACGGCATGAACGTGCTGGGCATCGGCGATGCGCCGTATGACGAGCTGTACGTGGACTTAAAGAACGCCCTCACCGAGTACTACAAAGTGTCCTCGCTGGAGAATTACGACGAAGTGTACAAGGCCGTGGCCTTCTTCATCTTCAAGTACGGCCGCATTGACTGGCTGGAGTCCAACAACGAGTACTGGCTGGAGCGCGACGCCGACCTGCGCCGTGACTTCCACATCACCAGCGGCTTCCAGCCGGACGATATGCCGCGCATCAAGTTCAAGAGCGGCATGAAGCCGTACTATCAGGCGGTCGGCATCCCTACCGCCAAGTACTGCATGGTGACGGATGAGCAGACCGTGCTGGATTTCGTGCGGCAGGTTGGCTGGCCCGTCATCGTCAAGCCGGACAACGGCGTGGGCGCCTCCCACACCTACAAGCTCTCCTCGGAGGAAGACCTCAGGGCGTTCATGGCCGAAAAAGATCCGCATATCCTCTACATCTGCGAGGAGTTTGTCAACGCGGAAGTCAACTCCTACGATGCCATCATCGACTCCAAGGGGAACCCGCTGTTTGAGACCGGCAACGTGACACCCAACTCCATCATGGACATTGTCAATAACAACGACAATTCCATCTATTACATCGTGAAGAACCTCGCGGACGATGTCCGCAAGGCCGGCCGCGCCGCCGTCAAGAGTTTCGGCGTGAAGAGCCGCTTCATCCACTTTGAGTTCTTCCGCCTGCTCGAAGACCACGAAGGCCTGGGCAAAAAAGGCGATGTCATCGCCCTGGAAGTCAACATGCGGCCGTGCGGCGGGTATTCACCGGATATGATGAACTACGCCAACTCCACCGACGTGTACAAGATCTGGGCCGATATGATCGCCTTTGACCAGTCCACCAAGCCGGAAGGCGACCACCGCTTCTGCGCCTTCTGCGGGCTGCGCGACGGCAAGGACTTCAAGATGAGCTACGCAGATGTGCTCACCCGGTACGGCGAGAACCTCCGCATGATGGGCCGCATCCCGGACGCCCTTTCCGGCGCCATGGGCAACCAGATGTACGTGGCGGTGTTTGACACCGAGGAAGAAATGAACCGGTTCTACAAGGATATGACCGAAACCAAGTAAAGGGAAACACAACAAGAGCCTGAGGCTGACCGCCTCAGGCTCCTGTTTGTTTATCCGGAAACGCCGGGTCATTCTTTGATCAGCAGGCTCTGCCCGGTCATTTCGGCCGGCTTTTCCATGCCCATCAGGTCGATCAGCGTAGGCACGATGTCGCACAGCTTCCCGCCTTCCTTCAGGCGGTAGGACGGATCCGCGTTAACCAGGATGAACGGCACGGGGTTGGTGGTATGGGCCGTATGAGGAGCGCCGGTCACATAATCGACCATCTGCTCCGCGTTTCCGTGGTCCGCGCAGATGAACATCTGCCCGTCCACCTCTTTGAGGGCTTCCACGGCGCGGCCGATGCAGGTATCCACCGTCTCCACGGCCTTGACAGCCGCTTCCATGATGCCGGTGTGGCCGACCATGTCCGGGTTGGCAAAGTTGCAGATGATCACATCGTACTTGTTGCTGCGGATGGCTTCGCACAGGCGGTCGCAGACCTCCGGCGCGCTCATCTCCGGCTGCAGGTCGTACGTGGCCACCTTCGGGGAGGCCACCAGCGTGCGGTCCTCACCCTCGTTGGGGGTCTCCACGCCGCCGTTGAAGAAGAACGTGACATGCGCGTACTTCTCAGTCTCGGCGATGCGCACCTGCTTCAGGCCGTTGGCCGCCAGCCACTGACCGAACGTGTTGGTCAGCTCCACCTTCTTGAAGGCGACCGTCTTGTTGGGGATGGTCACATCGTAATCCGTGAAGCAGACATAGGTGAGCGGCAGGCGCTCCCCGCGGTCAAACCCGGTGAAATCATCGGCGCAAAACGCGCGGGTCAGCTCTCTGGCGCGGTCCGGGCGGAAGTTGAAGAAGATCACGGAGTCGTTCGCCTGCACGCGGCCGACAGGCGCGCCGTCACGCACTACCACGGTGGGCAGCACGAACTCGTCCGTCTTGCCGTTTTCGTAGGAGTCACGGATGGCCTGCACCGGATCCGTGCAGGAAACGCCTTCGCCCAGCGTGAGCGCGCGGTAGGCCTTCTCCTCGCGGTCCCACCGGTTGTCGCGGTCCATGGCGTAGTAGCGGCCCATCACGGACACCACTTCGCCCGCGCCGATCTTCTTGCACTCTTCCACCAGCTCTGCCACGTAATCCGCGCCGGAAGCCGGCGGCGTATCGCGGCCGTCCAGGAAGCAGTGGACATAGACTTTCTTCAGGCCGTTCTCTTTGGCCAGGCGCAGCAGGGCGTACAGATGGGTGTTGTGGCTGTGCACACCGCCATCCGACACCAGGCCCCACAGATGCAGGGCGCTGTCGTTGGCCTGGCAGTTCTTAACGGCTGCCAGCAGCTCTTCGTTGCGGAAGAAGTCGCCGTCCTCGATCTCTTTGGTGATGCGGGTCAGTTCCTGATAGACCACACGGCCGGCGCCCATGTTCATATGGCCGACTTCCGAGTTGCCCATCTGGCCGTCCGGCAGGCCAACCGCCAGGCCGGAGGCATACCCTTTGACAAACGGGTAATCCGCCATCAGGCCGTCCAGCACGGGCGTTTTGGCCGCGTAGACGGCGTTAAAGTCATGGCGGTCATTCAAGCCGAAACCGTCCATGATGATCAGTACTGCAGGTTTTTTCATACGGTCAGAATCCTCCGTTCATAAGGCGGGCCGGTGTCTGGCACCGGCCCGTCGCAGATCACTTGTAGTTGACGATCTTGCCGAAATCCGGCTTGAGGGACGCACCGCCCACCAGGCCGCCGTCGATGTCCGGCTGGGCCAGCAGCTCCGCCGCGTTGGAGGCGTTCATGCTGCCGCCGTACTGGATGCGGATCTTCTCCGCGGTCTCCTGACCGTACAGTTCGCAGATGCAGGCGCGGATGGCGCAGCAGACTTCCTCAGCCTGCTCGGTGGTGGCCACCTTGCCGGTGCCGATGGCCCAGATGGGCTCATAGGCGATCACACAGCCGGCCGCCTCTTCAGCGGACACGCCCAGGAAGGCGATCTTGATCTGCTGGCGGATGAAGTCGATGGTGATGCCCTGCTCGCGCTGGGTCAGCGTCTCGCCGCAGCAGATGATGGGGGTCAGGCCGTTGGCCAGTGCCTGCTTCACCTTGGCGTTGACGGTCTCGTCCGTCTCGGCGAAGTACTCTCTTCTCTCGGAATGGCCGATGATGACATACTTCACGCCGGCATCCGTCAGCATGGCCGCGCTGATCTCGCCCGTGAAGGCGCCTTTGTCCTTGAAGTACAGGTTCTCGGCACCCACCGCGATGTTGGTGCCCTTCACGGCCTCCACCACCGGGATGATGTCGATGGCCGGCACGCAGAAGACCACGTCCACGTCATCGCTCACCACCAGGGGCTTGAGGGTTTCGCACAGTGCCACCGCCTCGGAGGGCGTCATGTTCATCTTCCAGTTTCCCGCAATGATCTTTCTTCTCATATGCGCTCCTTTAGCGGTCATTGGCCGCTGCCACGCCGGGCAGTTCCTTGCCTTCCAGGAACTCCAGGGAGGCGCCGCCGCCGGTGGAAATGTGGGTCATCTTCGGGCCAAAGCCCATCTGGTTCACGGCCGCCGCAGAATCACCGCCGCCGATGATGGTGGTGGCTTCGGTCTCAGCCAGGGCTTCCGCCACGGCTTTGGTGCCGGCCGCCAGCACCGGGTTCTCGAACACGCCCATCGGGCCGTTCCAGACAACGGTCCTGGCGGACTTCACGGCCTCCGCGTACAGCGCGCGGGTCTTCGGGCCGATGTCCATGCCCATGCGGTCGGCCGGGATCTTGTCGATGTCCACGGTGATGGTCTCGATGGCCGGATCATCGATGGGCTCCGGGAAGTGATCCGTGGTGACGGCGTCGACCGGCAGCAGGAGCTTCTTGCCAAGCTCCTCGGCCTTCTTGATCATCTCGGCGCAGTACTCGATCTTGGTGTCATCGCACAGGGACGTGCCGATCTCATAGCCCTGGGCCTTGGCAAAGGTGTAGGCCATGCCGCCGCCGATGATCAGGGTGTCGCACTTCTCGAGCAGGTTGCTGATGACGTTGAGCTTGTCTGCCACTTTGGCGCCGCCCAGGATGGCGACGAACGGACGGACCGGGTCTTCCACGGCCTGGCCGAGGAACTTGATCTCTTTCTCCATGAGATACCCGACCACGGCGGTGTCCACGTACTCGGTCACGCCGACGTTGCTGCAGTGCGCGCGGTGCGCGGTGCCGAACGCGTCGTTGACGAAGACATCGGCGATGCTGGCCAGATCCTTGGAGAAGGATTCGATGTTTTTGGTCTCTTCCTTGCGGAAGCGGGTGTTCTCAAGCAGGATGACGTCGCCGTCCTTCATGGCGGCCACGGCCGCGCGGGCGTTCTCGCCGACCACTTCGTCGTCAGCGGCGAACTTCACTTCCTGGCCAAGCAGTTCGGACAGGCGGGCAGCCACCGGCGCCAGGGAGAACTTGGCCTCCGGGCCGTTCTTGGGCTTGCCGAGGTGCGAGCACAGGATGACCTTGCCGCCGTCGGCGATCAGTTTCCTGATGGTGGGCAGAGCCGCGACCAGGCGGTTCTCATCGGTGATCACGCCGTCCTTGAGCGGAACATTGAAATCACAGCGGACCAGCACACGCTTGCCGGCGACGTTGATATCGTCAACCGATTTCTTGTTTAAAGCAGCCATGGGGATTTCCTCCTTTTTTCATGGAAAAGAGGTCCGGTCCTGATGGCCGGACCTCCTGTGAAGTCACGCGGTTGCGGGATCAGCCAAGCTCCGCAAAGTACTTGATGGTGCGGACCATCTGGCTGGTGTAGGAGTTCTCGTTGTCGTACCAGGACACGACCTGCACCTGATAGGTGTCGTCGTCGATCTTGGTGACCATGGTCTGGTTGGCATCGAACAGGGAGCCGTAGGTCATGCCGATGATGTCGCTGGAGACCAGCTTCTCGGTGGTGTAGCCGAAGGACTCAGAGGACTGGGCCTTCATGGCGGCGTTGATGGAATCCTTGGTGATGTCCTTGCCCTTGACAACGGCAACCAGGATGGTGGTGGAGCCGGTGGGCACGGGCACGCGCTGGGCGGAGCCGATCAGCTTGCCGTTCAGCTCGGGGATGACCAGGCCGATGGCCTTGGCAGCGCCGGTGCTGTTGGGCACGATGTTGGCGGCGC
>CAMJGH010000106.1 GCA_946405185.1 uncultured Lachnospiraceae bacterium
AATGTGTTTTATGCCCTGAAAGAGGACAAAATCGCAGAGATGACGGGCGGTTTCCATGATCAGTCATGGGACGAGGATGTCTATAGCACTTACTGTTGGTTTTTTCAGATGAATACCAAGGGAGAATGGTGCATGATCGATGTCCCGCCAGAGGACCGGGAGACCGTGATGCAAACAATAAAAGAAGTGTTACGTCCGGAGACGAACCAATACCGGAACTTGATTGTCAGGTGGCCATTGCGCGATCGTGATCTCTCAAGTATTACGCGAAAAGAGTATAGTGTTCACGACGACTGGCTGGTTGCGGAAGGGGATTATTATACAGGAGAAGGCAATTGGCAATACTGGAGTTGCCTGCTCCATCGAGGGGAGGATGGAATTTGGAAAACCGTTGACGAATGATCATGGTTCAGGGACAGATGAATGTCACTGTGTCGTCTCTTTTCTTTATCCGTATTAAAAAGAGTAGATGCTGAAACGTGGAGAAATCACATATGAAAAGATCGAAAAAAAGACGGGCTGTTTTGGCAACTGTTTTTCTGATCCTGATTGTTTGGGTTGGGGCAGCTGTCTTCGGCCCCACCTCTGTACGTTGTCGTGTGCCATTCCTTCCTCCGATCGGACGGGATATGGTCATCACAGAGGTGCTTCCGGAAATCACAAGTGCTACGCGCCTGGATGTACCGGATTATGCCTTTTCCGGGCATTTGGAAGAGGAAAAGAGCCGGGAAGCCTGGGAGTTTCTGAAAGACGTTCGGATCAGCTTCATCGGATTCGGAGAAGGGAAGGATGCCCGGAAACGGCAGCGATCAGATCAACCGGTGTGGTTATGGGGCCTCAACGACCGCTGTATATTTGTTTTTGAGGAAGATAATCCGATCATGACAGTGAAGATCCGTGGTAAACTGACTGCCCGCTATTCTTTAAAAAGAGATGGGGAAGCGTATATCCCGGAAGACATGTATGTGTGGCTTTGGAATACGCTGTTGGTTCAAGGCCATCCACGCCGACCTGACCGCGTGGATGAAACGGAGCCGATCAGCCGGTCGTCGGATCGAAACGGCGGAAGATAACAGGGTATGACGGTACTGCATTGATCAGCTGTGAGAAGAAGATATCTTTAAAGGGGGGTAATGATGATCATAACCTGGATACTTTCATCATCGATACTGATCCTGGCCATCCTGCTGATCCGGTATGCCTTTGGCAGCCGGATGCAGGCGGGTGCGCGCTATGCCCTCTGGGGGCTGGTGCTGATGAGACTGCTGATCCCCTGGGAGGTGGGAAGCGTTCCCTTCGGGGTGGCCGCGGCCGTGGAGAATGTGACGGCAACCGTACAGGAAAAGCAGGCGGCTGCTGCCGAAGTTCTTCCCGGTGAAAGCCCGGTTGAAGAGGTGCCTGCCGGGCAGCCGTCCGGCACCAGCACGGTGCAGCCGGTCATCCCGGCCGCTCCCGCAGGGGAAGCAGGAGATGGCCTGTCTGGCCGGACACCCGGCCAGTCCGTTACCGGAAACACCGGACAGACCGCTGGCGGAACTTACCGCCCCGCGGCGGCGGAACCGGCGCCTGCTGCCCCCGCCCACACCGCTTCGAAGCCCCTTGGCTGGCAGCAGGTCCTGCTGCTTATCTGGGCGGCGGGCGCCGCCGTGACCGCGGGCGTCATCGCCGCCGGCAACCTGAAGCTGGCGCTTTTCCTGCACCAAAACCGCCGTCCGCTTGGCACCTCCGGAAAACGGCGTGTGTACGCGGTGGCAGGCCTGGGGTCTTCGTGCCTCTTTGGCAGCAGCATCTACGTGACCGGCGAGGCGCTGACGGATGAGACACTCCGCCGCTACGTGCTGGCCCACGAGAACAGCCATGCGCGCCACGGGGATTTCGCCTGGTCCGTCCTGCGCTGCCTGGCACTGGTGATCCACTGGTTCAACCCGCTTGTCTGGCAGGCGGCAGACCTTTCCCGGCGGGATGCCGAAGCTTTTGCCGATGCCGGCGCCCTACGGGAACTGGGGGATGACGAGCGGCAGGCGTACGGCCTGGCGCTGATCCGCCTGTACGCCGGGCGGTCCTCCGGCGTCTCCCTGGCGGTGACCGCCAGCACCATGACCGGAGGGAAGAAGACGTTAAAGGAGCGGATCACGCGCATCGCCTCCCGCCCGCGCCTGACCGCGGCGGCGGCCATCGTGCTGGCCGGCCTGCTCGGCCTGGCGGCTGCCTGCAGCTTCGGCGGTCCGCAGAAGGAGAGCACGAAAGCGGAGCAGACGGTCCCGTCCGGAACGGAAACGGAGCCGTCTGAAACGGAAACACAGCCGGAGAGCGAAAGTGCTTCCGTGCCATCGGAACCTTCTTCGGAGACAGAGGCTCCTTTGGAACTGGACCGCGCTGCGGCGGAAGCGTATGCCGCGGACTGCTCCGTCGCATATGACACCATTGCGGCCGTCCGGGCCGGGCTGGATGAAGACCTGGCAGAGACTGTGAAACTGTACCTGAAGACACTCCATAAGAGCCGTGCCAACTGCCGGCTGTCTTTCGCCTCGGACGAAGCGGTGGATGCCTGGAAAAACGCCATGCCGAAACTGCGCCGGACCGATGTGTATCTGACCGCCAAAGTACTGTGGAACGGTGAGGACCGGGCAGCGGCCACGCTCATAAACAGCCGCCTGTCACATTCACAGGAAGCCAGCGCTCCTTTTAACGTGATCTTTCTGGCGGAGCGGATCAACGGGGAATGGTACATTGAAAAGGCATCGGTCTCCGATGAATATCTGACCGGAACGAATGATATTCCCTACGATATCCTGCTGCAGGTTTACCGGGAAAACAGACGGCTCCATCCTCTGACGGAAGAAGACATTCAGACGGCAGCGACATGCGCGATGGATGTCGTGACGGGTGCAGCGTTTACCGCGCAGCTGACGGAAGAAGAGAAACAGCTCCTGCGGGAGAATCTCACCTTTTCATATGATCCGTCCTGGTCGGACAAGGCAACGGTGCGAAACCAGCTGGCAGTGAAAGGCTGGAAACTTACCAATGCCCCTTCGCAGTTTCTGGATATCCCGGCTCTGGTGGTATGGGTGCGGCCGACAGAGGCCTTTATCGGGGAACATCCGGATATCGCCGACAGATACCTGGGAACCTGGAACGGCTATTACGTTTACTGCTGCTTCCTGAAGGAGGCATACACATGGGAGACCGGGCAGGTCACCGAAGCGGGATGGTATGCGGAGTATCCCTATTTTTCCAGCCTCCCGTCTTTCCCGGACCCCGATATGCCGCACAATCAGGTGCCTGACCGCCCGAAAGAGGAAACACAGGGCGTGGAGGTTTCTTTCGGAGAGGACGATGCACTGCAAGAAGACCTGAAGGTGACCGTCACGCTCTATCTGGAAGCCATCAGCCAGGGAGACGGGGGCAGCACGCTGTCCGAAGTGTTTGGCGACGGTGCCATGCAGCCCTTTGGCCATGTGCGGACAGAGAACGGCCGCATCCGCTGGAAACTGCAGAATGTGCTCTACCAGGATGAGGAAAAGGCGCTGATCACCATGTTCCGGGAATACCCGGCTTCCGGCCGGGAGCTGGATCCGGTTTACTGCGTGATCACGGCCGAACGGCGGGCAATGGGATGGCTCATCACAAAAGCCTGCCTGACAAACCTTCTGGTGGAGGTGGAAGGCACCTGGGACCTTCTGTATGATCAGCTGGCACAGATGCGCGGATGGGCCCTGGAGAAGGACCCGCTGACGGAAGAAGACCTGAGGAAGGCCGCGGAGGCGGCTTTCCTGGATGCATCCGAACTCATCTTTCTGGGACAGAACGATCCCAAGGAAGAAAGGGAGGAACTGGCCGGCTCACTGGAATATGAATACGATCCGCAGTGGGCGGAACACATTCTGATCACCGAGTGGATGGCCGGTACGGCATGGGCCAAGGATCCGAAAACAGACCTTGCCGCGCTGGATGCGGATGCAAAAGAGGTGATCCTGTGGATCACCCCTGCAGAGGCGTACCGCGCCCGTTAT
Source organism: uncultured Lachnospiraceae bacterium (assembly GCA_946405185.1). GTDB lineage: Bacteria > Bacillota > Clostridia > Lachnospirales > Lachnospiraceae > CAKQHB01. The sequence goes on from CAMJGH010000106.1 coordinate 4,014, forward strand.
CCGGAAGTGGGGAAGGATTTCATCGGGAGCGGAAGCGCGGTATACGGCTGGTATTTTCACAGCCGGGAAGTGGATGAGGATACCCCGGCTGCCTTTGTGAAGAACGGCTGGGCAGCCGGACCGGTCATCTGGTCAACGCGTGCGTGGCAGGAAGAGGACGGGTATCCGCACAGCCGGGAGCCGTGACGTTTACGCCTCCCACCGCCCGCTTGACCCGCAGGGCAGCACCAGCCCGGTCTGTGTGACCGGCAGGCCGATCTCATCGGCTGCGACGGACCCGCCGAAACGGCTTTTGACTTCCAGGCCCAGCAGGTAGGAGAGGACGGAGGGCGCAAAGCCCGTGGTATACGAATTGATCAGGAAGAACAGCGGCTGCTCCGAGAGGAGTTCAGCCGCTGTTTTGACGAGCGGATGGATGGCCTCTTCGATCTTCCAGACTTCGCCCTTCGGGCCGCGGCCGTAGGAGGGCGGATCCATGATGATACCATCGTAACGGTTGCCGCGGCGGATCTCGCGCTCCACGAACTTCTGGCAGTCATCGACGATCCAGCGGATGGACGTGGGGTCGCACCCGGACAGGGCGGCGTTCTCCTTGGCCCAGGCGACCATGCCCTTGGCGGCGTCCACGTGGGTGACGTGCGCGCCGGCCTTGGCGGCAGCGATGGAAGCGCCGCCGGTGTAGGCAAAGAGGTTCAGAACTCTGACGGGACGTCCGGCGTTCTTAATTAAGGAAGAAAACCAGTCCCAGTTGACAGCCTGCTCCGGAAAGAGCCCGGTGTGCTTGAAGGAAAACGGCTTTAAGGCAAACGTCAGATCCCGGTAGCGGATGGTCCACTGCTCGGGCAGGTCGAAAAACTCCCAGCTGCCGCCTCCCTTGTTCGACCGGTGGTAGTGGCCATTCTTGTGCTTCCACCCCGCGTGGTCGTACGGCGTCTGCCAGATGACCTGCGGGTCCGGGCGCACCAGGATATAATCCCCCCAGCGTTCCAGTTTCTCACCGGAGGAGGTATCAAGCACTTCGTAATCGTTCCAGTTATCCGCAAGCCACATATCGTGATCCTTCCATAAATAAGAATGCGCTTCGATAGTAGCAGGAATCATGGGAAATGTCCAGCGGGGCGATTTCTGCCAGGCGCAAGGTTACAAACGCCCCTCGCTGACAGTTGACAAACAACGCGCCCGGGTGTATCCTGTACACGTTCGGTACACGCACCCGCGCGTTTCCGAAAAAGTCCTTAAAAAACTTCAAAAAGCGCTTGCAAACGCCATTTCTTTGTGATATGGTGTGTGGTGCTGTGGCATGATAGCTGTGAAGCGTGAGGTTGCTGCCCTCCGAGGCAGGGAATTCCGTGGAGCGAATGTCAAGTTGCGAAAACTGGCGACAAGTCACTGTAGAGCAAGAAAGCAGCCAAACCGCGGTAGAGAGCGGGGGCAAGATACGCCCGGCTGCGTTGCGCAAACAGTCACCGCTTGTCGTACTTGAACCCGAAAGTGCGAAAAGGAGGCGGCTTTTTTTATGGCAGCACAGGTTATGAGAATCACCCTGAAAGCGTTTGATCACCAGCTGATCGATGCTTCCGCAAGCAAGATCATCGACACCGTCCGGAAGACCGGTTCCCAGGTCAGCGGTCCCATCCCGCTCCCGACCAAGAGGGAAGTGGTCACCATTCTGCGTGCGGTGCACAAGTACAAGGACTCCCGTGAGCAGTTCGAGCGCCGGACCCACAAGCGCCTGATCGACATCACGGCCCCGTCCCAGAAGACGGTCGACGCTCTGTCCCGTCTGGAGATGCCTGCCGGTGTCTACATCGACATCAAGATGAAGACCAAATAATCCACAAAAGATCCCAAGCAGTCTGAAGAACGTCAACGGCAAGCTCTACCTTGCGGGACCTCTTCTAGAATGACCGCCCGGCCGGGTGGTCCGCTGTAGAACAGGAGGAAAGAAAGACATGAAGAAAGCGATTCTGGCAACCAAAGTCGGTATGACGCAGATCTTCGACGAGAACGGTGCCCTGGTGCCCGTCACCGTCCTGCAGGCCGGCCCCTGCGTGGTCACGCAGGTCAAGACCGTCGAGAACGACGGCTACGCTGCAGTGCAGATCGGCTTCGGCGACATCCGCGAGAAGCTCGTGAACCAGCCTGAGACGGGCGTGTTCAAGAAGGCCGGCGTGCCGGTCAAGCGCTTCGTCAAAGAGTTCGCGTTTGAGAACGCGGAAGAGTACGCGGTGGCGCAGGAGATCAAGGCCGACATTTTCGCCGCTGGCGACAAGGTGGATGCAAGCGCTGTTTCCAAAGGCAAAGGCTATCAGGGCCCGATCAAGAGACACGGACAGCACAGAGGACCCATGGCGCACGGTTCCAAGTACCATCGCCATGCCGGTTCCAACGGTACTTCCTCGGATCCTTCCCGCGTGTTCCCCGGCAAGAAGATGGCCGGCCACATGGGCAATGTGAAGGTGACCGTGCAGAATCTTGAAGTCGTCCGCGTGGACGCCGACAAGAATCTCATCCTGGTCAAGGGTGCGGTCCCGGGGCCGAAGAAATCCCTGGTCACCCTTAAGGAATCCGTGAAGGCTTAAGCCCGGACGAAGAAAGGAGGAAGTACTTATGGCAAAGACAGCCCTTTACAATATGAGTGGCAGCCAGGTCGGTGAGATCGAGCTTGCCGACGAGATCTTCGGCGTTGAGCCGAACGAGCACCTGGTGAAGATGGCGGTTACCCTGCAGCTGGCGAACCGCAGACAGGGTACGCAGAGCGCGAAGACCCGCGGCGAGGTCCGTGGGGGCGGCAAGAAGCCGTGGAGACAGAAGGGCACGGGCCACGCCCGTCAGGGAAGCCTGCGCGCGCCGCAGTTCACCGGCGGCGGCATGGTGTTCGCCGTGAAGCCCCGCGATTACTCCTTCAAGCTCAACCGCAAGGAGAAGAGAGCGGCTCTCAAGAGCGTTCTGGCCGACAAGCTGGCCAATGGCAAGCTGGTGGTGGTCGACGAGCTCAAGTTCGACGCCATCAAGACGAAGGATTTCGTCAAGGTCATGGATGCCCTGAAGTTTGACAACGCGCTGGTGGTCCTGGCCGAGCAGGATGCGAACGTCATCCTCTCCGCCCGCAACATCCCGACTGTGGAGACCATCCAGACCGGCAGCCTGAACGTGTATGACATGCTCTGCTATGACAAGCTGGTGCTTACGCAGGATGCCGTCAAGGCCATCGAGGAGGTGTATGCGTAATGGCGAACATTCAGTACTATGATGTTATCTTAAAGCCGGTCATCACCGAGAAGAGCATGGAAGGCATGAGCCTCAAGAAGTACACCTTCCTGGTTCATCCGGATGCCAACAAGTCCATGATCAAGGACGCCGTCCAGAAGATGTTCCCGGGCACCAAGGTCAAGTCCGTCAACACCCTGAACGCAGACGGCAAGCAGAAGCGCAGAGGCATGGCCATCGGCTTCACCGCGAAGACGAAGAAAGCCATCGTCACCCTGACCGAGGACTCCAAGGATATCGAGATCTTCGAGGGCCTGTAAAGCGCTTCCCGCCCCGCAGGCGGGACCTATGTGGGCAGCAAACCACGATAACAAGCAAAGGAGTTACGAACAATGGGCATCAAAACCTATAATCCCTATACCCCGTCCAGAAGAAACATGACGGGTTCGGACTTTGCGGA
>CAMJGH010000107.1 GCA_946405185.1 uncultured Lachnospiraceae bacterium
TGATCGCCTTCGGCAAGGCCATCGGCGCTCCGACCACGCTGTCGGAACTCAAAGGCTTCTCCGAAGCCACGGTGGAGCAGATCCTCACCGCCGCCAAGGATCCGGATCTGAAGATGAAGCTGCAGAACATGCCGGTCTCCATGACCGCCGACGATGTGGATCCGTACATGGCGCCCATCATCCGGGCCGCCGTGACCGGAGACCTGTCGCTGATCGTGAACAAGTAAATCGGCTGATGCAGACGCCCGGGGAGCAGACCGCTCTCCGGGCGTTTTGCGTCCGGAAATGAGACAGTGCCCCTGTCCCTTTGTCCTGTTTTTGTGTATGATAGGATCAGAAACCTTTCAGGAGGTGTGGTCATGAAATTCGGCGTGTTTACGGTGTGCCTGCCGGAGTATACCCCGGCGGAGGCAGTGAAAGTGTTAAAGCAGATGGGGTATGACGGCGTGGAGTGGCGCGTGCAGACCGTCCCGGAGAAGTTTCCGGAAAACGTTCCGTTTGAACAGCGGTACTGGGGGTGCAACCGCTGCACGCTGGATGTGGAGAAGCTGGAGGAGCAGGCGGCGCTCGCCAAAGGGTGGGCCGAGGAGGCCGGCATCGAGGTGTTCTCACTGTCCACGTACCTGCCGTCGGGAGAGACGAAAAAGCTGGAGGAGGTGGCCCGCGTGGCGGCGGCTAACGGCATCCCCTGCGTGCGCAGTTTCCCGTACAAGTACCCGGATCCGGACGGGCGCTCCATCCGCGAGCTGATCGCGAAGACCAAAGAAGAGAACAAAGAGCTGGAGCGCATCGGGAAACAATACGGCGTGAAGTTCCTGATCGAGATCCACATGGACACCATCGTGGCCAGCCCCTCGGCGGCATACGATCAGGCGCAGGGCATCGATCCGGCGTACTTCGGCTACATCTACGACCCGGGCAACATGGTGAACGAAGGCTACGAAGACTATGAAAAAGGCCTGACGCTCCTGGGCGATTACGTGGCCCACGTGCACATGAAGAACGGCCTGCTGGTGCCGGATGCCCCGGGCGAATTCGGCGAAGCCCGCTTTAAGCGCGCCTGGGTGCCGTTAAAGAACGGCATGGCCGACCTGCCGCGCTTTGCGAAGCTCTTGAAGCAGGTGGGGTATGACGGCACCGTCTCGGTGGAGGATTTCTCCAACGAAGAGGGCACCGTGGAGAAACTGACGGGAGATCTGGCGTATCTGAAACAGCTCTTTGCGTGAATGATCGGAGAGTGGCCGCCTGAAAGTGAGAACGGCGGCTGTGGGAACCAATGGACAGACGGGCGATCTGGGAAAAATGGAAGACCGATTATGATTTCAAGACGCTGACCGGGTCGGGATGGTCGCTGGCCGTCACACTCGTCTTCGCGCTGTACCACGGCTATCTGGGCATCGCCCACCACTCGGGATGGTACGGCAGTGTCTGCGTGTATTATCTGATGCTGGCAGCCGTGCGTTTTGTGCTGCTGGATACGGAGCGGCGGGTCCTGGGGAAGCCGGAGAAGAATGCTGACGCCTCCCGTCGGCGCACCTACCGGGTGGCGGCAGGGCTGCTGCTGGTGTTAAACCTCGCGCTGGTCGCCCCGGTCACCCTGATGGTGCTGCAGCAGCGTGTGGTGGACATGTCGCTGATCCCGGCCATCGCTATGGCCGCCTACACCACCTACCGGGTGACGATGGCCTCCATCAACCAGTGGAAGAAGAGAAAGCGCTCCGAAAACCCGCTGGTGAAACTCCTGCGGTCGGTGAATCTGATCGATGCGCTGGTCGCCGTGCTCACTCTGCAGAATACGCTGATCATGGTGAACGGCGGCGACGCGGACCGGTCGCTGCTGCCGGTGACCGCCGCCAGCAGTTTCTTTATCTGGGGTGGCATTGTGGTGCTGTCGGTGCTGTCGCTGGCGGACAGCCTGAAAAGGAGAGAATGATCGATGAAGAAGAAAACACGGTTGATTCCCGTAGGAGTGATCATTCTGCTCATCGTGGGCATGCTCGGATACACGCTGATCCGATACCCGCTGCGGACGCAGATCGGCAGTCTGACCGGGATGGATGTTATGAATGCCGACTGGCGGTTATGGCACTGGGGTGAGGAGGTGCCGATCACAGACACGGCTTCGAAAGAGTTCCTTTTTGACGCCCTTGACGGGGAATTGAAGCGCGGCACAGGCGACTGGATCGGCAAAACGGGAGGCGTTGACTGGGTCCTGAAGATGAGCGACGGCCGGAAAGAGGCGCAGATCATCCTTCACCCGGGCAACTACTGGACAATCCATTATGGACATTACGATTATCACGCGGAGGGAAGCCTCACAGAAGAGGATATGGAGCGGCTGTATAACGAACAGTGACCGTCATGGACTGCCTCGCGGGTGGCTGAATGCCGATTTTACGAAAGGAAACGGTGAGTAAAGTATACCCCCCGAAAACCACGGCAGCCGTGGCTTTCGGGGGGTATGCTGTCACCTTACCAGGTATGTCTCGGCGCGTCGTCCGCGAAGCCTTTGACCACGTGGTATTCCATCTTCTTCACCACGGCTTCACCGTTTTCGGCGAAGGCGGACAGGTACAGTCCGGTGAAGGTCATGTGTTCGGTCACTTCGGTGCAGAGGCCGGCGGTCATGCCGGTGCCGAGGGTGATCGTCTTTTCCCCGCACTTCAGCGCAAACCGGTACTCGTTAAAGTCCGCGTCGATGACCACGGTGACGTCCGTCGGCGCATCGGGCAGCGCGAAGGTCTTGACGGTCTCCATGTCGTAGAGTTTCTTGCGCAGGAAGGCGTAGAGCTGCCCGCCCTGGCGGCAGAGCCCCGCCTCGTAGTGGTGGCTGTGCATCATGAAGGCGGTCAGGCCGGCCATGGTGCCTTCGGCGATGTCCGTGCCGAGGGTCATCTCCGCGTGGATGTCCGCCTGCGTCTGGCGGAAGCCGCACCAGGTGGGGCGGCCGTACATGGAGGAGATGCCCACGTCCGTACCGGTCAGGTGCAGGCCGTCGCCGGCCAGGCGGTAGTTCTCCGGGTAGGGGTTGCGCATAAAGTTGAAGTCCAGCGGGAGCTTGTCCAGGGCCGTAAAGTCAAACACCTTATCGTCGTTCACCGGGACGATGGTTTCCGGCTTGGGGAGCGGTGCGTCCATCTGCAGGCTCACCTCGCCGCCGTCCGCCGCGTACGGCCAGCCGCCGTTCCAGGTGATGGGCGTGAGGAAGGTCTCGCGGCCGAGGTGGTGCAGTTGCGCGTGCTTGGTGCGGAAGCCCAGCGACACCGCCCACCAGTTGCCGTTCGCATCCTGCATGATGTCCGCGTGGCCGATGCCCTTGATGGGGTTCGGCTTGGTATCGCGGTTGGAGACCAGCGGGTTATCCTTGCGCCAGTCGTACGGCCCGTCGATGTGGTGGCTGCGGCCGACCACGGCCATGTGCCCGTACTCGGTGCCGCCCTCGGCGATGATCAGGTAGTACCAGCCGTTTATCTTGTACAGATGCGGGGCTTCCGGGCAGTAGTGGGACCACCCGTAGCTGATGATCTTTTTGTCGGAGAGGATCGCGCCCGTCATCGGATCCACCCTGAACAGGACGATGCCCTGCTCCGGGCCTTTCACGTCCGTGCCGGTGTACCAGCAGGAGCCGTCGTCGTCAAAGAAAAGGGACGGGTCGATGCCTTCGTGGTCGATGTAGACCGGCTCGGACCACGGCCCCGCGGGGTCATCCGCGTGGACGATCAGGTTGGCGCGGCGCTCCTTCTGCCAGGTGACGTTGGTGGTGATCATGTACCACACGCCGCCGTGCTTGCGGATGGTGGGCGCGTAGATGCCGCGGGAGGCGCGGCACTCGCCGAGCGGCAGCTGGCTCTCGCGGTCCAGCACGTACCCGATCAGCTCCCAGTTGATCAGGTTCTTGCTGTGGTAGAGGGGCACGCCCGGGAAAAACTCAAACGAAGACGTGGCCAGGTAGTAATCCTCGCCGTCGGCGAAGATGGACGGATCCGGGTTGAAACCCGGAAGGATGGGATTCTGGTAGATCATGGACACCTCCTGTCAAAACCATTGTAAGAAAGAGCGTCAATCCAAGTATACCATGGATATGCCAAAGGGACAGGTCATCTGTCATATTTGACGAATTTTTTTCGGCGTCAGCCAAAGGGACGGGGCATCCGGCATATCCATCCTCATCTTTTTTCCTACCGCGCGTGCCGTGCCCGGTATTCGGCGGGCGTGCACCCCGTTTCCGCCTTGAACACGCGCGAAAAGTGCGCGGGGGAGGAGAAGGCCAGGTAGTCGCCGATGGCCGCGGCCGGGCGGTCCGTGTAGCGCAGCAGGCGCTTGGCTTCTTCCAGTTTTTCCTGCCGTATGAAATCCGCCAGCCGGATGCCGGTCTCTTCGTGAAAGCGCGCCGAGAGGTGCGTGCGGCCCATGAAGAGCGCCTGCGCCACGGCCTCGGTGGTGATGACTTCCGACAGATGCCGCTGCACGTAGTTGGCCACGGAAGCGGCCAGTCTGCCCGGTCGGCCGCCCAGATGCAGTTTCTCCACGTGCTCCGTGAAGTCCAGCACCATGTGGTACTGGAGGTTGGTGATCTTCTCCGGCGTGTCCAGCCGCTCGCAGCTCTGAATGTAAAAGTCGCTGAGCGCCAGGGCAGCGTCCACGTCCAGCCCGCCGCGGATGGCGGCCCGGGAGGCCAGCGTGGCGGAGACGATGAAGATGTTCTTCATCTGCCGCAGCTGGTCAAACGCCACGGTGCCGCCGCGCAGGGCCGGCGCCTGCTCCATCCAGGCGCGCAGGGCGGCCGTATCCCCGCGGGTGATCACGTGCATCAGCGCCTGTTCCTGGCTGTACGTGTTGTGCGGCGGCGTGGGCGGGAGGTATTCGTCCCCCTGCAGGATCACCTGGGCGGCCCGGACAGCCCGCAGGCCCTCCTGTTCGCCGGTGGTGATGGTCAGATCCTTTAATTCCTTTTTCTCCCCGTTGACCATGTAATTGATGGAGCAGAGCATCAAAAGCAGGCTTTCGACCGGCATGTTGATGATGGCCTTCATACTGCGGCAGAAGCCGTCGGTGTCGTCTTTGGGGACGCCGGCGCGGAAGGCCAGCTCGCGCAGTTCCTGGTCCGCGGGCGGCAGCTGCCTGGTCGGCCCGACGATGAAGTGGATGCTCCCGGCCGTCAGCACGCCGTAATAGTAGAAGTGGTCGGAGAGATAGTAGCCCACGTGGTCGGTCATGGCCAGAACGGCGTCTTTGCAGAGCGTGAACGGATCGCGCACCAGCGTGACCGGCGAGTGGTATGCGGTCAGCTCCTCCCCGTCACAGACCCGCACGGGGATGCCGGAGAGGTTGGCGGTGTTGCGGCAGAGGTATTCGTAGTCGATGGTCATGGCTGCCTCCGAAAAAATCTGTACAGATCATATCATCTGCCGTACAGATATGCAATCACGGAGGACTTTGTTTTGCTATACTCGGTATCAGCAACAACCGGGAGGAGGCATCATGAGCACTCTGAAAGACAGGATGGCAAAAGGGATCCATGCTCTCATCGACCGCGCCATGGGAAACGGCCTGATGCAGGAGGAAGTGACCGCGGAAGGGACCCGCTATGTGACGCCGGGTATCGCCGCACTCATCCGGCAGGCCGGCGCGGAAAGCTGCGTGCTGCTCAAGAACGACGGCATGCTGCCGCTCGACCCGGAAGAGGAGACGGCCGTTTTCGGCCGCTGCCAGGCGGACTGGTTCTACGTGGGGTACGGCAGCGGCGGTGACGTGAACCCGCCGTACCGCGTGAACCTCCTGGAAGGGCTGGAGGAGGCGGGGGTCCGTCTTTACGCTCCGGTGCGCGAGGCCGTCACCGCTTGGGCTTCGCGGGAGGAGAACCGGCCGGATGACGGCTACTGGGGCCACTGGCCCATGAGTTATCCCGAGATGCCGCTGTCGGAGAACCTGGTCCGCGAGGCGGCTGCCGCCTGCCGGAAGGCTCTCGTCGTGATCGGACGCGCCGCGGGGGAAGACCGGGAGAACACGCTGACGAAGGGCAGCTATTATCTGACCGACGAAGAGACGGCCATGCTGGATCTGGTGACGGCGCATTTCCGCCAGACGGCCGTCATCCTGAATGACGGCAGCGTCCTGGATATGTCCTGGACGGAGCGCTACGGGGACCGGCTGTCGGCCATCCTGTACGTCTGGCAGGGCGGCATGGAGAGCGGTCACGCGGCCGCGGACGTGCTGACCGGCAGGGTGAACCCCGCCGGACGGCTGGCGGACACCATCGCGAAGCGCTATGAAGAGTATCCGAGCAGCGGGAACTTCGGCGGGCTGGCGCACAACGACTACGCCGAGGGGATCTACGTGGGCTACCGGCACTTCGACCGGCATCCGGAAACGGTCCTCTACCCGTTCGGATCCGGGCTCAGTTATACAACCTTCGATGTGCAACCAGAGAGCCTTGCCCGAGCAGACGGGCAGGTGACGGCGCAGGTGGCGGTCACAAACACCGGCTCCCGGCCCGGCCATCACGCGGTGCTGCTGTGGGCGTATCCGCCGGCCGGGTATCTGGACAAGCCGCTGCGCGTGCTGGCGGCGTTCGGCAGGACGGGGTGCCTGGCGCCGGGCGAGTCGGAGACGCTGACGCTCTCCTGTGAGGACAAGACGCTGGCCTCCTTTGACGAGCGCACGCACCGCTTTGTGCTGGATGCGGGCGAGTACCGCTTTGCGGCGGACGAGGGCCGGCCGGAGCGGTCACGGTGACGGAGATGGTCACGGTGGAGCGGTGCGAGCCGCTTCTGAAAGAGAGCGCACGCCTGAAGGAGCGGATCCTGGACAGGCTTCCGAAAGAAAACACCCGCGCGGAGCTCATCCATCTGAAAGACGTGCTGGAAGGGCGCGTGCAGCCGGAAGAGATGGCCGCCGGGCTGTCGCCGGAGGAACTGGAGACGCTCTCGCGCGGCCACGGCATGATGGGGAGTCCTTTGGGAATGGCCGGAAACGCCGGCGTGTTCGGCGGCGTGAGCGAAAGCCTGCGCGCCAAAGGCGTGCCGCCCATCGTCACGGCGGACGGCCCGGCGGGGCTGCGCCTGCGCCGGTACTGCGCGCTGCTTCCCTGCGGGACGGCGCTGGCCTGCACCTTCGATACGACGCTCGTGGAGGCACTGTACGAAAAGGTGGGCGAGGAGATGGTGCACTACGGCGTGGACGTGATCCTGGCGCCGGGCATGAACATCCACCGCAACCCGCTGTGCGGCCGCAACTTTGAATACTTTTCCGAGGACCCGCTGCTGTCCGGCCGGATGGCCGCCGCGGTGATCCGCGGGGTGCAGACAAGCGGCCGGGCCGCCTGTCCCAAGCATTTTGCGTGCAACAACCAGGAGACCAAACGCAACGTGAACGATTCGCGCGTGTCGGAGCGGGCGCTGCGCGAGATCTACCTGCGCAATTTCGAGATCGCCGTCAAGGAGGGGAAGCCGCTCGTGCTGATGACTTCCTACAACAAGGTGAACGGCGTCTGGAGCCACTACCA
>CAMJGH010000108.1 GCA_946405185.1 uncultured Lachnospiraceae bacterium
ACTCGGCTCGGGACCGGTGCCAGTCACGAACGACCGGAACTCCGGCTGCTGAATGAGATAGCGGGTGACGGGCAGGACGTTGGCAGGGTTGAAGATGTTCGGATACCCGGCCTCGATCAGTCCGGCTGCATTGGCCGCCAGATAGCGCGTCACGAAGATCTGTGCCTGAAGGCCCCGGCGGCGGGCGCGGTTCTCCTCGGTATCCGGCAGATCCGCCAGCTGGCCCTCCAGATCCTGGGCGTATTCATTGGCTGCCGGCGCGAAGGCGGCGGTGCGGACGGCGTTTTCAGCCGCGAGGATGGCCTCGTCGGGATCGGTGACGGGGTGATCCGGCATCCCCTCCTGCAGCAGGGAGGTGATCTCCTGGCCGAAAATACGCGGATCGACCGACTGCTGCCGCAGGAGCGACAGCGTCCCGGTGAGGTCCTTCAGATCACGGCCGTATTCCGCCATGAACGCCTCATCGGAAAGCTGCTCGCGGTCGGCGCGGGAGAAAGCCTGGGCCAGACGGGTCAGTTTTTCCTTGGCCCGGCGCGTGTGCCGCCGCACCGGACCCGGCACCCTGTCCGGATCCAGTTTGGCGTTCAGCGCCGAAAGCCAGTCAAAGAGCGACCATTCGTTCCGGTCCGGTTTGTTCAGATAGTCGGCAGGGCCCTGCGCCTGGCGCTGGGCGTTGCGAAGAGCCTGAATGGTAAACTGCGGCATAACGGCCTCCTTCGGGGTAAAAAAACAGAGGACAGATGTAGATGCTGCCATTATAGCATGATTCCTCTGCCTGTGGAGGCACCCTCTATGCCGTTTTTATGCCATCTGAACCATTTGGGACGTAGCAAACTGGTAACAAAGGTTACCAGTTTGCTACGTCCCAAATGGTTCGCGTTCCTCATCTACGCCACGCAGGTGGGGTACGGACCGTTCTGAGATCCCTTACCGCTTTGTTTTGATGGTGGCGGCGTAGGCGCTGTTGCACAGCCCCAGCACCGCGGAGAGGATGAAAAGCGTCTCGATGCCGAGCGTCTGCCAGATCCACCCGCCGAACAGCGCGATCAGGATGGTGATCAGGTGGTTGACGGAGACGCCGGTGGAGATGGTGGCGCGCATTTCTTCGGCATCGTCCGAGAGGTCCTGGACGTAGACGTTACTGGCCATGGAAGCCAGCGAGATGACCGAATCCAGCACGTAGTTGACGCAACAGACGATGAACGCCGTCTGCATGGGGAAGATGTGGTGCGCGAAACCGTAGAAGAAGCAGACGATGACCAGGATGAGGGTATCCGTGATCATGACGATCTTGTAGCCGAAGCGGTCGATGATCCGCCCGACCACCGGCGCACATAAGAACCCGCAGACCGCCGAGACCGCAAACAGAAGGCTGATGACGAAGGTGTTGGCCCCGTAGAAGAGCACCAGCACGTACGGCCCGAAGGTGAAGAAGATCTGCTTGCGGGCGCCGTAAAAGATCTCCAGCATGTAGTACTTGGTGAACTTTTTGCGGAAATAGAAGCGCGTTTTGGACTGGTCTGCGGCGCTGCTGCCGGTGATGCGCAGCGCGGAGAAGATGCCGATGACGGCGATGCCGGCGGCCACGGCAAAAACCCCGCGGAAGACGGTGACCGAACTGGGGACGATCAGGAACAGCACGATGATGGCCAAAAACCCGATCAGATTGCCGGCCTGGCCGAGGGCGTTCTGCAGCCCCAGGGCCGCACCGCCCTTGCCTTCCTTGGCGTATTCCAGGCAGAGGGTGTTCTTCATGCCCAGCTGGATGTGCTCGCCCAGGGAGTAGAGGAAGATGGAGAGCGTCGCCAGCACGCGCGTGGCCGGCACCACCGACAGCATGGCCAGGCCGATGAGCATCACGACGGCGCCGATCTTGTAGATCTTTTCAGCCGAAAACCGGCCGATGGCGGCCAGGATGAAGATGAGCAAAAGCCCCGGCAGCTCGCGGAAGAACTCCGCCACGCCGCGGTCAAACTCCGACATGGCCACGATCTCGGCCAGGTAGTTGTCCAGGACGCCCTTGAACAGACCGTAGGACAGGCCGAAGGTAGCCATGGCGATGAAAAAGGCTTTGTAGGCGGAATCCTGTTTGAAGATCTCGTGAAAGCGGTTCATAGTGTTATACCAGGATCAGGCTCCACACGAAGAGGCTCGGGAGCGACATCAGCGTGGTGACGATGACAAGTTTGGTGGCAAATTCCGGCTCCATGTTGTACTGCTGGGCCAGGAGGCTGGTGGTGGTGCCGGCCGGCATGGCCGAGAGGATCACGCACAGCCCCCGCACGGTGGCCGAGACCGGCAGCAGCAGGCAGACGCCATAGATGATGGCTGGGATGATGACCAGGCGGTGCAGGCAGAAGAGCCACACCTGCCTGTCCAGAAAGCTCTTAAGGTCCATCTGCGCCAGGATCATGCCGACGACCAGCATGGAGAAGGCCGTGGTGCAGTTGCCAAGCGAGGAGACGGCGCTCATGACGGGCCCGGGCAGCGTCCAGTGCAGCAGCATGAAGACGATGCCGATCTCGCAGGCGATGATGCAGGGGTGCAGCAGCACCTTTTTGGCGGTCTGCTTCCGGTCATGCGACCCGGAAAAGACCGGCAGGCCCGTGGACCACATCATGATGCGCTGCGGGATCAGGTAGATGGAGGCTAAGAGCAGTCCTTCCGCCCCCCAGATGCCCTCCGCCACGGGGTTGCCGATGAAGCCGGCATTGGGGCAGATGGTGGCGTACTGCTCGCACTTGCGGTGGCCTTCGGAGTGGTGCCGGAAGACCACGTGCCCGTAGACGACGGCCATCAGCTGAATGCCGATGGCGATCAGCAGCACCCCCAGATACTCGTTGACGGAGCCGTCCAGGCTGCTGGAGATGAAGGCCTTCAGGATGTTGCAGGGCAGGATCAGGTTTAAGACCAGCGACGCCAGCATCTTCTGGCCGGCCTGGTTGACCAGCCCGATGCGCCGTACGACAAAGCCCACGCCTGTCAGGATGAAAATGGTGATCTGCAAAGAGACGACGGAACTCATAAAAGCTCCTTTGGCGGCAGGCCTTGCGGGTCCGCCTGAATATGTGTTAAGTCAGGGAGATCCCTGTCATGCTGAAAGCGCTTACAAGCGACAGACAAGATTGTACCCGCAGGGGGCGGTTTCGTCAATGCGAAATCCGCCGAAAAAGCGGTGTGAAGCCATTTGGGACGTAGCAAACTGGTACATTTCTGAACCAATTTGCTGCGTCCCATTTGGTCAGCCTAAGGCTTTTCAGGCGACTCTTTCGCCCAAGGAAGGGACCATACCCTGCCCTGAGGGCGACTTGGGACGGAGCCCGAGGGGCAGGGTATGTCCCGACCGTCCGCGATCCCCCGCCCTTCGCAAGTGACATCCCGCCCTTGCGCATTCTATGCCATTCGTGTAAAATGAATCTGTTGTCTGAAATACATTGCTGTCCCCCGCGACAGCCTGCAGAAAGGAGAACCGCCATGGATGCCATCCAGAACCTGCTGACCCGCCGTTCCTGCCGCAAATACCGCCCGGAGCAGATCGCACCCGAGCAGCTTGATACCATCTTACAGTGCGCCACCTACGCGCCGACCGGCCGCGGCGGCCAGTCGCCCGTCATCCTGGTGGTGCAGAAGCCCGAAGACGTGCACGAACTGGAAGTCTTAAACGCCACCGTTATGGGCAACCCGGACGCCAGGCCGTTCTACGGCGCGCCCACCGTCATCACCGTGTTCGGTGACTTCACGGTGCCGTTCGCCGAAGCAGACGCCAACCTGGTGCTGGGCAACATCGTCAACGCCGCCCACGCCGTGGGCGTGGATTCCTGCTACATCTGGCGCGCACGGGAAGTCTTCGACAGCGAAGCCGGCAAGGCTCTCATGAAAAAGTGGGGCGTGCCCGAAGGCATGCGCGGCTGCGGCAACGTCATCCTGGGGTATGGCGAGCCCGGCGGCATCCGCGAAGCCATCCCGCGCAAGGCGGACTACATCGTCCGGGCGTAAAAAGGCGCCGGCGGTCCGTCATCAACTGATTGGAGGAGGATATGACCATGTCACAGGACACCTGGAAATGCCCGGAGTGCGGTGCGGAAAATACGGGGAAGTTCTGCTATGGGTGCGGCTTGCCGCAAACGGCGGCGGAGGCATACGTGAACAGACCGGAGCCGCCCCGGCAGCCTGCGGCGCCCGAAACGCCGGTGCACACCGAGCCCATCCCCGCGGCTTTCCGGCCGCAGTCATCCCAAACCATCCCGACGCTGGCCGAGGTGAAGGCCCGGGAGGTGCCGCACGGGCCGCTTATCGCCTGCGCCATGTCCGGATGGTCAAACGGCATGATGATGAACAGCCACGAGGAGCACGAGACGAAGCTTGCTCTCGCGGAGGACGGCAGCTGCACGCTGACGGTGCGGGAGGAGTCCTGGACAGTCGGGAAGAGCGTGTCCGTCTACCGGGCGGATGCGGCAGTGCTCGAGGAGATCGCGGCCATCGCGGAACAGGAGAACCTCCCGGCCTGGGAGGATCTGCGCGAGGATCCGGAGAAGCGTGTGCAGGTCATGGACTGGTCGGGCGGATCGTCCGTCGCGCTGACGTACGACAACCGGCCGGTCGGCGGCCGACCCGAAACCCGTTACAGCATCGGCTGGGGGGCGGCGCGTGAACAGGGCGGCGGAGAGGTGCTCGACCGTGTGGCCGCGCTGTTAAAGGCCTGCATCGTGCCGGAAAACCTGGTCTCGGAAGAGAAAACCGCTATGCCCGTCCGTCCGGCCTTCCCGTTTGGGATGGGCATGATGATGAAACCGGAGCCCGAGCCCGCGCCCCCCGCACCGGCCTCTCCCCGGCCGGTGCCCGAAAACGCGTGGGTCTGCCCGGCCTGCGGTTATGTAGTGGAAAGCGCCGGACGCTTCTGCCCGAACTGCGCCAGCCTGCGCCCGGAAAAATGACCGGCAAACCAAATGGGACGCAGCAAATTGGTACAAAAGAGTACCAATTTGCTGCGTCCCATTTGGTTCACGTCCCATTTGGCGTCACGGCTGCTCCACGTCGTATTCCGTCACGTTCAGCACCGTCTCGCCGTCGATCTGTGCGGCGCACGGCCGCGAGAACTTCACGTGTATCTTTTTGCCGGTCATGACGGTGGTCAGGCCGGCTTTTTTGACGTGTTCTCCCTTGAAGATGGAAGGGAAGCTGATGAGGGCCTTCAATTTGGACTTCGCGGAGTAGATGACTACGGACACCACGCCGGAGGACCGGTCCTGCGCCGGCGCCATCATCATACCGCCGCCGTAGTAGCGCCCTTTCATGGACGGAGCGATCCAGACATGGTCAAACTCCCGGGTGACGCCGTCCACCGTCACCGTGGCACGGCAGGGCTTAAAGTGAAAGAGCAGGCCTTTGATGGCGATGCCGGGGTAGTTGATCTTTTCGTTCGGCTTATCCGCGCGGATCCGGTCCGCCACCTCGCAGCAGTACCCGTCGATGCCGAAGCCCATGTTGTTGATAAACTTCTGCGAAAGGCCGTTCACATGGACGGTCGGAAGGCCTTTCAGATAAGGGTTGAGCAGGATCTCTTTGCCGGGCTCCTCGCCGATGTCGTGCAGAAAGTCGTTCCCGGTGCCGTTGGCGTACAGGTAGACGTTGTTGGTCAGCCTGTCGCAGTCCACATGGTTGACCAGGTAGTTGACCGTGCCGTCACCGCCGATGAGGACCACCTCGTCCTCCGGCTTCAGGCCGGCGAAAAAGGACGGATAGTCGGTCTTTGTGGCATCGATGAGGGACACACCGGGGATGCTGGCCGGAATGCCGTTGTTGGATTTCGGATTGTACAGGTAGTATTTCATCGCAGTCCTCCTTGTCACAGGCTGATGGTGACGCGGCAGAGGGGGAACCGGTCTGCCGCATCCCGGTGAGTACCGTTCTTTACCGGACAAGCCCCCAGACGATCAGGAGTTCGCCGAGTGAGTATGTGAGCATGACCAGAAAGTGCGTTTTCAGGCGGCTGTTCTTCTTGAACCGCACGAAGAACAGTGAGGAATCCGAGATGAAGAAGAGCAGAGCGCCGATGACGGTGATGATCCCGGCCGCCCCGCCGATCGAAAACGCCCGCAGCCAGGCGAAGGCGTTCATGAGCCCGTTGATGATCAGGTAGAGCAGCATGGGGTAGAAGAGGGCTTTCGGCAGGTGAGGGCGCAGGAAGTGAAAGAGGAGGACGGCCGTGCCGGCAAAGGCCAGCAGCAGTGCCGCCGCGGCCAGCCAGTGAAAGGCAGACCGGTCCACCTGTCTGGCGTAGCTGAGGATGAAGAAGAGGTGGCTGACCATGAAGGCGATGCCGCCCGCCGTGAACCACCTGACGCCTTTTCCCATCAGCAGGACGTCACCCAGCCAGGAGAAGACGAGCGCCAGCACCACGGTGAGGACGATGGGCCGGGCGGACAGGCAGTAAAACCCCAGCAGGGCGATCAGGATGAACGGCTTGGTGCGGTCCCGCCATTTCTGGTCCTTTTTCAGTGAGGCGGCCAGATGAATGCCGGCGGATAAAAAGAAAAGGATGAGCATTGCGGCCTTCAGAGCGTTCATAGGGCTCCTTTCCGGCGGAAAACCGTCCGGGCAGTCGGATCACGGCAGGCAGATAATACTCTATGATCATCATAGGTCAGGGCTGTCGGACTGTCAAGAAAAAGGCCGGTAAAGACAATGCGCGGTTGCCCATCCGGCGTCCCGGCGGTATACTGTTACGTAAGACAATGGCAGCGAACGGGAGGAGGAGGTTTATGCGCTTTATCACCATCGGAGAGATCATGCTGCGGCTGACGCCGCCCAACTACGAGAAGATCCGCACTGCGGAGACGTTTACGGCCAGCTACGGCGGATCGGAGGCGAACATCGCGCTGGCCCTGGCCAACCTCGGCATCGATTCGTCGTTCTTCACCATCGTGCCGGACAATTCGCTGGGCAAATCCGCCGTGCGCTGGCTGCGTTCCAACGACGTGCACTGCTCCAAGATCATCTATTCCACCGAAGAGCAGACCCCCACGCACCGGCTGGGCACCTACTACCTGGAGACGGGCTTCGGGATCCGTCCCAGCAAGGTGACGTACGATCGCAAGCACTCCGCCATCACGGAGTACGACCTGATGAGCATCGACTTAAAGGAGCTCTTAAAGGACTACGACTGGCTGCATCTGTCCGGCATCACGCCGGCCCTGGGCGGGCAATGTCCGGAGTTCATCCTGGCGTGCCTGCGGACCGCCAAAGAGCTGGGGATGACGGTCAGCTTTGACGGCAACTTCCGCTCCGCTCTGTGGTCGTGGGAGGAGGCGCGCGACTACTGCACGCAGTGCCTGCCGTACGTGGACATCCTGTTCGGCATCGAGCCCTGCCACCTGCCCAAACCCGGCGGCGGGGACTGGAA
>CAMJGH010000109.1 GCA_946405185.1 uncultured Lachnospiraceae bacterium
CTGTCCTCCGCGTTCAGCGACAGGCCGTTTGCCACCGTCAGGGAGCCGTCCCCGGTGATGGTCAGGCTGCCGCCGTACATGGCGCCCCAGATCACCACGGAATCCAGGTGGTTTTCGCCCACGAGCCGCAGTTTGAACCCGTTGCCCATCAGGTTGACGTTGAGCTGCCCGCCGGTGAAATCCGTCAGCGTCAGCGTGTTGGAAAGGCTGTCGTAGACGGCCCCGTCGATGGTGTCCGCCCGGCTGCCGTAGTAGGTGCCGGATTCCAGCAGGATCTGGGAACCGTCGTCCATATTGAGGATGACGTACTCCTCCGAACCGGCTCCGCTCCACGCGTATGCGCCGGCAAAATCCGGCTCCAGGTTCGGCAGGTCCGGGAAGGCCCGGTCGGCTTTCTCGAGGCTGCCGTCTTCTGTTTCGGTCTCGGTTTCGGTCTCGGTTTCATCCGTCCCGGCATCCTCACCGAATTCGTACCAGTACGTTTCTTCATAGACCCGGCTGACGCCGTCACCGTTCCGGAATGCTTCCGGCAGGACGGACGCATCGTCTTCGTCATCCGCTTCGTAGAAGTCCCCGTCGGCCATAAAGCCGATGAACGCTGTCCGCTTGCGGACGAGGGAGAGGGTGGCGGGGTCTTCGCCGGCTTCCCGGGCGTATTCCCGGGCCACTTCAAGCGCTTCGTCAAGGCTTTCGTGATCCTCCAGGACAATCTTATCGCCGTCAGGCAGATGGGTGAGACGCAGCGTGATGCGGACGGTGTCGTCTTCGCTCACTTCAAAGGAAGGATCTTCCGTGCGCTCGTAACCGGAGGAGTCCGGACGGGTCATGCCGCCCAGCGGGTCGACGCCGAACGAAGAGAGCACGGTGACCGTGGCCACCAGCGCGGCGGCAGGCTTCATGAGAAGCTGGCGCAGCCGGCGGCGCCGGCGCGCGGCATGGGCTGCCTCTTCATCGGCGCAAGAGGGAGCCTGACCGGCGTACAGGTTGTCTTCCGAAGGAATGTGTTCTTCCACGGGAAGCGGCTCCTCGCGGGGGAGGGGATCCTCCGCGGGCAAGCGCTCCTCGGCGGGCAGGGGATATTCTGAGCGGGGGGAAGGAATATCAAATTCGGGATCCGTAAACTTCCGCACGGTCCGTCACCTCCTTTCCGGCAAAAGACATCCGTCAGGCTTGCGGGATGTTGTGCACATCCACCTGCGGGAACGGGCACTCCACGCCCAGTTCCTTAAAGCCAAGGAGCAGGTCGTGATTGAGGATGCGGGAGCCGGAGAAGATGTTGGCCTCGTCCACCTCGGCCACAAACTTGAGGATGACGCCGGAATCCGCCAGCGCGTTGACGCCCAGGTAGACCGGCGGCGCTTTCAGGACGTCCGGATGGGCCGCCTGGATGCGCTGCATCAGCGCGGGGATCTCTTTCTCCAGCGCCACGAAATCCGTGCTGTAGGGAACAGAAATCTCGCAACCGCTGCGGGAGGGCTTATCGGACCGGTTTAAGATGTTCTTCATGGCGGAATTGTTCATGATCTTCACGTTCCCGCCCGGATCGGTGATGCAGGTGGTGCGCAGGCCGATGGACGTGACCGTGCCGCGGAAGCCGTCCACCTCCACGATATCGCCCACATTGTACTGGTTCTCAAAGATCATGAAGGCGCCGGTCACCATGTCGGCGATGAGGCTCTCAGCCGAGAAGCCCACGATCAGGGCAACGATCCCGACGCTGGCCACGATGGTGGACACGTTGACGCCCAGGATGGACAGGCCCCAGCATAAGATCACGATGGCGGCCACATACCGCAGGATACTGGCGATGATGGACAGCATCGACTGCAGCCGGTGGCTCTTCGGCTTGGGCAGGCTGAGCACGAACGAGATCAGCGCCTCGGCGCAGAGCACCCCCACGATCATGACGACCAGCTTGAACAGCTTTTCGAGGGTGATCTGGATGCTGCCGCTGCCTTCCCAGTCTGCCAGACCGGTAAAGATGCCGACGGGGATCAGGATGGCCAGAAGAACGGCACAGACGATCAGACGGATAAAACGCGACTTCTTGCTGACGGGCATACGGTTCTCCTTTCTGCTGCTTACTGTATCGGCCGGATGCTCCACCGATACTGCGTGCTTCCGCTGGTAAGCACATCGCTTGTCAGGAAGCACTGCTCCGACGGGTTATAGTGGAACAGATGGGCTTCAAACCCTTCCAGGGTAAGATAGCCGCGGGTGATGGTCCAGTGCCGCTTGATGCCGCCCTGCAGGTCAAAGGTGCCGTCCAGGTGAAAGAGAGCGTTCTCCTGCAGGGCACCGCCGGCGGCCGTGTACAGGCCCCAGGTGCGGTCGTTGAAATGGTCCAGCGCCATGCGGCGGTCGTTGATGAGGTTGCAGTTGCCGGTCAGATATCCGAGGTCATCCAGCAGCGTGCGGGCTTCATCGGCGTGGCCGAAAGCCATGGCCATGTCGATATCGGAGAGGCGCTGCATGATGCTGAAGTCCATGTCGGCTCCCAGCCGGCCGCGTGTGAAGGCTTCCACGGTCCATCCTTCTTCCTGAGCGTAGAAGGTGAGGACCGTCGTATCCTCCGCGGCATACAGGTGATAGCGGCCGACGTCCGGCAGAAGGACCTGCCCGTTTTCCACGGACCACATGCCGTACACACCGCCGTTGAGCACAGGGTTTCCGGTGTTGTACGGCTCCCAGTAGAAGAACGTCATGTCCGGGTAGAGCACGATCACGGAATCCTGCTCGCCCATCCACACGTCGGCGTAGCGGAGGCCGGTTTCGGACCAGGACTCGGTTGCAGCCTCATAGGACTCCATATCTTTCTCTTTCCCGCCGTCATCGGTCTCTTTGCCGCCTTTTTCGCCGTCTTCGGAGGCAGAGGCGGACTCATCGGCAGGATCCGTGGAAGCGTCCTCTTCGGTGGACTCCCGGCTGCGGCGGCTGCCGCGGCGGGTGGCCTCCTCCGTCTCTTCGTCTTCGTCGGTCTCTTCGTCATCGCCGTCATCATCGTCATCGTCTTCGGCCTGTGTACGGCGGTCCTTCGCGCGGTCGGCCACATCCGAAAGGCTGCCGCAGCCGGCGCAGAGCGAGAGAGCCAGCAGGAAGGCAAGGAAAAGCATCAGTCTTTTTTTCATGGTTCCTCCCCTTCTGGCGGCGGGAGAGGGAGGGCCCGCCCCGCGCCAGGATGTTACTTTTTATTATACCGCAGATCGGTCATTTGTCACGTGTAGATGCGAAGACTTTGAAAAAAGGATAGGCGCGGAAGCGAGGATGTGATATGCTGACCAGGAAACTGTTCCCAAAGCCCGGAGAGGAGCCTTATGAACGCTGCTCGGAATCAGATCCTGATCATTTTTTTAGCCATCCTGACCGGCTTTGTCTGCCGCAAGACGAACGTCATCACCGAGGAAGCGACGGGCACACTGTCCAACATCGTGGTCAAGGTGATCCTGCCGTTCTATCTGTTTTCGGCCATCCTGCGCTCGGAGGTGGGGGTTAATGCCGGCGGGGTGGCGGTGGCGCTTTTGATGTCGGCCGGGATGTTCCTGTTTTCCGGCGCGGTGGCGCTGCTGGTGGTGCCGCTTCTGAAGGTGAAGCCGGATGACCGCGGCGTGTATCTGTTTGAGCTGATGTGCGGCAACGTGGCCTACATCGGCATCCCGGTCTGCCAGGCGGTGCTGGGGGATGCCGGCGCGTTCTACGCCTCGCTCTTAAATATCCCGTACAATCTGATCTGCTTCTCGCTGGGTATCTTTCTGCTGGCCGGAAAGCTGTCGCTGAAGCGCATCGCCAACCCGGCGTTTCTGTCCGGCCTGGTGGCGGCCATCCTGTACATGCTGCAGGTGAAACTGCCGGATGTGTTGCTGTCGGGGTGCGCGTTCATCGGGCAGGCCACCTCGCCCTGCGCCATGATCGTCATCGGCGCGGTGCTGGGCAGCGTGCCGTTCAAGGATATCTTCACCGAGTGGCGCGCCATCCCCTACGTGGTGCTGCGGCTGTTCGGCATTTCGGCGCTGCTGGCGCTGGTGCTGCGCTTCGTGCCGGTGGATCCGGTGCTGAAAGGCATGCTCATCCTCATGGCCGCCATGCCGGCCGCCACCAACTCCACGATGCTCTGCACCATCTACGGCGGCAACCGGGAACTCTCCGCCAAACTGATCTTCCTGTCCACGGCGCTCTCGGCCGTGAGCCTTCCGCTCTGGGCGGCGCTGTACTTCTGAAAACGGCCTGTCCGGGCTGCTGTCACCTTATGAACACCTCTATATTGCCGGGCTTTTTCATCTATTTCTCTTCCTGTCAATACAGGATTGAAGTCATCAGCCTGCAACGGCAGGGGTAGTCTCCATCTGCCGCTTTCAGTCATTTCACGAATTTGTGTGAACCGGATTCAAACAGGCGAAATAACCTCTTTTTTGAATAGGAAAACGCCTTTTTCCGGCATTTTCGCAGATTGTCAGATTTTCTTTAGTATGATAACGTTTAAAAGCCTTGTGTGGCATTCACAGGGCTCTTGAAGGTATGAGGAGGTGCTGACATGGGCGCAAAAGTAGATGCAAAGACCGAAAGAGTCCGGATCTGGGAGGAATTACTGAAAGTGGCACGACCGGATTCCAAATTCAGCTGGCAGTTTTCAGAGTTCATCTGTGATTACGAGGGAAGTGAAAAAGGAACAGAGCTTTTATGTGCTACCGAGATGTATCAGAAGGCTCAGACCCTCTTCATCACCCCGGACAATAATCTGGAGACACTGCGTGAGCGAGCATTCCGGGATAAAAAAACAGTCATCATGACTAACTACGGTATCACTCGTGGGTTCTTCCTCATTGAGCCTGGTCAGATTCCGGAAGGCAAGGAGGAGGTCGCATCCCTGTTAGACGGCATCTCCCGTTATTGGAAGTGGCAGTCCCTGGCTGACCTGCAGAAAAATGTCAGTCATGTGGACATGATGGTCACCGGTGCATCGGCCATCACGCCTTCCGGTATTCGATTCGGCAAAGGTCACGGATATTTCGACCTGGAGTGGGCTATGTTGTCCACTATTGGCATTGCAGACAAGGATACTGTGATCATCGGTGTCGGCCATGACTGCCAGGTGGCGGATGTCGAGGTGGAAGTAGAAGATTACGACACCGCCATCGATTTCATCGTAACTCCCTCCCGTATCCTGGAGACACGCCACGAGTTCCCGCGGCCTTCCAAGGGTATCATCTGGGCTCGTCTGGCTCCCGGCATGCGTGAACAGATCCCGCCGGTGCAGGAACTGTGGTGCAGGGTTCACTGTAAATAAGTACAAAAGACAAAGTATGGCTGAAACGCCGCGGACAGCGACTGTAAAACGTAATCTGCGGCAGGGGAGACCGCTTCATGGAACTTCTCAGATTATCCGGGATCACCAAGTCATTTGGTGACAACATCGCGAACGACCATATAGACCTCACGCTTGAAAGAGGCGAAGTCCATGCGTTGCTTGGCGAAAACGGAGCCGGTAAGAGCACGCTGATGAATATCATCTACGGCATTTACCGTCCTGATTCCGGAAAGATCTTCGTTCGCGGCAAAGAGGTAAAAATCGCTTCTTCCCGGCAGGCGATGGACTTGGGGATCGGGATGGTCCATCAGCATTTTATGCTGGTGGACCGGATGAACGCGGTAGAAAATGTCTGTCTGATCGATAAGAGCCACGGCTTTGCAAAATTAGATCGAAAAAAAGTACGGGCATCCCTGGAAGCACTAAAGGAGCAGTATGGCATTGAGGTGGACCTGGATGCACCGGTAAGCCAGCTTTCCATCAGCATGCAGCAAAAGATCGAGATTCTGAAATTACTTTACACCGGCGCGGATATCCTTATTCTTGATGAGCCGACCGCCGTGTTGCTGCCGCAGGAAACAGAAGCGCTCTTTGCCATCATCCGCAACATGACGGCCCAGGAAAAAGGAGTCATCTTCATCAGCCATAAGCTTGATGAAGTGCTGCAGATCAGCCGCCGTGTGAGCGTCCTGACCCACGGAAAGGTGACAGGCGAGGTACTCACGGACGAAGCCGACAAATCACGTATCGTCCGCATGATGTCCGGCGACAGTGTTCCCTACCTGTCTGGCAGCCGCCGGGAGGGAAGAGGGGAAGAAGTGCTCTCCTGCCGCAGTCTGGAAGCTTTTGACGACCGCGGAGTGAAGACTCTTTTGGGCGTCGATCTGACGCTGTACGCTGGGGAGATCATCGGCATAGCCGGTGTGGAAGGGAACGGTCAGAATGAGCTGGCAGAGGTTTTAGCCGGTGTGCGTCCAGTTGCTTCTGGCACAGTCATACTGCGGGGAGAGGATCTCTCGCACGCATCCGGGAAGGCCTTCATCAAAGGGGGCATAGGATATATCCCGGCGGACCGAAGCATGGTCGGGTCAGTAGAGAGCCTGTCACTTGCGGACAACTGGCCGCTGCGCAAGGTCCGGGTGCCCCGGAAGGGCGGTCTATTGGACGGCAGGACGATCCAGGCGGAAACGGCAGCAGCCATGGAGGCTTTTGATGTACGTGCTACAGGTCCCTCGCAGCGCAGTGCTGAGCTGTCGGGAGGCAATCTTCAGAAATTCATTCTGGCACGGGAGCTCTCAGGTGAACCAAAGGTCCTTATCGCGTCTTATCCGACGCGCGGCCTGGATGTGCGCGCCTCATGGTTCATTCGCAATCGCCTGATCGCTGCCCGTGATGGCAGCGCAGGGGTACTCTTGTTCTCGGGCGATATGGAAGAACTGTTCACAGTGGCTGACCGTATTGCCGTTCTCTACCGCGGGCAAGTGATCGGTGAAGTGGAGCCTCGCAAGAGCCGTCCGGAAGACGTCATCCGCCTGATGATGGGCGAAAAAGGGCAGGAACCTTATGTAGAGCCAGCATCCGAAAAAGTTCGTCCGGCAGGTCTTCCCGGTATATCGGTGGCCTTCGGAAAGGAGGCAAGCGATGAGTGATCATTCCGAGTTGCATCCGGAAGGCAGTTCCGGGGCCTCCCCGCAAAAAGATGGCGGTATGATCCGGACGCTCAGAGAGAATGAGAAATCCTTTAGCGCATTACCTGCTTTGAAGCGCACCGGCATCCTGCTGGCAGCAGTCATCGCGGCGCTGGCCGTTGGATCGGTGTTCCTGTTGGCGGTCGGGGCGGACCCCGCTGAAGCCTACTACCACATGCTGATCCGTCCGCTGACGAAAATCACATACCTTGGAGAAATCTCTATATACTTCGTGCCGTTGCTTTTGATCGGTCTTGGCGTCTCC
>CAMJGH010000110.1 GCA_946405185.1 uncultured Lachnospiraceae bacterium
GCAGAACTCATGGATCTCGTCGTCCGTGCCGGGGGCCTGCGCGCCAAACTGGTTGCAGGGGATGTCCACGATCTCCAGCCCCTGGTCGTGGTAATCACGGTAGAGCTGTTCGATGGGCGCGTACTGCGGAGTAAAGCCGCAGCCGGTGGCGGTGTTGACGATCAGGATGACTTTCCCTTTGTAATCGGCGAGGTTCAGTTCTCCGCCTTTCCCGGTCGTGAGCGTGTAATCGTAGATCATAGCGTGGTCCTCCTTGTCCGGCAGAATAGATTGCCTAAAATATAATTTTGCGATGCTTATATGGTACACCAGGCGAAACGAAAATGCAAGCGGGTTTTTCGCAGCCTTTTCTTATTCCCAGAAGTCATAGTGCAGGGAGATGATGAATTCCGGCACGGGGATGTCCTGCCCCACGGTGTCCACCGCGCGCCAGAAAGAGGGCTGCTCCATGAATCCGTCGCGGCTGATAATGGCCATCCAGTGGCCGTCCGGATCAGCACGCAGGCCAAATACCCGCGTGTGGTCGTCTTTCACCTCGCCGCCCAGCAGATACCCCAGGCATGGGCCGACGTCCTTCCCGGTCAGGCGGCCCTGGAGGGCGCCGTAGGGGATGTAGGTGCGGCCGTTGTACGTGAAGGACAGGTAGGCATCGTCCGGGTTGTCCGGGTTGACGAAATCGCTGCCGATAAACGCCTGCGGGTTGGCCGGCAGGCGGTAGTCGATGCGGTCCGTGCAGCCGGCGGCCAGCAGGAGGGCAAGCAGAAGAGCAGTGGCAAAGGCTTTTTGGCGCATAAGGAGCCTCCGATATATCGTGATACGATAAAAATAGCACGTTTCGGGCGGGAATGCAAGATAACAAAGGCGCCCCGGGAGTTCCTGGAGTTCCGGGGCGCCAGACGGATGCCGGCTTACGTGGGGTTGTATTTGCTCTTCGGCAGCCGATGGTGCAGCCGTTGCCTCTGATGCAGCAAATGCCGTCGGCGGTCTTCCGACAGCCCGGTCACCCCAGCCGGGCGGCAAAATCGGCGAGCACCTCAGGGATATGGATCTGCTGCGGACATACCTGCTCGCAGCTGCCGCACCCCAGGCAGGCCTGAGGCTGTTTGTCTGCCGGAAGGGCCGCCAGCGCCATGGGCGCGATGAAACCGCCGCCGGTGTAGGCGTGCTCGTTGTAGAGCGCCAGCAGGTGCGGGATGTCCAGCCCCTGCGGACAGTGGCTCACGCAGTAATGGCAGGCCGTGCAGGGGACGGTGCCTGCGGAGAGCATGGTATCCGCGATGCCCATCAGGGCGGTCATTTCCTTTTTCGTCAGTTTCCGGTCCTCCGCGAACGTGGCGAGATTCTTTTCCAGCTGCTTTTCGGTGGACATGCCCGAGAGGATCATGGTCACGGACGGGATGCTCTGCAGGAAGCGGAAGGCCCAGGCCGGGATGTCCTCATCCGGGCGGAGGGCTTTCAGGGCGGCCTCATGATCCGGAGCGAGGGAGGCCAGTTTTCCGCCGCGCAGCGGCTCCATGACCCAGACCGGAATGTTCCATCTGTTCAGCAGGTCCACCTTCTCTTTCCCTTTCTGGAAGGTCCAGTCCAGGTAGTTCAGCTGCAGCTGGCAGAATTCCATGTCCTTGCCGTATTTTTCAAGGAAGCGCTCCAGCACTTCGAGGCTCCCGTGGCACGAGAACCCCAGATGGCGGATGCGCCCGGCTTTCTTCTGCTCCATGAGGCAGCTGTAGATGCCGTATTTCGCATCGTCCAGATAGGCGTCGATGTTCATCTCGCAGACGTTGTGGAAGAGGTAGAAATCAAAATAGTCCACCTGCAGTTTTTCCAGCTGGCGGGCAAAGATCTCCGGCGCCTTCCCCCAGTTGGCCGGGTCATACCCCGGAAACTTGGTGGCCACGTAAAACCGGTCACGCGGGTAGCGGGAGAGGGCTTTGCCCATCACCAGCTCCGAATTCTCCCCGTGATACCCCCAGGCAGTGTCATAATAGTTGATGCCGCCTTCCATGGCGGTATCCACCATCTGCAAGGCGCGCTCTTCGTCGATGCGGGCGTCATCCCCGCCGATGACCGGCAGGCGCATGGCGCCGAAGCCCAGCGCCGACAGTTTCATCCCCTGAAAGTCTCTGTAGATCATGGCAGTCTCCTTTATCGGTGCATTCCGGCACGGTTGGCCGTTTATCTTAGGATACCATAACGGATGGGAACCGAAAACCGTTTCCGTGCAAAGGATCAGGCTTTTTCAAAGACCATGTCCGTGAGCGCCCTGTCCAGGAAGGCTGTGGGATCCGCATCCGGCCGGACCCAGCCGCCAACGCAGTCTCCCGGCAGGATGAACGGCATGCGGTCGTGGATGAAGCGGATGCTTTCGCCGGGCTCGCGGGTGAGCACCACGAAGACCGGCAGGCCGTTTTCGATGCGGTAGAGGCCGCCGAGCCACGTCATGTCCGCGCCTTTCGGCTGGATCATAAACTTGTCGCCGGTTTTTGTCTTGCCGTCTGCGCCGGTCAGGTGTTCCCACTCGTAGTACCAGGAGGCCGGCACGGCGCAGCGGTGCCGGGCCCAGTCGTCCCGGAAGGTGGGTTTGACGGCCGCCGTCTCGATGCGGGCGTTGATGAGCAGGCTCTTGCCGGAGTACCCGGTGTAGCCCCACTTCATGGGGTAGACGGCCCGGGCCCCGTGACGGTCCGGCGCGATGACCGGCACCACATCGGCCGGGCGCACCTCCCCGTACGTTTTGATGCCGGTGGTGTTGCGCCACCGGCCCGCCAGGGGCGAGCGGTTCATTTCTTCCACGATCTCCCGGAGTTCCGGGGATTCGTCTGTCCAGTAACGGCAGCACATGGCTTCTCCTTTCCGGCGTGCCTGTCCGGCACCCGGCTGATCCTGAAACGCTTACGGGGCTTCTTCCGCCGGCACCCGCTCCGGCTCGCCCGGCGCGCTTTCGGCGCTGCGGATGCCGGCCAGCGCCTCATCAAACCCCCGCAGCGCGTCAAACGGCGCGAAGATCTTGGCCCGGCGGGAGGCGGGCATCTGCGGATGCCGGACGCGGAAGGCATCGTACCGGTCATGCGCGGGCTTTCCGCGCAGAAAGACCTCCCGGTAGCGGAAGCCCGCCGGCATGGGCATGGCTCCCAGTGCAGCCATGACAGTGCTCCTTTCTGCCTGCACGGACGCGCCGGCCGCCTATGCCCGGTGCCCGCCGATCTGGCGGTTCCGCTCCAGCGCGGTGGCGCCCTCCAGCAGGTTGTTGCCCGTAAAGACGGCGTTGGGCCCGTAGCGGCGCCGGACCTCCAGCATGGCCGCGGCCAGCCGCCGGTCCCGCTCCCGCAGGGCATAGTCCGTGAACAGATCCAGCTGAAAATAACCGTCGTCCTCCGCCACGTTTTCGGCGCAGACGCCCAGCCGCCGGAACAGCAGCCGGTGGTCCGTCTTCTCGTCAAACTGCCGCAGCAGCGGCGCCGTGATGAGGGACACGCTGCTGGTGCGGTCCGCAAGCCTCACCGTGCCGCCCGTGTGTTTGGGGTGGAGGCGGCCGTAAAAGTCCGCGGTGACGGGACCGGTGTACTCCGGGCAGACCTCCAGGCTCTTCCAGTCGTAGGAGACCCACCAGGAAAAGCCGCCGGCCGCCAGCTTTTTGGCAAACAGATCGCCCGCGAGGCCGTCCGCCATCTCCTGAAAGACCAGCCGGGCCTCCGCGAAGGCGTAGGGACGCGGCAGCACCTGGCCGTTCATGAGGCTGTGGGCGCTGCTGCGGTAGTTCTTGATGTCCGCCATGGTGACCGGCTCGATGCCCCAGGCGTGGTCGATGAGGATCTCCCCGTCGATGCCGAAGGTCTTGTAAAAGTACTCCTCATCCCACTGGCTGCGCTCGGCGATATCCCCCATGGTGTACATGTAGGAGCGGTAGAGCCGGCGCGCCTTCCCGGGGCCGATCTGCCAGAAGTCCGTTAAGGGCGTGTGGTCCCAGAGCAGGAACTTGTAGGAGTCCTCGCACAGCTCCGCGATGCGCACGCCGTCCGCATCCGCCGGCGATTTTTTGGCCACGATGTCCATGGCCACCTTGGCCAGGTACAGGTTGGTGCCGATGCCGGCCGTGGCCGTGATGCCGGTGGTGCGCAGCACATCCCGGATGATGGTCATGGCCATGACGTGCGCCGGGTGCGCGCCCGCCCGGACGGCCTCGGCCCGGTAGAGCGCCAGGTAGGGCGTGCAGTCGATGAAGCACTCGTCGATGGAGTAGACGTGGATGTCCTCCCGGGCGGCGTAGCGCAGGTAGATGCCGTAGATCTGCGCCGAGATGCGCTCGTACTCCGCCATGCGGGGGACGGCGATGATGTAGTCCACCCGGGTGCGGTGCAGGGCTTCGTATTCGCGGATCTTCTGTCTGGCTTCAAAGAGGCGCGGCCGGGAGGGCACCCCGATGGCCTTTAACGACGGCGACACCGCCAGGCAGATGGTCTTGTCTGACCGCGAGGGATCCGCCACCAGCAGGTTGGCGCGCAGCGGGTCCAGCCCCCGGTAGACGCACTCGACGGAGGCATAGTAGGACTTCAGGTCAATGCAGAGGTACGTGCGGTCCATGGCAGACTCCGCCCGTTACAGTGCCTTGATGACATTTCTGGCCACGCCCTGGACCACCAGCCGGTCCACCAGGATGACCTTCCCGGGGTAGGCCTTTTCGTTGGCGTAGCGCAGGATGACCTTCTGTGACGCGCTGTCGATGCCGCCGTAGACCTTCAGGGTGTTCTCGTTGTTTTCATCCAGCGCGACCACGATGTCCCCCACCTGGCAGTCCGCCTGCTTCCGGATGAGGACCAGATCCCCCTCGCCGATGCCGGCGTCCGTGAGGGAGTCCCCGGCGGCGCGCAGGAGGTAGCACTTCTCGCTGCCGAAGATGACCTCCGGCAGGCCGACGTACATGTCCACCTGTTCCTCTTCGTTTTCCGGGTCACCGCAGCGGATGCTGCCGACCAGCGGCACGGAGAGGTACCCGGTCTTGGTCTTGCGCATCTGGGGGAGCCCCGTGATCTCGCCGTTTTCATAGGAGAGAAGGCCGGCCTTGTGCATGGCCACCAGGTAGTTGTACCCGCTGGCCGCGGAGATGCCCATGGCCGCGGCGATCTCCCGGGTGGAGGGGGTGGTGTGGTGCTTGCGGTAGTAAGTGCCGATATAGCCGCTGATGCGCTGCATGAGCGCGGGATCCTTGTGCCTCATGGTCTGCCTCCGAAGGGGGATGACGTTGTGCGATAACGTGAGCAGATTGCTTACGTTACGATCATCATACCAAACACACGTTCGAATGGCAAGACAAAAAATCGTTTTTTTGACAAAAAAAGCAGAACGGATATATCCATATCGCCCGCCATCGGATAGAATATAAGCAGCAAAAAACCACAGGAGGGGGTATGGAACAGCAGTATGTGATCGGGCTTGACCAGAGCACGCAGGGCACCAAGGCCATCCTGACGGATGCCCACGGCGGGATCGTGTCCAAGGCCTTTCTGCCGCATGAGCAGATCATCTCACCGGAAGGGTGGGTCTCGCACGACGGGGAGGAGATCTTTAGGAACTGTGTGCGGGTGATCCGGCAGCTTGTCGAAGAGAGTGGCATCAGCAAAAAAAGCATCGCCGCCATCGGCATCTCCAACCAGCGGGAGACGACCATCGCCTGGGACAGGAAGACCGGGGAGCCGGTAGAGCACGCCATTGTTTGGCAGTGCGCCCGTGCGAAGGAGATCACCGACGCCGTCACGGACGAGGCGTTCCGCCGGCGCGTCCGGGAAAAGACCGGCATCCCGCTCTCGCCGTATTTTCCCGCGGCCAAGGCGGCCTGGATCCTGAAACACAGCGAACGCGCGCGCAGGCTGGCCGAAGAAGGGCAGCTGTGCATCGGCACCGTCGACAGCTGGCTGGTGTATCAGCTGACGGAGGGCGCGGTGTTCAAAACCGACTGTTCCAATGCGTCGCGGACGCAGCTGTTCAATATCCGCACGCTGCGGTGGGATGAGGAGATCTGTGAGGCGTTTGGCATTCCCGTCACCGCGCTGGCCCAGGTGGAAGACTCCGACGGGGATTTCGGCGCCACCACCCTGCAGGGCTTTTTCGATGCACCCGTGCCCATCCGCTCCGTGCTGGGCGATTCCCACGCGGCGCTCTTCGGCCAGGGGTGCGTGAAGCCCGGCATGGCCAAGGCCACGTACGGTACCGGATCGTCCATCATGATGAACATCGGCCCGGCGTACAAGGAGAGCGAAAGCGGCCTGGTCACGTCGCTGGCCTGGAGCCGCAGCGGACATGCGGACTACGTGCTGGAGGGCAACATCAACTACGCCGGTGCGGTCATCACCTGGCTGCAGAAAGACCTGGGCCTGTTTGAGAGCGCCAAAGACACGGCGGCCATGGCGGAGGCGGCCAGCCCCGCGGACACGGCGTATCTGGTCCCCGCGTTCTCGGGCCTGGGAGCGCCCTACTGGAAGGACGATGCCCGGGCCGTCCTGGTGGGCATGAGCCGTACCACCGGGAAGAACGAGATCGTGAAAGCCGGCCTGGAGTCCATCGCCTGGCAGGTGACGGACATCGTGGAGGCCATGAGCCGGGATGCCGAGGTGCGGCTGTCGGAGCTGCGCGTGGACGGTGGCCCCACCGGGAACCCCTGGCTGATGCAGTTTCAGAGCGACGCGTCCCGGGCGCGGATCTGTGTGCAGAAGGCAGAAGAACTGTCCGCCATGGGAGCGGCCTTCCTGGCGGGGATCGGTGCCGGCCTGTACGGCGAAGAGATCCTCAGCGCGGATAGGCTGAAGCAGGCGTACGAGCCCCAGATGGATAAAACGATCAGAGACCGGAAATACGACGGCTGGAAAGAAGCCGTCCGGAAAGCGTAAGGAGGAACCCCATGAGTGCATCTGTCAAGCTTGGTTTTGCCCCGACTCGCCGGGCCATCTTCTCGGCCCCGGCTGCTGTGGAATACCGTGATCTCACCGCCGCCCGCCTGAAGGAGCTGGGGGTGGAC
>CAMJGH010000111.1 GCA_946405185.1 uncultured Lachnospiraceae bacterium
CACATTCCGGACGGTTCCCTTCAGGATCATCCCTTCCTTCAGATCCTTAATGTCCATGACGTCGCTGCGCAGGATGGGCGCCGGCGCGTCCAGACGCGGGTCACGCGAGGGCTTTTCCAGTTCGTTTACGATATCGTCGAGCGTCATCCGGCCGACTCCCAGACGGTTGGCCAGTTCGTCGCGGTCAATGATCTTCTTTCCGATACCGCGGGCACCGCCGTGTGCCACCTCTTCCGGCGTATAACCGGCTTCCGAGAGGACCTGGCGGGCAGCCTCATAACTCTCCGGATGGACGGCTGTGCCGTCCAGCGGCTCGGAGCCGTCTCGGATGCGCAGGAAGCCCGCGCACTGCTCGTAGGCTTTCGGTCCCAGCTTCGGGACTTTCAGCAGCTGCTTGCGGTTGGTGAAGCTCCCGTTCTCCTCGCGGTAGGTGACGATGTTCTTCGCCACGGCCTTGGAAATGCCGGAGACATACCCCAGCAGTGCCGCCGAGGCGGTGTTCACATCCACGCCCACGCGGTTCACGCAGGTTTCCACCACGCCGCCCAGCACCTCGTCGAGGCGCTTCTGGTTCATGTCGTGCTGGTACTGGCCCACGCCGATGGATTTCGGATCGATCTTGACCAGTTCCGCCAGCGGATCCTGCACGCGGCGGGCGATGGAGACGGCGCTGCGCTGCCCCACGTCAAACTGCGGAAACTCTTCGGTGGCCAGCTTGCTGGCCGAGTAGACCGACGCGCCGGCTTCGTTGGTGATGACGTAGCGCACGGTCAGGTGGTTCTCGCGGATCATCTCGGCGATGATGGCTTCGGACTCGCGGGAGGCCGTGCCATTGCCCACGCTGATCAGCGTGATGCCGTACTTTTTGATGAGCTGCATGACCGTCCGCTTGCCTTCCGCCACCTTGTTCTGCGGGGCGGTCGGATAGATGACCACGGTGTCCAGGACTTTTCCGGTCTCATCGACCACGGCCAGCTTGCAGCCCGTGCGGAAGGCCGGGTCCCACCCCAGCACCACCTGCCCGGCGATGGGCGGCTGCATCAGCAGCTGGTTCAGGTTCTTGCCGAACACATCCAGGCTCCCCTCTTCGGCTTTCTCGGTGAGGGTGTTGCGGATGTCGTTCTCGATGGACGGCGCGATCAGGCGCGTGTAGGCATCCGCCGCGGCTTCGGCCAGGGGGCCGGCGGTGTTCGGGTTGTGCTTCGTGTCCAGGCGCCTGGTCAGGAAGCCGATAATGGGTTCCGGTTCGATCTCCACCTTGACGGTCAGCACCTTCTCGGCTTCGCCGCGGTTTAAGGCCAGCACGCGGTGGCCGGCGATCTTCGCCACCGCCTCCTCGAAGTGGTAGTACATCTCGTAGACCGACTCCGCCTTCTCGTTCTTGGCGGCGGCCGTCACGCGGCCGTGCTCCATGGTCACCTTCCGGATGGCCGCACGGTAGGCCGCGTTGTCACTGACCATCTCGGCGATGATGTCCCGGGCGCCGGCCAGGGCTTCCGCCGCGGTGGCCACGCCCTTCTCCTCGTTCACGAACGCCTCGGCGCGGGTGAGGGCCGGCTCCGTCATCTCCTGGGCCAGCAGTTCATCGGCCAGCGGCTCCAGGCCTTTTTCGCGCGCGATGATGGCGCGGGTACGGCGCTTCGGCCGGTACGGGCGGTAGAGGTCATCCAGCGCCACCTGCGTCATGCACTCTTCGATCTGCTTTTCGAGTTCCGGCGTCAGGGCTCCCTGCTCCGCGATGGTGGACAGCACGGTGTTCTTCTTCTCTTCCAGGTTGCGCAGGTAGGTGAGGCGCTCGTCCAGGTTGCGCAGCACTTCGTCGTTCAGGCCGCCGTGCATTTCCTTACGGTAGCGCGCAATGAACGGAATGGTGTTGCCTTCATCGATCAGGCCGATGACGGCTTTCACCTGTGACTGCGTGATGCCCAACTCGTCCGCAATGATCCGGACATTATCCTGTTTCATATATCGTTCTCCTTTTTCGGGTCAGCCGGAAGGGTACTTGCCAGTCAGAAGACGCTGTGCTACACTTGACTGGTGTATGCGCAGACATTTCCCTGCTCTGCGCCAGGAGGTAACCATGCCCGAACCGTATTACGAAAGACCCGATCAGCCCCTTCCCGAAGGAGGGATGCCCGGCAGCCGCACCGAAGCGGTCGCCGTGAGCGCCGCCTGGGCCGGGCTGATGATGATGTTGTTCGGCTGCTGCTGTAATGTCTATATGCTGATCATCGGCATCGTGGCCGATGTCGTGGCCATTGTGGCCGCCCTGCTCTCCCGCCAGGAAAACGGCGGAACCTTCCCGGGGCGGACGAAAAACGCGGTGGTCATGGCCGGCGCCGCGCTGGCGGGTTCCTTTGTCATGGCCTATTTCTACCACCGGGCCATCAACAACGAAGCGCTGATGAACCAGGTGTATCAGATGCTTCAGGGCATGAACGCCGGGATGCCTTCCGGGACTGTCGCTCCGTAACCATGCCTCTTACCACCATGCCGCGCCCATCAGGAGCGCGGCATTTTTGATGAGAAACGATGCCGCAACGAGCGCCAGGATCACGTACCCGAACCATGCACGGTAGTGCAGGCGCGGGATGCGGCCGCCCGAAAGGCGGCTGGCTGTCTGGCTGATGAGGAAGGCCGCTCCGAGAAGCCCTCCCACCGGCACCGCCGGGTGATAGAAAAAGCTTCGGAACAGATGCCCGTGCACCAGATGGATGGCCGCGCGCGTGCCGCCGCAGCCCGGGCAGTAAAAGCCGGTCAGCTGCCGCAGCAGGCACGGCTGTGCCAGACGGGCAAGCGGAAGGACGCCCGCGGCCGACAGGAAGCCTGCCACGGCCAGCACCGCGGCCGCCGCCAGACCCATCACCCACAGAACGTCCTCCGTGTGATCTTTTTCTCTCTGAATTCTCCGTTCCGTCACAAATGCTCCGATTTTACGCCACGCGCAGGTACGAGATGACCGGCGCTTCCTTGCAGAGCGCCGCGAACGCCTCTTCCGTCAGCGGGGCTGTCACGCAGGCCGCTTCGCCTTCGATCACACCCGCAAACACCTGCTCCGCGTATTCCGCAAAAGCGCTCATTTCCACGATGTCCGCCAGACGTACGAAGAAGCTGTGCGTCTCTTCCCCCGCATCGGCCAGGGGGAGTTCTTCGCCCTCCCAGCCGCGGATGACGGTGGTCTGCGGATGGCGCACCGCCTCCACAATGTCCGCGCAGACCGCGCTGGCCGTGGGGAGTTTCCCCGCACCCGCGCCGGTAAAGGTGAGCGTTCCGCACATATCGCCTTCCACCAGCACGGCGTTGGTCACGCCGCGGATGCCCGCCAGGGGGTGCGAAAGCGGCAGCAGCACCGGTGCCACACGCACCGATACGCCGTCCTCCGTCTGCCGGCCGGTGGCCAGCAGCTTGACGGTGCAGCCCATCTTTTCGGCGTAGACAAAATCCTCCGGCGTCACCCCCGTGATGCCCTCGGTGGGCACGCGGGTGTAAGCCAGCGGCTGCCCGAACGCCAGCGAGCAGAGGATGGCGATCTTGCGGCAGGCGTCCGCGCCTTCGATATCGGCGGCCGGATTGCGCTCCGCAAAGCCCAGATCCTGCGCTTCTTTTAAGGCCGCCTCAAACGACAGGCTGCTCTCCTGCATGCGGAAGAGCATGTAGTTGGTGGTGCCGTTCAGGATGCCTTCGATGCGCCTTACGTGGTCACTCACGATGGAGGAGGTCAGCGGGCGGATGATGGGGATGCCCCCGCCCACGCTGGCTTCGAAGAAGAAGTTGACGTGCTTTTCTTTGGCAAGCGCGATGAGTTCCGTGCCGCAGGCCGCCACCAGCTCCTTGTTGGAGGTGGCCACGTGCCGGCCGGAGGTCAGCGCGTCTTTCACGAATTCATAGGCCGGATGCACGCCGCCCATGGTCTCCACGACGATCTGCACCGCCGGGTCATGGATGGCTTCGGACGCGTCGTGCGTGAGGATGGCCTCGCACGGATCCCCCGGGAATTCCCGCAAGTCACAGACGTGAAGGACCGTTACGTCCTCCCCCGCACTCTTCTTGATGCAGTCCGCGTTCTCCCGCAGGATCTGCGCCACGCCGGAACCGATGTTGCCGTAGCCTAAAACCGATACACCGATCATAGATCGTCTCCCCCGGCGTTGCGCTTCGGGCAGCCGGCACTCATCCACTTGAGGTACGCGCTGATGAACGGATCCAGCGCCCCGTCAAGAACCGCCTGCGCGTTGCCGGACTCCTCGCCCGTGCGCAGGTCCTTCACCATGGTATACGGCTGCAGGACGTAGGAGCGGATCTGGCTGCCCCAGGCGATGTCCTTGACATCCCCGCGGATGCCGGAGGCCTTCTCCAGGTTCTCCTGCTGCTTGAGCAGATACAGTTTGGCTTTCAGCATCTGCATGGCTTTGTCTTTGTTCTGGAACTGGCTCCGCTCGTTCTGGCAGGTCACGACGATGCCCGTCGGGAAGTGCGTGATGCGGATGGCGGACGACGTCTTGTTGATGTGCTGGCCGCCGGCACCGCTGGAGCGGTAGGTATCGATGCGGATATCGTCGTCGTTGATCTCCACATCCAGGTCCTCTTCGATATCCGGCATGACATCGCACGAGACGAAGGATGTCTGCCGCTTGCCGGCCGCGTTGAACGGGGAGATGCGCACCAGGCGGTGCACGCCGTGCTCCGAACGCAGCAGGCCGTAGGCGTTCTCGCCGTTGATCTGGATCTTCACCGATTTGATGCCGGCTTCATCACCGTCCAGAAAGTCCAGCACCTCCACCGAGAAGCCGTGGCGCTCGGCCCAGCGCGTGTACATGCGGTACAGCATGGAGGCCCAGTCGCAGGCTTCGGTGCCGCCGGCGCCGGCGTTCAGGCTGAGGATGGCGTTGTTGGCGTCATACTCGCCCGAGAGCAGCACCTGCACGCGCATCTCCTCGATGGTGTTCACGTAGTTGGTCAGTGTCTCTTCGATCTCCGGGATGATGGACGGGTCGTTCTCCTCGTAGCCCATCTCCAGCAGCAGCTCGATGTCTTCCTTCTGGGACTCCAGGCCTTCGTACGTCTTCACGGCGTTCTGCAGACCTTTGAGCTCCCGCGTGATCTTCTGCGAGCGGTCCGGATCTGTCCAGAAATCCGGCGCTTCCATGTAACGCTCCAGCTCTGCGATGCGCTCCTTCTTGGAGGTGAGCTGCAGGGAAGCCTTCAGTTCGGCGAGAGGCCCGTCGTAATCGGCCAGTTTGGTCTTGTACTGGTCAAGTTCTACCATAAATGTTTACTCCGTTTGAATAAATGATGGGGATCCTTCGATCCGCTCCGCTCTCTCTCAGGACGCGTTGCGGCCGTGGCACTGCTTGTATTTCTTCCCGGACCCGCACGGGCACGGGTCGTTCGGGTAGATCTTGGCATCCGTGCGGCGCTTGGGAGCCTTGGCCACGGAATCGTCCCGGTTGGTGCCGGTCACCTTGGCCACTTCCTCACGTTCGGCCGGCTGCTTGATGCGCGCGTGGAACAGCAGGCGGACGGTGTCCTCCTTGACGCCCGCGGTAAGCTCGTCGAACATGTCGTAGGCGTTCATCTTGTATTCCACCAGCGGATCGCGCTGGCCGTAGGCCTGCAGGCCCGCGCCCTGGCGCAGCTGGTCCATGTCGTCGATGTGGGCCATCCAGCGGCGGTCGATCATCTTCAGAAGGGCCACGCGCTCGAGTTCGCGCATCTGCTCGGGCTCGGGGGCTTCCGCCTCGCGCTCCTCGTAAAGCTTGATGGCGCGCTCCTTTAAGAGGTGCGTCAGCTTGTCCTTGTTGAGCCCGTCCACCGTATCCGGAGTGATCTCCTCCACCGGGATGATGGGCAGCAGCAGGGAGTTGAGTTCGTTCAGATCCCAGTCATCGGGCCCCTGGTTCTCGCCGATGCAGGTGTTCACCGTGTTCTCGACGATCTCCGTGATCATCTTGATGATGTACTCGCGCAGGTTCTCGCCGTCGAGCACCCGGCGGCGCTCCGCATAGATGATCTCGCGCTGCTCGTTCATGACCTGGTCATACTCGAGCAGGTTTTTGCGGATGCCGAAGTTGTTGCCTTCGATGCGCTCCTGCGCGCGGCGGATGGCCGAGGAAAGCATCTTGTGGCGGATCTCCTCGCCGTCTTCCACGCCCATGGTGTTGAAGAGGTTGAGCATTTTCTCGGAGCCGAACAGGCGCAGCAGGTCATCCTCGAGCGACAGGTAGAAGCGGGATTCACCCGGATCCCCCTGACGGCCGGAACGGCCGCGCAGCTGGTTGTCGATACGGCGGGACTCGTGGCGCTCGGTGCCGATGATCTTCAGGCCGCCGGCGGCGCGCGCCGCCTCATCCAGCTTGATATCGGTACCGCGGCCGGCCATGTTGGTGGCGATGGTCACGGCGCCGTGCTGACCGGCGTCCGCCACGATCTGCGCTTCCATCTCATGGAACTTGGCGTTCAGGACGTGGTGCGGGATGCGGGCTTTCGAGAGCAGGCGCGAGAGTTCTTCGGATGCCTCGATGGTGATGGTGCCCACCAGCACCGGCTGTCCGGCTTCGTGGGAGGCCTTGACATCCTCCACCACGGCGTTCAGCTTTTCGCGGCGGGTCTTGTAGACCGAATCCTCGTGGTCCACGCGCCTGACCGGGACGTTTGTCGGGATCTCGATGACGTCCATGCCGTAGATCTCACGGAATTCCTTCTCTTCCGTGAGGGCGGTACCGGTCATGCCACACTTCTTTTCGTATTTGTTGAAAAAGTTCTGGAAGGTGATGGTGGCGAGGGTCTTGCTCTCCCGCT
>CAMJGH010000112.1 GCA_946405185.1 uncultured Lachnospiraceae bacterium
CCTACGGGCCGCGCGACGGCGTGAACGGCAAGCTCATCCGCGTGGACGGCGACTGGGGCCGCCTTTCGCCGGAGATCGCTAAAAAGCAGCGGGAGCTGGGCATGCACACGGTCACCACGACGGTGCATGACAACTATTTCATGTTCATCAAGCTCAACTACATGATGCCCACGTCGCCGACGAAACGCGATGCGCTGGCCGATGCCGAGTTTGAACTGCGGCGCCGGCAGCAGGAAGCGCTGAAGCTGCTCAAGAGCGTCATTCCGGGCAGCGAGGGGGCGTTCATCACCCGCACGGCGCCGGCTGTGACCATCCGCCGGGCGCGCTGCATCACCTGCGAGTACGATATCCCCAATCAGGAGATCCTGGATGCCACGCACTATCCGGACGATGTGTTCACTTACGGCTTCCACGATTTCGCGCCGCGCTTTACGGTGAAGAACGGTGGTACCTACGGCATCCCGTACCGCGCCATCATCCCGCAGAAGATGGAAAACCTGTTTGCCATCGGCATGATGATCACGTCGGACCACAACGCGCACATGTCCACCCGCAACACGGTCTCCTGCATGGGGCAGGGGCAGGCGGCGGGCACGGCGGCTGCGCTGTGCGCCGCAAAAGGGCTTTCCAACGTGCGCGACTTGCCGTATAATGAACTGCGGTCCAGACTGGAAGAGGGCAATGTCTGGTTTGAACCGGATCCCATTTCGTTTAAGAATGTCTGAACATCAGACGGCTGTCTGAAGGATAGGAACGGTCGCAAGACACAAGGAGGACAAACGCTATGAAAATGACAGCAGCGGATGCGGTAGTCCGCATCATGGTCAAGGAAGGCATCACGGATGCCTTTGGTATTCCCGGTGCCGGTATCAACCCGGTGTACAAGTATCTGGAGACAGCCCCCATCGCGCACTACGGCATGCGCCACGAGGAAGCCTGCATGCACGCGGCGGATTCGTACTTCCGCGCCAGCCATAAGATCGCGCTGGCCATCTGCACGGCCGGCCCCGGCGCCACCAACTTTGTGACGGGCCTGTATACCGCCAACATCGACTCCATCCCGGTGCTGGCCATCGTGGGCCAGGCCAACACCTGGCAGCTGACCATGGATCCGTTCCAGTGCGTGGATATGGTGAACATCGCCGCCACCGTCTCCAAGAAGGTGTTCCGTCCCATGAAGGCGGACGAAGTGCCGGAGATGATGCGCGAGGCGTTCTATCTCATGCGCGAAGGCAAGCCCGGCCCGGTGGTCATCGACTTCCCGCTCGACGTCCAGTGCGCGGAGCTGGAGTTTGACATCGACGCCTACGAGCCGAAGGCCGTGCCGCAGGTGAAACCGGACCTGGCGCAGATCGACGAAGCTGTGAAGATGCTCTCCGAGGCCGAAAACCCGGTCATCATCATGGGCGGCGGCGTGATCCTGTCCGAGGCGCAGGACAAGCTCGTGAAGTTTGCCGAGGAGTACCAGATCCCGATCATCACCACCTACATGGCCAAGGGCGGCCTGCCGGAGGATCATCCGTTAAACGCCGGCCACGCGGGCATTCAGGTGGGGCAGCCCATCGGCAACGAAGTGTTCTTAGGGTCCGATCTGGTGCTGGGCATCGGCTGCCGGTTCTCCGACCGCCACACGGGCGGCCTGCCGGTCTACCGCGGCGAGCGCAAGTTCATCCACATCGACATCGAGAAGAAGCAGATCGGCAAAGTGTTCGAGCCGGATCTGGGCATCGTCTCGGACGCCGGCCTGGCCATTGATGCACTGGCGGAGGCCGCAAAGAAGTTCGGCTTGAAGAACTTCTCCAATGACCGTGTGAAGAACCTTCCGGCCCGCAAGGCCGAACTGGCCCGCAAGACCGACTACGAGCAGCTGCCCATGCTGCCGCACCGCGTCTTCAACGAGATCAACAAGTGCTTCGACGACGAGACCATGTTCACCACGGGCTGCGGCATCGTGCAAATCTGGTCCGGCCAGCTGCAGAAAGTCAACAAGCCCATGCACTATCTGCCGTCCGGCGGTGCCGGGACGCTCGGCTTCGACATTCCGGCGGCGTTCGGCGCCAAGGTGGCGCATCCGGAGCGCACGTGCGTGACGGTGCTGGGCGACTTCGGCTTCACCTTCATGGTGGAGGAGATCGCCGTGGCCGCGGCCTTCAACAAGCCCATCATCGTGATCATCGTCAACAACGCGTATCTGGGCCTGATCCGTCAGAACCAGAAGGGCGCCTACGGCTTTGAGTACGCCGTGTCCATGCCGTACAACCAGGACGGCACCATGGACTACATCAAGGTGGCTGAGGGCTTCGGGTGCGCCGGCGAGCGCGTGTTCAACCCGGAGGAGCTGGATGCGGCCATCGAGCGCGCCAAGGCGTCCGGCAAGACCTACATCATCGACGCCATCTGCCTGAAAGAGCAGCTGTGCGACATGGGCGGGACGCTGGCCAACGTGAAAAGCTTCGCGCCGGCGGAATGAACCGCAGGAAAGACATATCCACGTAAGGATCCTCCCGCTTCGGCGGGAGGACCTTCTCATGAAAAGGAGCCGACCATGCAAGTCAGTCTTCCGTACGGGAAAACAGAGAAAACGTTCAACATTCCGGATGAACAGTCCGTGGGCATTCTGGTCCCTCCGGTCCATTCCGAAAAGCCTGTTATCGGACGCTTCGGAAGTGAGATCGTGCGGGAGGCCATGGCGCATCCCATCGGCACGCCCAGGCTTTCGGAACTGGCCGTGGGGAAGAAGAACGTGGTGCTGATCGCCAGCGACCACACGCGGCCGGTGCCGAGCAGGGACATCATCCCGCTGATGCTGGCAGAGATCCGCGAGGGGAACCCGGAGGCGGAGGTGACCATTCTGGTGGCCACGGGGTGCCACCGGGAGACCACGGAGGCGGAGCTGCGGGCCAAGTTTGGCGATGAGATTTTTGACCGGGAGCGCATCGTGGTGCACGACTGCGACGATGAGGCAAACCTCGTGGAGCTGGGAACGCTGCCTTCGGGCGCGCCGGCCCGGATCAACCGGCTGGCGTACGAAGCGGACCTGCTGGTGGCCGAAGGCTTTATCGAACCGCACTTTTTCGCCGGTTTCTCCGGCGGCCGCAAGAGCGTCCTGCCGGGCGTGGCAGCCCGCCTCACGGTGCTGGGCAATCACTGCTCGGAGTTCATTGCCGACCCGAAGGCGCGCACCGGCATCCTGGACGGCAACCCCATCCACGAGGATATGCTGTGGGCGGCCCGACACGCGAAGCTGGCCTACATTGTCAATGTGATCCTGGACGAAAAGAAGCAGACGCGCTTCGCGTTTGCGGGCGACTGCGTGGAAGCGCACCGCGCGGGCTGTGAGAAGCTTCGGTCGCTGTGCGGCGTGAAGGCCGTGCCGGCGGACATCGTGATCACCAGTAACGGTGGCTATCCGCTGGATCAGAACATCTACCAGGCCGTGAAGGGCATGACCGGCGCCGAGCCGTGCGTGCGCCCCGGCGGGGTGATCATCATGCTGGCGGCCTCGGAAGACGGCAACGGCGGCGAAGCGTTCTACCACCAGCTGGCGGATGAGCCGGACATCGAAAAGACGCTGGCACTGTTCATGAGCCGCGGCCGCGACGAGACCGTACCGGACCAGTGGCAGACGCAGATCTTCATCCGCGTGCTGCAGCGGGCAGACGTGGTGTACGTCTCCGAAGCCCCTGACGATATCGTGCGGGACTTCCACATGATCCCCGCCCACACGCCGGAAGAAGCGCTGGCCATTGCAGAAGAGATCGTCAAAAAACGCGGCATCACCACCCCCGACATCCTCGTCATCCCCGACGGAGTGGGAGTGCTTGTAGAAGAGTGACAGCTTATCTTCATCATGTCCGGCAGGAAATACATTCCTTGCAGAAAAAAGCAGCGCCTTGTGCGCTGCTTTTTGTCTGCCAATACTGGTTTCCCGCGATTTTGTTTTCGCCGCGGTGGGAAGATGGGGGAGAGGGATGCACGCTGCCGTTCCGGTGATCCCGACCGGCGCCTGCGAGCGACGCCCGCTTTTTGCTTTTAGCCGGAGAGCGTGCACCGTGCTTGCACGAGTGCACATTCGACGGCTCTTCACATCGAACAGCGAAGCTGTGAGATGCCGGATGCCGCCCGCCCCGGAGCCGACCCGTCCTGATGTTCGCGAAGCAATGAGCCGGGCACAGCCAAAGCGGTTTTTGCTTTGGCTGTATTCGGCGAATGCCGCGACCGAGAAAGCGAAGCTTTCGAGGGTAGGCGGGAGGGGCGGGCATTTGGCGGAGGCCAAAAAGCAAGGAGCGAGGATGAAGCCGGGAGGGACACCGGACAGGTAACGTTCAGGCTTCCCGCTTCCTCACCGCCGGCAGCCGGGTCATGACGACCATCAGCCCCAGCGCTATAGCTACGAACACCGTCCCGGCCGCATTCATCACGCGGATGTTCGTCTGCTGCAGGACGTTTCCGAACACCGAGTACCCGAACGTGCCGCCCAGGTTGCCGGCGATGCTGTAGAAACTCTGCCCCTTCACACGGTTCTCCACCGGAATGTTCTCATTGATATACTGCACCTCCGCCGCATAGGAGAGGGCGAACGAGAACATGGAGAAGCACTGCTGGAAGATGACCCCGAACGGTGTGGTCACCACGATGTAGAACGCCCAGCGCAGCACGTGGCAGACCATGGAGACCACCAGCAGTTTGGGCATGGAATGGTTTCTTTTCAGCCGCGGGAAGATGAACGCCAGCATGGGCATCTCCGCGAACGGACCGACAAACAGCGCGATGCCGAGCAGCGTGTTGTTGCCGCCGACCTCCTCCATCAGCACCGGCATGAAGCTGTTGATGGGCCAGTAGCCGAAGCAGAGCACCGCGTTGGCGATCAGAAGCATCCG
This sequence comes from uncultured Lachnospiraceae bacterium, assembly GCA_946405185.1. Classification (GTDB taxonomy): domain Bacteria; phylum Bacillota; class Clostridia; order Lachnospirales; family Lachnospiraceae; genus CAKQHB01. The sequence continues at coordinate 4,881 of CAMJGH010000112.1, forward strand.
GTACTGCGGGTGGTCCCGCAGAAGAGACACGAGCGCCCCGCGCATGGTGGAGGATTCGCCGGAAGTCGCTTCTTCCTCCTCGGCCGCCCGGCAGCGGCGGAAGATAAAGACCATGGCCACAGTGAGGATCAGGAGCACCGTGTGCACATGGACGGTCACTTCCACGGAACGGGCGTCGATCACGCGGCCCATGATCACCGCCACAAACGCGTAGCTGACGGAACCGCAGGAACGGCAGGCCGTAAAGCTTAAGGAAGACCCGGCGTTCATGAACTGAATGCCCAGCATGTCGATGAGGATGGACACGCCGATCTCCGTGAAGCCCAGCACAAAAAGCAGCACCAGCATGCCGGCATAGGCCGGTGTGGTGAACTGCAGGAAGAGGCTGGCGATGACGGCGGTGCCCATCAGCCCGCCCACGATGTACTTTAAGGGGATGCGGCGGTAACGGTCGGCGATAAAGGCCAGCACCAGCTGGCCCACCATGGTGGCGATGATGCGCACGGAGGTGGCGTAGCCGATCTGGGAAGGAGAATACCCGCGGTGCTGCAGGAACACCGTCAGGTAGGCGTAAAAGCTGCAGTTGGCGGCCCAGTAGAGCGCCTGGATGAGCGCGTACTGCATGCTGATAACGGCATCTGCCCGGGAGAGCGACCCGGATTTGGACAAACGTTTCATAGAAGAGTTCCCGAGGCAGTCAGCTGCGCTCTTGGAGCAGGGTTGTACGCTTGATGTAAGCGCTTACGTACTCCCTGCATTATAGAGGAAAGCATGCGGATTGCAAGTGGTTTTTGCGTTTTTGTACAGACTGCGGTAGAATAAGATCAGCCGGCGGAAGAGGGGTGAAACGGCCTGTCGGGCGCCTGTTTTCCGGCGGATCTGAATTCGCGCTTTACTTCTTCGCACGGATTTGTCATAATCGGATAAGCAATACTAAGGAGGTAGCGAAACAATGATCACTTGGAGCAATCTGGACACCCTGGCTTCCTATGGGAAACTGATGGCATTAAAAGGCCGCGTCAACCTGGCCGAGGCGATGGCCGGCGAAAACGGCGCCGCGCGCGTGGCAGAGTACAGCGTTCCCATGGCGGCCGGCATGGCCTATAACTACGCCGCGAAGGCGGTGGACGGCGAAGTGCTCGCCGCCCTGGCCGAGCTTGCCGAAGAAGCGCAGCTGACGGAAAAGTACGCCGCGCTCTACGGCGGGGAAGTGATCAATACCGGTGAGAAGCGCAAGGTGCTGCATCAGCTCACCCGCGGACAGCTGGGCGATGCGGTCATCGCCGACGGCGTGGACAAGCGCGCCTTCTACGTGGGCGAGCAGAAAAAGGCGGCCGCGTTTGCCGAGAAGGTGCATGCGGGCGAGATCACCAATGCCGCGGGCGAGAAGTTCACGACGGTCGTGCAGATCGGCATCGGCGGCAGCGACCTGGGCCCCCGCGCCATGTATCTGGCGCTGGAAAACTGGGCCAAAGAGACGGGCAATTTCAAGATGGAAGCCCGTTTCATCAGCAACGTGGATCCCGATGACGCCGCCGGCGTGCTGAAAAGCATCGACCTGCCGCACTCCCTGTTCGTGCTGGTCTCGAAGTCCGGCACCACGCTGGAGACCCTGACCAACGAGTCCTTCGTGAAGGACGCGCTGAAGAACGCGGGGCTGGATCCGGCAAAGCACATGGTGGCCGTCACCAGCGAGACTTCGCCTCTGGCCAGCTCCCGTGATTATCTGGCTGCCTTCTTCATGGAC
>CAMJGH010000113.1 GCA_946405185.1 uncultured Lachnospiraceae bacterium
TGGGACCGTAGGCGTCCGTTGCCAGGGTGATGCCCAGGGTGGAGAGCATACCGACGGCGGAAACACCGATGCCGTACAGGCCTGCGTAGAAGTCACCCGTCGCACCCTTCGCGCAGAAGAAGGCGACCAGGACGGCGATGCAGACGATGACGACCGGCGCCACGGTGGAAAGCATGCCGAGCGACAGACCGTTGATGATGATGGTGGCGGAACCGGTCTCCGAAGAGGCGGACAGGTTCTGGGTAGGCTTGTAGGTGTCCGAGGTGTAGTACTCGGTGATGGCGCCGATCAGCACGCCCGCGATCAGGCCCGCCAGGATGGCCACGTAGATACCCATCTGACCGGGCATCAGCACCTTCACGGCGACGAACGCGATGATCACGATCAGCACGGCGGAGATGTAGGTACCGGTACGCAGGGCGGTCAGAAGGTTCCTCTGGGAAGCGCCTTCCTTGGTCTTGATGAAGAACGTACCCACGACGGAAGCCAGGACGCCGAGGGCGGCCAGCAGCATGGGCAGGGCCACGCCGCTCACACCGTAACCGGCGGCCACGGCCAGCGCGGCGGTGGAGATGATGGAACCGACGTAGGACTCGTACAGGTCAGCGCCCATACCGGCCACGTCACCGACGTTGTCACCGACGTTGTCGGCGATGACGGCGGGGTTGCGGGGATCGTCTTCCGGGATACCGGCTTCGACTTTACCGACCAGGTCGGCGCCGACGTCGGCAGCCTTGGTGAAGATACCGCCGCCCACACGGGCGAACAGCGCCATGGAGGATGCGCCCATGCCGAAGGTCAGCATGTTGGCGGTGATCTCCTCGAGCGGCTGATGGAAAACGTTGTTGAGCAGGAAATACCAGATGGTCAGGTCCAGAAGACCCAGGCCGACGACCGTGAAGCCCATGACCGAACCGGCGTCAAAAGCAACGCGCAGGCCGGAGTTCAGGCTCTTGGAAGCGGCGTTTGCCGTACGGCAGTTGGCCATGGTGGCGGTCTTCATACCGATGAAGCCGGCCAGGCCGGAGAAGAACGCGCCGGTGATGAAAGCAAACGGTGTGAACCAGGTCAGCATGCCCGCGATGGCCATGACGATCATGATCGCGAAGACCACGGCCATGAAGATGCCGACGCCGGCGTACTGGCGCTTCAGGTAGGCATTCGCGCCTGAGGCGACGGACTTGGAGATCTTGGACATCTCCGGAGTGCCTTCCGGCTGGGCTTTGACGCTGTTGTACTTCACAAAAGAGAAGCACAGGGCGAGCAGCGACCCGATGCCGGTGAAAATGATAGCCAATGAACCGTTCATAACATATTTCCCCTTTCCTGTTGTGTTCAAGGCCTTACCAAAGCGACTTGTTTATCATAACACGGTGCCTGCGGATTCACAAGCGCTACGGACAGTATACAGCCATTTTTCACTTCTGGTCAACCACTTTTTAATACTGCTTTGAGCCGGTATCCGCCCCGCCGCGGAAGGACGGGCGGCCGTCCCGGTCTGCCGGTCACAGGCGGTAGCGCTCTCCGGTCCCGTAGACCAGGTTTTCGTAGGCCTTGCGGATCTTCTCGTAGTTGCGGTCGCGGTCGAGGGCGATGCCGCGGCCGATGCCGTCCACCACCAGGCCCACGCCGATCTCGTCCAGCTGCGCTTCCAGCTCGGCCAGAAGGGCCGGCGCGGAGCCGGGCTCGGTGGAGCGCCCGTCAAAGATGATGTGCAGGATGACGTCCTCCAGGCCTTCCGCCTTGGCCATGCGCGCCAGCATCAGCGGGTAGTCGATGCAGCCATGGCTGCTCTTCTTGGTCAGGTAGCTTAAGAGGTGCAGCGGGTGGCCGGAGTCTTTCGCGCGGCGGATGGCGGCCAGGAACACGGGGTTCTTCATGAAATCGCCCGACTGGATGGCCTTGTCCATGCGCACGTCGTCCTGCGCCACCACGCGGCCGGCTCCCAGGTTGGTGTGGCCGGCCTCGGAGTTGCCGGGCTTGCCGGCCTGCAGGCCCACAAACTCGCCCCAGGCGCGCAGCTTCCCGTTGGGGAATTCTTCAAGCAGCCGGTCCCACTCCGGCGTGTCGGCCAGCCAGATGGCGTCGTTCTCGTCTTGGGTGCCGAACCCCCAGCCGTCCAGGATGATCAGCATGAACTTCGGGTTGGTGAAGGGCTCTGCGCTCTCGATCAGGCTCTGCCCGTCCATCAGATCCGGCTGCGGCAGGCCCAGCACCGACAGGATGGTGGGCGAGACGTCGCGCAGGCTCCCGTCGCGCACGGTGATCTTACGGCCCTGCGGGTCCAGCACGATGAACGGCACGAGGTTCGTGGTGTGCGCCACATGCGGCTTTCCTTTGGCGTCAAAGAGCGTTTCGATGTTGCCGTGATCGGCCGTGATGGCCACCACGTAGCCGTTGTCTTTCGCAAAGCGGGCCACATCGTCCACGGTCTTGCTGATGACTTCGCAGGCTTTCAGCTTCGCTTCCTTATTGGAAGTGTGGCCGATGACATCACCGTTGGCAAAGTTGGTGATGATGAAATCGTACCCCTTCGTGACGGCTTCCTTCACCTTGACCGAGACTTCCGGAAGCGACAGCTCCGGCTTCTGATCAAACGGGATGCCCTTCGGCGACGGCACGCGCAGGTCCGTCTCACCGGGGAACGGCGCGTTCTCGCCGCCGTTGAAGAAGAACGTCACGTGGGCGTACTTCTCGGACTCGGCGCAGTGGAACTGCGTGAGGCCCGCCTCCGAGATGACCTGGGCCACGGGCTTCACCACCTTTTCGGGCGCGAACGCGATGGGCAGGTCCTTGAACTTGTCGTGGTACATGGTCATGATGACGAAGTGCAGGTCATCCAGGTACGTGCGCTCAAACGGCGTAAAGCCGGCATCCGTAAAGGCTTCCGTCAGCTCGATCTCGCGCTCGCCGCGGCGGCAGCAGAAGATCACGGAGTCGCCGTTTTGTATCTTGCCGACGGGCGCCCCGGCCTCGTCTTCCAGTGCCATGGGCTCCAGCGAATAGTCCGTACCGCCGGCAGCGTACTGCTTCTTTACGGCCTCCGCCAGCGCCAGTGCTCCATGCTGTTTCATAGACTCATCTCCTCTCCGGGAAGATATCCAGTAACTGCGGGAACGCCGTGATCACGCGGTCCGGCGTCATTTCTTCATTTAATTCCGGCCAGTTCTTGCCGGGGTATTTCACACCGACGGTCATGCCCAGGCCGGCAGCCTTGGCGCCCACGATGTCGCGCTCCACGTTGTCACCCACGAAGCACGTGGTCTCGCCGCGGGAGCCGCACTCGCTCAGCGCGTAATAGTAGATGGCGGGGTGAGGCTTGCGGATGAGGCAGAGGGAACTCTGCTGCACGGAATCAAACAGATCCCGGATGCCGTCGTGGTCCAGCCACTCGTCCACCTCGGTGGTGCCCACCAGGTCGCTGACGATGGCCAGCTTGTAGCCGCGGCGCTTCAGCTCTCTTGCGGTCTCGATGCCGCCGGGCGTGACCACGCGCTCGCCTTTGGACTTGCGGTACTCGTAGCACAGCTCCGAAGCGTGCTCGTGGATGATCTCACGCGGGAAGTCGTAGGCCACCCAGCGCGCCCACAATTCTTCCTCCGGCGCTTCGCATAAGAAACGCAGCGCCCAGGCGCGGTAGACTGCGTAGCGGGGCTCGATCACCTTGTCATAAAACTCGTCCGGATCCATGGGCGATCCCAGGATCTCGCAGATGCGGGCGCGCGCCTTGCGGGAGTACTCCGGGTCCTTGCGGATGACGCGGAAGGTGTCGCCCAGGTCAAAGAAAATGGTATCGATGCGGGAAATGTCGGTCATGGAAGCCTCCTTTCACCCGCCCAGCTCCGGGATATCCAGCGCCTGCGTCAGCTTCTGGATAATGTAGTCCGGGCGGTTCTTGTCCGTCAGGCGCTTGCCGGTGATCTTCTCCGGCGTGGCGTACCAGATGTTCAGGCCGATGCCGGCGATCTTGGCGCCGTCAAAATCACGCTTGATGTTGTCGGCGATGCTGGCACACTCGGACGGGTCGAGGCCCATCTCACGGCAGGCCAGGCGGTAGATCTCCGGCTCGGGCTTGCGCAGCCCGCAGACCGGCGAGAGGATAACGGCCGAGAAGTACTTATCCAGCCCGTCCTCCGCGAGCCACGCCGGGATCTCCTGCTCGCCGATAAGGTTGGAGATGATGCCCAACTTGTAGCCGCGGGCGTAAAGGCCTTCGATGGTCTCCCGCGCGCCGTCAATCAGATACCGGTGGCCGGCGTACTGCCGGTACTGGTAGGTGATCTCATGGCAGATGGCGCGGATCTTCTCTTCCGGGTACTCCGGCAGCAGCCAGACGTGCCACAGATCAAAATCGTTAGCCTCGCGCCACTCGGTGAGTGCCCAGTCGCGGTATTTCGCGTAGCGCTCATCCACCATGGCCATGAACGCGTCCACATCGGGTGCTTCGGCCAGCTCTGCCATGCGGCAGGCGGCAGCGCGGATGTAGTCGGGCTCCTTCACGGCTTTGCGGAGGGTGTTGCCCAAGTCAAAAAAGACACCTCTGATTGCCATGTTACCCCCTCTCCGGGAACAGCTTCAGCAGATCCCCGATGGTGGTGATGGTGTAGTCCGGGAGGTTGGTGGGGGCCGCGCCTTCGCGGTCCGCGGTGCCGGCATCCTCATAGAGGACCATGGCGCCGTACCCGGCGTTCACCGCGCCGTCCACGTCACGCACGGGGTTGTCGCCCACGTACGCGCACTCTTCCGGAGCGGAGCCGATGCAGCGGGAAGCCAGCAAGTAGATGGCCGGATCCGGCTTGCGCAGGCGCACCTTCGAGGAGAGGATGACGGTGGTGAAGACATCCGCCACGCCGGCCTCGCACATCCAGTCCGGGATCTCCGTCTCGGTGATGGTGTTGGCGATGATGCCCAGCTTGTAGCCGCGGCGCTTCAGTTCTTTTAAGGTAGGAATGACATCGTCATGGGCGGCGCGGCGGCCGTCGTGGTCACGCCACAGGCGGGTGAGGCGGGCGGCGTTTTTGGCGATCTTGTCGTGGTCGCCGTCCGGCAGCAGGTACTGCAGCCACAACTCCATCTCGGACACATCCAGCAGTCTTGTCTTGGCCAGTTTGCGGAACGCCTTCCAGTTCTTCTCCAGCTTCGCGAAGAAGGTGTCGTGGTCTTCGGTGGCGCCCACCAGACGCATGAGTTCATCTTCCGCGGCGCGGGCGAAGGCGGGGTCCGGAATGACATAGCGGAGGGTTGCTCCGACATCAAAGAAGATGGTGTTGATGTTTTCCAGTGTTCTTGCCATAGGTGCCTCCTTTTGATTACTCAAACGTTTGCGTTCCTGATAGCCTCATATTACCCCTTCCTTACGGGGTTGTCAATCCCGTTTGACACACTTTTTTTCTTTATTTTATGCTGATTTAAGGGGATTTCGGCCACTTTTTGTCCGACCGGGCTTTTTTCCCGCTTGCATTTCCGTGTGCGGAACGCTACAATGATATCAACGGAAATTTCCGTAAACCGCGTGCAGAAAGGCGGGCTTATGAAAAACGTAACCATCAAGGATGTGGCCAAAGTGGCCGGCGTGTCCTACTCCACCGTCTCCCGGGCCCTCTCCGGCAGCCGCGAGATCAGCGAAGCCACGCGCGAAAAGATCCTGGCGGTCTGCCAGGAGATGAACTACACCGCCAACACGGTAGCGCGCGCCATGGTCATGAAGAGCACCATGCTCCTTGGCCTCATCGTCACGGACATCAACAACCCGTTCATGAGCGAGCTGGCCTACCACATCGACCGGCAGACGCGTACGCGCGGGTACAACATCGTGCTGGCCAACTCCTCCAAAGACCCGGAGCAGGAGCGCGAGGCGTTCGAGCTGATGCTCGGCCACCAGGTGGACGGCATCATCTTCTGCCCGTCCTCGCCCGCCAGCTACAACATGCTCAAGGACTACATCGACCGCGTACCCACGGTGTTCCTGGGTGAGAACCTGCGCGACATCCCGCAGTCCTACGTCTCCGTGGACAACTTCCGCGGCGCGGAGCTGGGCACCGAGTACCTCTACGGCCTCGGCCACCGCAAGATCCTCTATTTCGGGCGCCGCCGCGGCTCCACCACGCACCAGCTGCGCGCGGACGGGTACGCCTCCGCCTGCAAGAACCTGGGCATCACGCCGCAGTACTTCAACAACACCTTCCCGACTACCAGCATCAAGAACGGCTACCAGCTGGCCAAGCAGCTCTTCGCCCAGGAAGGCAACGATTTCACGGCCATCTTCGCCTCCACCGACACCAACGCCCTGGGCATCATGCAGGCCGCGGAAGAGTTGGGCATCCGCATCCCGGAAGACATCTCGCTGCTGGGCTTCGACAACATCCGCGACGCCTCGCTGCCGCGCATCCACCTCTCCTCTGTGGAACAGCCCTTCAAGATGCTGGCCTCCGTGGCCGTGGACTGCCTGCTCGACAAGATCTCAAACGACCAGGCCGGATACTCCCACCGCATCCTCTACCCCGCCCTCAAAGAGCGCAAGACCACCGCGCGGGTGTGAGTTCTTACGACTCATGTTTCACGTCCCGGCCACAAAAGAGGCAGGAG
>CAMJGH010000114.1 GCA_946405185.1 uncultured Lachnospiraceae bacterium
GCGTGCAGTCCTTCATCTACGGCGTGAACACCCCCAGCCGCTGGGGCACGCAGGCGCCGTTCTCCAACATCACCCTGGACTGGGTGGTGCCGAATGACCTCAAGAACCTTCCGGCCATCGTGGGCGGCAAGGAGATGGACTTCACCTACGGTGACTGCCAGAAGGAAATGGACATGGTCAACAAGGCCTTCATCGAGATCATGATCGAAGGCGATGCCAACGGCCGCGGCTTCCAGTATCCCATCCCCACCTATTCCATCACCCGTGACTTCGACTGGTCCGAGACCGAGAACAACAAGCTGCTGTTCGAGATGACCGCCAAGTACGGTACGCCGTACTTCTCCAACTACATCAACTCCGACATGGAGCCGTCCGATGTCCGCTCCATGTGCTGCCGCCTGCGCCTTGACCTGCGCGAGCTGCGCAAGAAATCCGGCGGTTTCTTCGGTTCCGGCGAGTCCACCGGCTCCATCGGCGTGGTGACCATCAACATGCCGCGCATCGCCTACCTGGCGGAGGATGAGAAGGACTTCTACAAGCGCCTGGATGCCCTCATGGACATCGCGGCCCGGAGTCTTAAGACCAAGCGTACGGTCATCACCAAGCTCCTGGACCAGGGCCTGTATCCGTACACCAAGCGGTACCTGGGCACCTTCAACAACCACTTCTCGACCATCGGCCTCATCGGCATGAACGAAGCGGGCCTGAACGCCAAGTGGCTGCGCAAGGATCTGACCCATCCGGAGACCCAGAAGTTCACCGTGGACGTGCTCAACCACATGCGTGAGCGCCTCTCCGACTACCAGGAGATGTACGGTGACCTCTACAACCTCGAGGCCACGCCGGCCGAGTCCACCACCTACCGCTTTGCCAAGCACGACGTGGAGCAGTATCCGGACATCATCACGGCCAACATGAACGGCACGCCGTACTACACCAACTCCTCCCACCTGCCGGTGGGCTACACGGAGGACGTGTTCTCCGCGCTGGATATCCAGGATGACCTGCAGACCCTCTACACCTCCGGCACCGTGTTCCACGCCTTCCTGGGCGAGAAGCTTCCGGATTGGAAGGCAGCCGCCAACCTGGTCCGCAAGATCGCCGAGAACTACAAGCTGCCGTACTACACCATGTCGCCTACGTACTCGGTCTGCAAGGACCACGGGTACCTGACCGGCGAGCAGTTCACCTGCCCGATCTGCGGCCAGAAGACCGAGGTGTACAGCCGCATCACCGGCTACTACCGCCCGGTGCAGAACTGGAACGACGGCAAGGCGCAGGAGTACAAGGACCGCAAGGTGTACAACATCGGCCGTTCCGTGCTGACGCACACCGGCCCCAACCCGGAGCCGCTGTACGACGCCGCGCTGGAAGCCGCCTCTGAGCCCCGCTGCTGCGAGCAGCCCGCTCCCTGCATCGCGCCGGATGAGGACGTCACGCTGAAGGAGACCGTCACTCAGGTGATGGATGCCAAAGAGCCGGATGTCACCGTGCAGGAGACCGTCACGGCCGTGAAGGAAGACGGCCCGCAGGCCATCCTCTTCAAGACGCCCACCTGCCCGAACTGCCGCGCCGCCGGCGCCCTGCTGGATAAGGCCGGCGTGTCCTACACCGCGCTGAACGCCAACGAGGAGAAGGAACTAGTCGAGAAGTTCGGCATCAAGCAGGCGCCTACGCTGGTGCTGGTCAACGGGGACAGCTTCGAGAAGTACCGCGGTGTGTCCGATATCAAAGGGTGGCTGATGAACCGGTAAGCCGCCGCACAGAGAAAACAACATGAGGCTGCCGCTTTCGGGCGGCAGCCTTTTACCGATAAAGGAGTGTACGTTATGGCAGACATCATCATCGTAGGCGGCGGTCCGGCCGGCATGACGGCGGCGCTGTACGCCCTGCGCAACGGCAAGAGCGTGCTGGTCATCGAGAAGAACGGCTTTGGCGGGCAGATCACGCACTCACCGAAGGTAGAGAACTTTCCCGGCACCGTCAGCATCAGCGGCAACGAACTGGCCGAGAAGATGCTGGACCAGATCCTGGCCCAGGGGGCGGAGATCGAGTTTGAAGCCGTTACTTCCGTGGAGGATCAAGGCGATGTGAAGGTGGTCCGCACCGAAGAAGGCGGCGTGTACGAGGCGCCGGCCGTGATCCTGGCCACCGGCGTGAAGCACCGGATGCTGGGCCTCCCGGGCGAAGAGAATCTGGTGGGCGAGGGCATCTCGTTCTGCGCGGTCTGTGACGGTGACTTCTACGCCGGAAAGAAAGTGGCCGTGGCCGGCGGCGGAAACTCCGCGCTGCAGGAGGCCATCCTGCTGTCCGAAAAGTGCTCCGAGGTGGTCATGCTGCAGGATCTGGATTTCTTCACGGGCGAGAAGCGCCTGCAGGAAGTTCTCTTTGCCAAGCCACACGTGAGCGCCGTGACAGGATGCCACCTGACGGCCCTGCACACCGATGCGGAAGGAAATTTCACCGGTGTGCAGATCACGAAGACCGCCACCGGCGAAACCGAAGAGATCACGGCGGACGGGCTGTTTGTGGCCATCGGCCTGATCCCGGAAAACGAGCCGTTCAAAGCCCTGGCGGATCTGAACGCCTACGGCTATTTTGATACCGATGAAGCCTGCACCACCAGAACGCCCGGCGTGTTTGTGGCCGGCGACTGCCGCAGCAAGGCCATCCGCCAGGTGACCACGGCGGCTTCCGACGGGGCGGTGGCGGCACTGGCTGCCTGCCGCTACCTGGACCTGCGGTAACAGCCGGGCTTCCAGACAAAAAATACTCCCGCTGCACGTTTCGCAGCGGGAGTTTCGGCTGTTCTTTTTACAGTAAGGGGAGCAGCAGGTCCACCATCAGCGCGGCGGCACTGGCAAAGAGCGCCACGCGGATGAGCCCCTTATCCAGGATGGCCAGCACCAGCGCGGTGGCAAAGCCTGCCAGCGCGGAGGGAAGAGAGGCCGTGGCGGTAAAGATGGCCGGGATGGTCATGGCCGTCAGCACCGCGTAGGGAACGTAACACAGGAAAGATCGGAGGAACCGGCTCTTAAACGGGCGCTTCACCAGCACGAACGGCACCATGCGCACCAGATAGGTGACGGCGGCCATCACGAACAGGCAGGAGAAGTAGACGGTCGGGTTCATGCGGCGCCTCCTTCCTGCACTTCCGGCACGTTGTCATCCACCGGGAAGAGCCAGGCGCCGATGGCAGAAGCCAGCACGGCGGTGATGATCACGGCAAAACCGGAGGAGATGCCGGAAAAGAGCGGCACGCAGCGCAGCACGCAGCTGATGACCGCGGCGATGAACACCACGATGAGCACCGGGCGCTCCTTTTTGGCTTCCGGCACCACGATGGCGATGAACATCCCGTACAGCGCGATGCCCAGGCTGGTGGTGACCACGGCCGGCAGCACATCGCCCATGATGGCGCCGAAAAACGTCCCGGCGGCCCACCCCAGGTAGGGGAGCGTCATCAGCCCGGCAAAGTAGCGGAAGGTGACACGCTTCTGCCCGGAGGCCACCGCGAAGATCTCATCCGTCACGCAGAAGGCGGCGATGAAGCGCTTCACGCCGGTGAAACGCGCATCCAGGCGCTGCGTGAGCGAGATGGACATCAGCGAGTAGCGCAGGTTGATGACCAGTTGAGAGAGCGCTGTCTCCAGCAGGCTCCCGGTGGTGGTCATGATGCCAAGCCCCGCAAACTGGCCGGCCGACGTGACGTTGGTCAGCGAAATCAGCACGCTCTGCCACCAGGCGAGCCCGCCAAGCGACCCCAGTATACCAAATGAAAACGAGACGGCCAGATACCCCAGCGCGATGGGAATGCCGTCGCGCAGGCCTTCTCTGAAGGGTGAGACGGAACCGTTCAAGGCGTTCCTCCTTTCCGTACCGGGGTATTGTAGTCCATTCCGGGCAAAAGAGAAAGTACAAAAATCGTTGTTTTTACCGGAGACCGGGGGTATCCGGATAACAATAATCCCATTTGTGAGGGGAGACTATGAAACCGACAAACCGACAGGAAAAAGAGGCGCGGGAACTGGCGCGCCTCCACAAGGAGGCCACGCGTCCCAAGCCGGCGTTCTACCTGGCCATGGTCATGGTGGTCCTGACCATCATCTACATCGTGGATGAGATCACCTCCAACGTGAACAGTTCCATGCAGCCCTATGCGCTGTTCGACCTGTTCTCCATCGCCAGCCGCGATGTCAACTCGACGGAGTACGCGCACGCCATCAACACCGTGGCGCCGCTGTCGCTGGTGTCCAACTTCCTGCTGATCGTCACGCCGTTCTACAAGGCGCTGTCGGACCGCTACGGCAGACGGCTGTTTTTGATGCTCAACACCATCGGTATGGGCCTGGGCATGGCCATCGTGATGACGGCCGGCAGCGTGGCCCAGTACATCCTCGGCATGCTCTTCATGATGTTCTTCACACCCAACGACATGCAGGTGCTCTACATCATGGAGACGGCGCCCAAGGAAAAGCGTGCCACCTACTGCTCGGTCACCAAGGCCATCGCGCTGGTGAGCGTCTCGCTGATCGGCGTGTTCTCGCGGATGTTTCTGCGGGCGGACGTGCCGTCGTCCTGGCGCATGGTCTACCTGATCCCGGTCATCGCCGCGCTGGTGGTGGGCACCCTCAGCTTCTTCTTTGTGCGGGAGACGCCGGTGTTCCTGGAGCAGCGCCTCGCCTTCCTGTCGCTGACGGAAGAAGAGAGGAAGCGCCGGGCCGAGCAGGATGCCAGGAGCAAGACAGCCGAGCGCGGCGGCGTCATCGCCGCGGTGAAGTTCATCTTCATCAACCGGCAGCTGCGGTGGCTTCTGATCACCGGCTTCATCTTTTATTCGACCACCTGCTACACCAGCTATTACACCACGGTCATGGAGGGCGGCATGAGCACGGCCGACGTAGCCCTGGCCATGACGCTGTACCCGTTCTTCAACGGCATCACGACGCTCCTGTCCGGCATCATTTCGGACAAGCTCGGCCGCAAGAAGGCCTGCCTGGTGCTGGGCCTGATCACCATCGCGGGGCTGGCGGTCTTCCTGGCGGCCTGCCGGTTCGGCTGGGGGCCTCTGGCAGCGGGCGCGGCCTACGGCATCTCCATCGGCGGCCTGTGGTCCATGTCCGACACTTTGATCTTAACCATGCCGGGTGAGTCCACGCCTTCCGGCATGCGGTCTTCCGTGATGGGCACCATCACCGTCATGATCGGTTCCGGCATGTTTGTGGGCAATGCGCTGTTCATCGTGGGGCAGAACTTCATCGCCAAGGATGTGCTGTTCATGATCATCTGCCTGCCGTTCATGGTGCTGTCGCTCCTGATCCTGATGGCGAAGGTCAAGGAGACCCGCGGCATCGATCTGGAAACCGTCACGGCGGATACGTTCCGGTGATGCGCAGCAGTTGCAACTTGGGGATTTTCTGATAAGATAAGAGCATATGTCTGACGATACCACGCTGCAACTGAAGAAACGCTTCGCGGAACTGGCCGGGCAGGCATCCTCGGGCGGGTATTACACCTATACGGATTTCCTGTCGGCGGCGGATGCCGCGGATGCGCTGGCCGCGGCGCCCATGGGCTGGGCGAAAGCCTTTGGCGGCACCGAGGCCTGTGAGCGGGTGATCGTGCGCTACGGCAACCCGGATGTGTTCGGGTACGATGAGCCGTTTCCCGTGAAGGTGCTGAAGGTGGAGCCCAAGAACGCCAAGTTTGCGGACGCGCTGACGCACCGGGATTTTCTGGGAAGCATCATGGCGCTCGGCATCACGCGGGACGTGCTGGGGGATATATTGGTGTCCGGCACCTCGGCCTACGTGTTTGCCGAAGACCAGATGGCGGCGTATCTGGCGGACAATCTGACGGCCGTCCGGCACACCGCCGTGAAAGCCGCGGTCTGTGAGGAGGTTCCCGAAGAAGCCCGGCCGCGACTGGAGTCCGTCATGCTGACGGCGGCGGGAGAGCGGCTGGACGGGGTGATCGCACACCTGTACCGCCTCTCGCGCGGGTCCGCCAAGGAACTGTTTGATAAAGGCTATGTCCATGTGAACGGCCGGGAGTGCCTGCAGGCCTCCCGCGTGCCGAAGGAAAACGATATCGTCTCCGTGCGCGGGTTCGGCAAGTTTGTCTACCGCGGCGCCGAAGGCGTTACGAGAAAGGGAAATCAGGTGATCCGGGTGGACCGGTACCTGTAAGGGCAGTATGAGCATTACGGAAAGCACGGGTCTGTCTGTCTACGAACAGCCGGCGGCCAGGATCCTGGCCACCACGCGCTATCCTCACTTTTTCATCGACCGCCGCATCCTGGACGCGGAGGAGGTGATCACCTCCCGCGCCGAAG
>CAMJGH010000115.1 GCA_946405185.1 uncultured Lachnospiraceae bacterium
AAGCGCTTTCATCCCACGGTTGAAACCGTGGGCTTTCCCGCGCAAACTTCTGTAAGTCCGAACGCCGCCAGGGTTGACGGAAGAGGAACAAACTGGTAGGATACAGCTATACTCCTGCAGGAGTATAGCGGAGGGAATATGATCCTTTACCATGGTTCCGAGAAGATCATCCGGCAGCCGCGCTATCATGGCGGCAAGGCCCACAACGATTACGGATACGGGTTCTACTGTACGGAATCCGCGGATCTGGCCCGCGAGTGGAGCGTGGAAGAAGCAAGAGATGGCTTCTGCAATCGTTACCGGCTGGAGAGGGAAGGCCTGAACATACTGCGGCTGAACGGAGGGGGGCTGACGGTCCTGCACTGGCTGACGGTTTTGCTGGAAAACCGTGAGTTTGCGCTGACCTCACCTCTCGCCCGCGAGGGCAGGCGCTATCTGCTGGATCACTTTTCCGTGCCGTACCGCGAGGCGGATGTCTGCATCGGTTACCGGGCAGATGACAGTTATTTTTCCTTTGCGCAGGATTTCCTGAATGGCACCATTTCGGTTCAGCAGCTGAGCAGTGCCATGATGCTGGGGAAACTCGGGGAACAGGTGGTGCTGATCAGCCGCCGCAGTTATGAACACATTGTTTTTGAACAGGCAGAAGAGGTGCCGGCTGCTGTCTGGTATGCCCGCCGGTACCGGCGGGATCACGAAGCCAGAGAACGGTACTTCTCCCGTGACCGCCGCAGCTGGCAGCGCGGTGAGCTCTATCTGGTCCGGCTGCTGGATGAGGAGGTGAAAGCGGATGACGAGCGCATACCCCGCCTGTTATATTGAGTCTGCCCAGCGTGTGCTGGGGCAGATGCTCGACTATGCCGTGTGCCGTCTGCTGCTGACACCGGACGATGCCATGCAGGCGTTTATCCGTTCCGGCATCGCCCGCCAGTTTGGAGGCGGCAGTCCCAAGTATACGGTGGGCATGAGCGGCATTGAACTGGCCCGGGAGGTGCTGGTGCGCGTCAGCGACCACGGGTGGGAGAAACCGTTTCCGGAGCCTGATCTGCGGGATGAGCGCACCCCCTACTGGTGGTGCGGGTGGACGCTGGCCTATTATCAGTGGCAAAGAGCACTGCCTTTTGCCGCCATACAGGAAGCGCTTCCCGCCGGAGCCCTGGTGCTGATGTACGATAAGTATCACGAGCAGGACATTCGCCAGTCGGTCGATGAGATGGACCGCCGTATCCGGCTGGCAGCGTATCGCAAACATCTGAAGCTTGCCGCGTTCCGGCAGGCATGGGGCCTGAGCCAGCGGGGACTTGCCGAGGCATCCGGTGTCCCGGTGCGCACCGTACAGCAGTATGAGCAGGGGCAGAAGGATATCCGCAAAGCCGCCTATTCCACCGTAGAAAGCCTGGCACGGGCGCTGCACTGCCGCCCGGAAGACCTCCTCGGCGGCTTGCCGGCGGCAGAAGAGATTCCCTCCGGAATGGAAGAGATAAGATCATGAAAAAAGAGAACCTTCGGACGGATATGGAAAAAACAAACGTCATGCGCGTGCTGGAGCAGAAAAAGATCCCCTACACGCCGCATGATTACTCACAGTCCGGAACCACGGCGGGCCTGGAGGTGGCTGCGGCGCTGGGCGAAGACCCGGCGCGCGTGTTCAAAACGCTGGTCACCGAGGCCGCCGGCCGCAAGTATTACGTGTTCATGGTGCCGGTGTCGGGCGGGCTGGATCTGAAAAAGGCCGCGAAGGCCGTGGGGGAGAAGAAGATCGAGATGATCCCGCAGAAAGACCTTCTCCCGCTGACGGGCTACGTGCACGGAGGGTGCTCGCCCATCGGCATGAAGAAGGCCTTTCCCACGGTGGTGGATATTTCCGCGAAAGACTTCCCGACCATCTGCTTTTCGGCCGGAAAGATCGGCTATCAGGTGGAGACGGCCCCCGATGACATCGGCAAGGCCATTCGGTTCAGTTACGCGGACGTAGCGGACCGTTAAACGCTGCGGGGCTTACCTGCGCAGTTCCGAAAAATCTGCCGCGCGTCCGAGCGCCGCGGCAAACGCCATCAGACCCGCTTCATCCTCCGGGGTGAAGCGGTTTTTTGTCGGGCTGTCGATGTCGATGACGCCCACCGGCTTTCCGTTCACCGGAATGGGCACCACGATCTCCGAAGCGGAGGCCGCATCGCAGGCGATATGGCCGGGAAACGCGTGCACGTCCGGCACGCGGAGGGTGCGCTCTTCGGCAAACGCCGTGCCGCACACGCCCCTGCCGAAGGGGATGTGCACGCAGGCGGGCTTTCCCTGGAAGGGGCCTACGTACAGGCCGGCATCATCCGCCAGGTAAAAGCCGGCCCAGTTGATGTCCGGCAGCGCCTCCCACAAAAGCGCCGCGGCGTTGGCTAAAAGCGGCATCGGGCGTGCGTCGGCAGCGGCAAAGCCGGCGAGCTGTTCACACAAAAGCGTATAGTCCGTCATGGGGAACTCCTTCCGGTGGGTGTATGCGGGATCGGCGTCCATGGTACCCGCCCGGCGTCACCGCGGCCTTGTCTCCACACAGACCGCGTGCAGGATGAGCCGGTGGCCGCCTTCATCATTTGAGCAGGTTGACAGCGTGAGAATATCCTGCTCCAGCCCCAGCGGGATGCCGCTGTTCCAGACGGAGGCTTCCAGCGACCGCTCCTGGTATTCCAGGTACTGGGAGACCGTGCTCACCTCCGAGAAGGCGTAGGAGACGCTTTCTGTTTCATAGGCCGCATAGACACAGTAAACGCGTGTTTCTTCGGGCGTGAGGATGTGGATGAAAGGGTGGGAGCGGAAAAAGGACTCGTCACGGCAGTAATCCGCCAGCGGGTGGAACATGTACCGGCTGCGCATGTTATGCCCGTAAAGGATGGTGTTGTAGGCAAACAGCTCCTGACAGCGGGCGTCCAGGAAGATGCTGCCGTTGGCGTTGAACTTTCCGTCCACGGTCTTCGTGAGGTATTCATCGTTATCGCTCCCCTGCACAACGGGATAATCGATGACCGTCCCGGGGACGGTGATCCAGGCGACCACATCCGGATTGATGGTGCGGAGCGTATCAAAATCCACATCGTAGTGGGCGATGAGGAGTTCGGACAGGCGGTATCCGTTGAGTACCGGCTCACGCAGGATGTGATGGGCATCCGGGTCTTCCGGGACCGTGATGGTGTATACACCGCCGGCCGGATCGGCCACTTCCGCCGTGATCCAGGACTCCCGGTCAGTTTCCTCTGACTCCGTGGGCAGTATCTCCTGTCCGGAAGGAGCGGAGGGAGACGGCGGGGCGGACGGGGCGGGGCGGGAAGGCCTGATCTTTACGTCCTCCGCGATCTGCTCATAGGTATCCATCCCCTCCCGGTACATAAGGAAGGAGCGGACCAGGGGAATGCCGGAAACGAGTATGCCCGCGAGGCAGACGAGGAGAACGGCGGACAGGAGAAGGCGGCGCCGGTTCATTGGTCACCTCCCAGCCGGACGGGGATATCCGTCCCGTTCAGGCCTTCGAGGGTTTCGACAGCCAGGGGGTAGACAAAAACGGACTGCATGCGCGGGACCGTATACGGCAGGGCACCGGCGTCCGCCTCGACCAGGTTCTCGTGGACAACACGGAAGGTGCGGCTGCGTCCGGTCTCTTTCTCCGTACAGCGGAGCCGGGTGTTGTCCGCGTTGACGAACAGCCCTCCCACGTATTCGTACAGCAGGTAGATACGGGAATCCCGCCAGACATAAAGGTGGTGGAAGTATTCATTCTGTACCGGATCCAGGACTTCGGAGAGCACAAAGACGGCGTTCTCTTCTTCTGCCATCTGCAGCAGGCAGGCAAGATCATCGGACGCCTCACGCATGCCGGAACCGTGGTAGGCGGTATAGGCCAGCATGACGTACGTATCCGCGCAGCCATAATCCACGGGATAGTAGTAGGAATCCAGAATGGCCGGCTGGCCTTGCGCGGAGGAGGCCGGCCAGCTGGCCAGAAGGGCGGCGCACAGCAGGGCCGCCGGGAGTTTGCGGAGGCGCATGGCGTTTCCTTTCTGCGTCAGGGCGCTCAGGCTTTGTTATAGCGTTCTTCACTCAGCTTGCGGCCTTCCCCGCCCGGACGGTGCGACGGCTGACGGTCCTTGAGAGGGGGATACCGCCGGTAATCCCCGTACATGGACCGCAGGTACCGTTCGGCATCTGCGGGGAGGAGCAGGCGCAGGCCGTCATCGTCAAAGGCTGTCGGCGTGCCGAACCAGTCTGTCTCAAACCGGAAAGGGATGGCCCGGTAGTAGGCGTTGGAGAGGTAGACGTACCGGCCGGGAGCGTTCTTCTGTGCTGCCTTGCTGTACCAGCCGAGAAGGCGCGCCAGGGGAATGCGCCGGCCGATGGCCCGAAGCAGGCGGACCGCAAGCAGGACGGCGCGGCTGTACTCCGGGTGGGAGGTCTTCTCAAAGCCGGGACGGTGGCCAAGCGCCAGTGCATAGAGAAGCTGGATGCGCTTCGTCTGCAACAGGTGGACCAGGCGGCTGTCCGCGGCATTGTCCAGGATGTGGATGTCCAGCCCGAACCGGAAATGGATCTCCGGTACAGCCGGTGCATCGGCCCGGTCAAACAGATCGCCCGGAGAGGTTTCTCCCATGTACAGAAACCGCGTCATATAGTCCAGAAATACGTTTTCCCCGTAGTCTTCCGGAGTGAGAAGGCGGAAGGCCTGCCCGTCCCACTCGACTCCGGCTGCTTCTTTCAGACGTTCATATCCGGAGCGGGTAACGGCGATGTCGATGTCGTCATCCCACGGCAGGAGCCTGCCGTCGCGCATCACGCCGATCAGCCCGCCGCAGATCAGATACCACGGTATGCCGTATCGAGCACAGACCCGGTCAAACTCCGTCAGAAGAAGGCCGAAAAGCTTCCGGGACTGAGCCAGATAGTCCGTCAGCTCCGGGCAGATGCCGGTGAGGGGCACGATAAAGGCCCGGCGGCCGGGGCCGCACAGGGTTTCCGACAGCAGCAAAGTGCCTTCACAGGTGAGTGTGACGGAGAGAGCCGGGGCTGTTTCCGGGACTTCGAGAAGGAGTGTCAGGCCTTCCTCGGCGAGAGCGCTGTCGCGCAGGACAAAGGAGGTCTCATAGCTGCATGCCAGCGTTCCGTCCGGCATCCGTCGCAGGCCGGAGCAGACGGCCGGGTCCGGCTCTTCGGGGAAAGGCGATGAAAGATGCGTGTAGGCGTACGCGTCCTGCAGGGGGCGAAGGGGGATGCCGGCGCTTCCTTTGGCTCCGCAGAAGAGGAGCCTGATGCCGGTGAATGCCGAAGCGCCGGGGGTGAGACCTGCCTGTTCCTGCGGTTCCGTGCGGGAAAAGGAGAGGTGCAGACAATACCCGCGCAGCGCGTACAGGTCTTTTTCGAGTGTGCCGCCGGTGTGCATGTCTTTCTGACTCCCTTCTTCATCCGTTACGGAACATTTTACCATAAAACAGAAGGAATTGGAAACCCTGTCTGATGTTTTGCGGGAAAGACAGCCGTTAACGATTATTGTTGGATATGGGAAAAAATCCATTGACAATGCCACCCCGTATGATACAATTACTCTGTATCGCCATAAGTGTCTGGTCTCATACCGTTGGGAGGCCTGATCATACGCAGACGGACACGCTGTTCCGGGCAGAAAGGCATCACCCGGGGTCCTGCGCTGCCGGCGCGGGAAGCAGCGTTTTCGCTGGTTCCGAGCAGGAGGAAAACCATGAAGAAGTACAAAGGAAAGCGTTTGCTGGCTCTCTTGCTTGCGGCGCTCATGACCGTGACCATGCTGCCGGGTCTGCCTTCAGACGCGGTGGGCGCGCGCACGCTCCGGGACGAACCCGCCCCGGCGGGCGAAGTGCTGTCGGAAGCGGTCACCGAGCCTGCGGAAACGGAGGCACCGGAGACGGAGGCCGTCACGGAGGCGCCGGAGACGGAGGCTGTCACCGAGGCGCCGGAGACGGAGGCCCCTGAAACGGAAGCCGTCACCGAGGCACCGGAGACGGAGGCCCCCGAAACGGAAGCCG
>CAMJGH010000116.1 GCA_946405185.1 uncultured Lachnospiraceae bacterium
GGAAGCCAGGGCTCTTCCCGCGGAGTATATCCGGGACCGCTACGAGGTGTACCGGCGCGGCAATCTGACGTTCCGCCCGTGCCTGGACGGCGTCTTGGCCAAAGAAGATCCGTACCGCGCCATCGCGGAAGGCCGGGCGCTGGATGTGCCCATCCTGGCCGGCGGCACGGCGGATGAGTTCCTGGCCAGCCTGCCGGCGGATTCGGAAGGCCTGCTGGAAGAGATGGCCCGCAACCGGTTCGGGGAGGATGCCGATGCCTTCCTCGCCTGCCCGGAAGCGCACGTGCGCGCAGCGGACGGCACCTTCGCACCGGCGTCGCGCATCGAGTACGCCGTGAAGCACCTGGCCCGGGAAAGTGCCAAGAACGGCAAGGCCGCACCGTGGTATGTGTACCGGTTTGACGGGGATATCCCCGGGTGGGATGACCCCGGCAATTTCCACTCCTCCGACCTGTGGTTCTTCTTCGATAACCTCCAGGCCTGCTGGCGGCCGTTTGTGGGCCGGCATTACGATCTGGCCCGGCAGATGGCGGATGCCTGGACGGCTTTCATCAAGACCGGCAGCCCGAACGGCACCGGGAAGAACGGCGATGCGCTGCCGCTGTGGCAGCCGTACGAGAAGGAAACAGCGGAGATGATGGTCTTTGACCGGGAAGGAGCGCACGCCGAACGCGGCGAAAGCGCCTTCGGGGAACTGCTGATCAGAAGGATCCGGTGAGATAATGCAGCCTGTTCAGGCGGGGGAGTGACATCCCCCGCCTTTTTTGCGGGTGAAAACTTTTTCCTCCGTCATCTGTCTTATGAGTGAAGGCCGGAAGTCCCACAGAGAGGAGGTGATGCCTGTGAACCGGATACTGCATCTGTTTGTCCGGCTGCTGCGGTGGGAAAAATCCCGCGCACCGGCAGACAGGGAGTCTCAGGCCAGAACCGGAGAAAACATCCGGAGGGTGCTGGAAGGAGCGGAAAAGAAGGAGGCGGCTGACCGCCCGCAGGAGGACTGAGGCGGGGCAGTGTAGGTATTATCGCCACGCCATTCATAAAATGCCTCCCTGCGGTCGGCATTTTTGCTCCCCAAACAAAAGTGGCCGTGTGCGGTTTCCCGCACACGGCCCAGGGGTAGTAAGAAAGGGGTTTGAAAGGCTTGCGCCTTGTACAGCACAGGATTGCTTTTTACTTCTTCTCGAGGATGGTCCCCTTGCGGAAACGCTCGCAGGACGGCATGTACTTCATCAGCAGGAAGAACAGGAGACCGGTCGGGATGGTGGCGGTGAAGAACGCGATGTCGATGTTCAGCAGACCGATCACGGCGCCGCAGGCGATGGAGATGATGGCCGCCCAGTTCCAGCCGCGGTGATCACCGTTGTCATCGTACAGGTCTTCGAGCTGTTCCTTGGAGAAGTTGTGCTTGTGCAGGATGAAGTAGTCCACCAGCAGCACGCCGAAGATGGGAGCAAAGAAGGCGGAGTACAGCTTGACGAACACGCCCAGGCCGGCAGCGGAGCTGTCGTTCGTGAGGATCCACGGGCAGGTGGCCACGGCCAGGATGCCGACGATGATGACGGCGGTGCGGTGCTTCATCTTGAACACGTCCATGAACGCATAGGCCGGCGGAATGACGTTGGAGGCCAGGTTGGTGGACAGCTGTGCGAAGATGATGAAGGACAGGGTGACGATCAGGACCACTTTGTTCTCCACGATCTGCGTGAAGGCGTTGATGGGGTTGGCGATGCCGGTGGCGGTGGAAGCCATGGCACCGATGATGCCCAGCAGCACGGTGGTAGGCACCATGGCCAGGAAGTAGGACACGCCGCGGGCGCCGTGGCTGATGCCCGGCTTCATCTCACGCGAGTAGTCGGAAGCGTTCAGCATAACGGTGGTGGAGTTGCCGAAGAACGCGATGATGGCGGCGACGAACGGCATGCCCCAGGTACCCTGACGGGAGACCAGCTCGGTGCGGATGACATCCATGCGCTGCGTTACCAGGATGTAGAGCATGTACAGCATGGCGATGATGATGACGGTACCGCCGACGTTGCCGACCCACTTGGCGCCCTGGAAGCCCTTGATGGAGAGCAGGATCTGCACCACCTGGAAGACGATGAACCAGACCCAGACGTTGGAAAAACCGGTCAGCAGGTAGACGATGTTGTTGATGGCGGTGCCGCCCAGCCATGTCTGGAAGCCGTACCACACGATGGCGGGCAGGCCTCTTAACAGAACGGGCACGATGTTGCCCTTGGTACCGAACGCGCTCTTGAGCTGGACCGCGTACGGAGCACCGGTCTTGTAACCGAACTGGTCATTCAGGGTGATGCCCACGACCAGGATGGTGGAACCGATGAGAACGGCCAGGAACAGCTGCAGGAAGTTCAGACCGTTTTCCAGCTGGGACGAACCCATGGCCAGCGTGCCGATGGAGATGCAGCCGCCCAGCCACAGCATGGTGTTGGAGCCCCAGCTCATGATCCGCTTATCCGGTGCTACCGGGCGGATGGATTCTTCCTGAGCGGGCTTGCTTACTTCTTTGTTGACGTCGCTCATATTACTCCTTTCTTAAAGCCTTCCCCCTCTGGGGGAAGGTGTCCTTATTTCACGGGACGGACAAACGCGCCGTACCCCTTTGCCTCGTCACAGTAGACGCCGTCTTTGGCGACCACTTTGCCGCGGATGATGGTGGTGGTCGGAGCACCCTTGCCGGTCAGGCCGTCGAAGCAGCTCACATGGCCCTTCGTGAAGAGTTTCTCCTGCTCGCACTTCCATTCCTTCTCCGGATCCACGATGACGATATCGCCGTCAAAGCCCAACTCGAAGGCACCCTTCTTGCCGTACAGGCCGAAGATCTTAGCCGGATTGTAGTCCATGACTTTGGCAATGAGGGTAGGGGAGAGTTTCTTCTGGTGCACGACCATGTCGAAGACCATCGGCAGGAAGAACTGGATGGCGTTCAGGCCGCCCCAGGCACTCCAGATATCCTTGGTGTTGTTGTCCTTCTCCTCGTCGGCGGCCGGCGAATGGTCGGAACCGATGCAGGAGAGGGTGCCGTCCAGCACGTAGTCCCACAGCTTGTCGCGGTCGGCGGCAGTGCGCATAGGCGGCGTGCACTTGGCGGGAGCGCCTTTCTCAAACACGAAGTCCTCGGTGAAGCCCAGGTAGTGCGGGCAGGTCTCGGCCGTGATGGGCAGGCCTTCGTGCTGCGCGTCCTTGACGATCTGAGCGACCATCGGGTGCGAGACGTGGCAGATGTGCACGCGGCCGCCGGTGGCGCGGGCCATGTCGATGACGTTCTTGGTGGCCACGTACTCGGTCCAGACATCGTGGGAATCCAGGAACAGGCGGATCTTCTCTTCCTTGGTGGCGTCCTTCTTGGCCTTGGCTTCCTTCTCACGCTCCAGTACCTGGCCGTACTCCTCGCAGTGGAAACCGCACAGAGCGCCGTAAGGCTTCAGGATCTCCAGGGCCTTGCGGACGTTGCCCATGTTGACGGTCGGGAACAGCGGGCCGTTCGGGCAGGTGAAGCCTTTGAACGCGGCCACGCCGCACTCCTGCAGGTCCACCAGATCGGCCATGTTGTTCTTGATGGAATCCGGGCTGTCATCGAAATCGCCCACCAGACCGCCCCACAGTGCGTAATCCACATAGGAGTGCTGGCTGATCTTTCCGAGCTTCATGTCAAAGATCTCTTTGTTCATGAGGGACGGATCGTTGTTTAAGGGCATATCGATGAGGGTGGTGCAGCCGGCCGCAACAGCGGCGCGGGAACCGGTCTCGAAATCTTCGCGGTATTCGAAGCCCGGCTCATTCAGGTGGGCATGGCAGTCGATGATGCCGGGGAACACGAGGTTGCCCTTCGCATCGATGACTTCTTTGGCTTCCACCGGGGTACCGGGCGCCAGGAAGGCGGCGTACTTGCCGTCCGTGATGGCGATGTCCGCTTCGTAGATGCGGTCCGGGGTGACCAGCTTGCCGCCGGTGATCAAAAGATCATACATAGTGCAAGTCCTCCTTTTACGTTTTCCCGAAACCAATAATCGGGTTGACCTCTTGAAAACAGTGTACGGGAAGGTTACGGAAAAAGCAACAGGAAATTGAAAAATGTTGATTATAATGTGGAACGGGCTGAAATTTATGAGCGATATGCACAAAAATCGGAAAGTAAAATAGGGAAAATCAAATATAAAAAATCTATAAAGGGGCTTTTTAAGAGTTAGTGTTGGCTAATAGAAGTGCGGAAGATGCGGAGGGGCGGTGCTTTTGGGAAACTTGTTTTGCCATTTATCGCATGATATGATAAGGATACGTGTCATGAGGAATATGGGCTGGCCTGCACCGGCCCTGCCCCTTCGGCTCCGTCCCAAGTCGCCGGCGGGGCAGGGTACGGCTGCAGGCCTGCGAAGAAATTCCGTGAGCGGCAGCTGCAAAGGCCCACGGAGAGACCCCGTGAGCGGCAGCCGCAAAGGTCTGCAAAGAGATTCCATGAGCGGCAGCTGCGGGAAGCAATGCCGCTCCAACAGGAGGAGATCATGGAGAGAGGACGGCTGATCTGTGGGTGCCTGCGCCTCTATGAGGGCGGCTTACGGCAGGCGGTGCGTGAGGGTGCGCGGTCGTATGACGATCTGCAGCAGATGACCATGGTGGGGACGAGCTGCGGCAACTGCCGGGTGCTGGTGGAGCGGGTGCTGCGGGAGGAGCTGGCGCGTCTGAGTGAGGAGTCGGAAGGGCCCCGTGAGTGAGCGGGCGGAGAGGAGAAGCGTATGAAGGTGATCCTGGTGAACGGAAGTCCGCGCAAGACGGGCAACACGTACCGGTGTCTGCAGGAGATCGGTGCGCAGCTGGAGAAAGAGGGAATCGAGAGTGAGATCTTCTGGCTGGGCAACGGTCCGGTGCGCGACTGCATCGGCTGCGGGAAATGTACGGATGCCGGCTGTATCTTTGCGGATGACTGCGTGAACGAATTCCTGGCAAAGGCCAAAGAGGCCGACGGTTTCGTGTTTGGCACGCCGGTCTACTATGCGCATCCGTCCGGGCGCATCCTGTCGTTCCTGGACCGGGTGTTTTACGCCGGGCAGGAGCTGCTTACGTACAAGCCCGGTGCGGCCGTCACCATCGCGCGCCGCGGCGGCACGGTGGCCAGCTACGACGTGATCAACAAGTACATGGGCATCAACCAGATGCCGATCGTCACGTCCACCTACTGGAACCAGGCGTTCGGTCGCGTGCAGGGTGAGGCGGAGCAGGATACCGAGGGCATGCAGACCATGCGCAACCTGGCCCGCAACATGGCCTGGCTGCTCAAATGTCTGGAGGCCGGAAAGAAAGCCGGCGTGGCCCTGCCCGCCACCGAGCGCGGCGGGTCCATGCACTTTATCCGGTGAGAAGGCCCCTCCGGGAAAGAAGACCATCTCATAAAGGATGACGGGAGGAAGACGAACGTGAACGAACGGACAGACATAGGGCAACTGACCTGCCGGCTGCTGGCAGACGGATACCGCCTGATGAAGGAGGATATCGGGGCGGATGCACACCTGGAAAAAGACGGATTTGCGTATGATCTGGAATGCTATGCGGCGGAGGGCTTCGGGCATCTGTGCGTGATGCGCATGGACGCCATGGGAGGCCTCATGAAGATGGAGACGACCGTGCTTGCCTGCACTTCCAGGGATGTGCCGCTGTTCAACCTGGACTGGGTGGGTGCCATGGGCAAAGAAACCCAGATGGCGGAACTGTATGACGTGCAGCTTAGCCCGTACCCGGAAGAGAAACTGGCGGCGTTTGCGGCCATCAAGGCCGGCAGCGCCGATCTGCCGGACCGCGAGACCGCACCGCACTGGTATGACGGTATCCTCTACCCGTGCTCATACGACAAGACCGGCGAAGGATACACTGCCCGCTTCTCGGCGGATGCGAAGCGCTACCTGGAGGAGTTCCTGCGGCAGGTGAAGGCTGCACCGGATGCCGATACGGAGGCCAGGAAGG
>CAMJGH010000117.1 GCA_946405185.1 uncultured Lachnospiraceae bacterium
TCCCCTCCCTACGCTTCGCTAAGAGGAAGGGGTTTTCTCCCGCATTTTTGATAAACGTATGATACCAGTTGTATATCACCGTGTGCCGGTCTTTGAACAGCAGCAGATTGCCGATGACTGTCAGCACGGCCGACGCCAGGATCACGGGAAACGTGCAGAGCATCCCGTTTATCAGCGCCTTGCGGCAGCACACCGCGTAATCTTCCGGCATCTCCGGACGCTTCTTCAGCCACAGATACAAAAGAACAGCCGGGATCAGACTGAGCATGAACGCACCGATCAGTAAAGGCATGACAGAGCCCCTCCCAAGGACTTATCATATGATACCACAGTCTGTCTCCCCGGAAAAGAGGAATGCCGGGCGGGTTCGCTGATATACTCCCGCCCGGCAGGGTGTTCTGCCTCTTATCTCCTCGGCATCGCGTCGTACGCGTAGCCGCTGTTGTTGGTGAGGGTCCCGTCAGCCACGTACAGGCTGCCCACCCAGTCGACGCCGCCCTCGCCGCCGCCCATAGCGGTGGATGTGACCGCCGTCTGTCCGCCGGTGATGTTGATGTCGCCGTTGGAATCCAGCCCGTCGCCGCCGGAAGTGATCTCCCAGGTGCCGCCGGTGATGTTGATGGAGAACGTCAGCTCGCTGCTGTAGGTGCCGTCTTTGTTGGCGGCGTTGACGCCGTCATCGGAAGACTTCACCGTGCCCGACCCGCCGAAGAGGTTGACGATGGTACCTTCGAGCGCCTCCTCGCAGCCGGTGATGGTGATCTCGGGGCCGGAGCCGTCTTCGGAACCGACCGTCAGGATGCGGTCCGCGTGGATGGCGTCATCGCCCGCGGCGACGGTGATGTTCCCGGAGAGGATGGTCAGATCGTACCCGGCGTTGATGCCGTCGTTGGCCGCCGTGATGTCGATGGTCAGATCACCGTCGATCACCAGGCAGGTGCCCTCTTCATCGCCCGCCTTGATGCCGTTCTTGCAGGAAGAACCGTCGATGGTGAGCGTCCCGGTGCCGGTCAGGTACACGTCGGCGCCGTCCTTCACCTTCAGTGCCGCGCCGTCGAAGGCATCCGCCACCTCGGCGTCGGTGGACTCTTCATCCGCCGGATCTTCGGCATCGGTCAGGGAGACGTTGCCTTCAATGACGATCTTCACCTGCGAACCCTTGTTGCAGGAGACCGTGGCCCCGGTGGTGCTGGTCAGATCCAGGTCCTTGAGGATCAGCACCACGCCCGTGGTGCCCTTCTTGACGGTGATGCTGCCGTCTGAGCAGCTGCCGGTGACGAGGTAGGTGCCGGCGGTGTCGATCTTCACCTCGGAATTGCTCTCGCTCATGACGATGGTTTCAGCCGCCGACTCGTTGACCGTCAGGCTGGCTGCCGTACTGGTCAGGCCGGAGGTGACGATCTCGGTGGGGCTTTCCGCGGATTCCACGGTGGACTGATTGCCCATCATGCCGCCGCCCATGCCGCCGGGCCTCTGACCGCCCTGACCGCCGAAGTTTCCGCCCGGCATCTGGCCGCTTTCACCGCCCGGCATCTGGCCAGTCTCACCGCCGGGCCTCTGACCGCTTTCGCCGCCGGGCATCTGGCCGCCCTGCGGGCCGCCGCCGAAACCGCCCTGGCCGCGGCGTCCGCCTCCCTGACCGCCGGGCATCTGCCCTTCCCCGAAGGAAGGCATTTCGCCTTCCCCAAAGGAGGGCATTTCGCCTTCTCCAAAGGAAGGCATTTCTCCCTCTTCGAAGGAAGGCATTTCGCCCTCTTCGAAAGAAGGCGTCTCACCCTCCGCCACAGACAGCGTGGCCTCCTGGCCGACGGCTTCAGCCGCCTGAGATTCTTCCGTATTGCAGGCCGCGGCCGATGCAGCCAGCAGCATGATCATGCCGAGAACGGCGATTCTGTTCATGTTTTTCATTATCTTTCCTTTCCGCAGGGGCGGCGCGCTCGCCGGCTCTTCCGTCCGGGGCTCTCGCCTGTGGTTTTTAAACTGCCCTGCTCTTGTGATGGGCTCATCATATAACTGCAACCTTAACGGAAACTTTAAGTGCGAAAATTTTTTTGATGCCATCGGAGGCGTGAATTTACCGGCCAACTGTGCTACACTGAACTGGCACGCCCAGGCGTTCAAAAACGGCCCTCCCGGCTTTTTTTATAAGAAACGAGGCTTTCATGGCACACAAGACAACCGCGCGGGACATGACGTCCGGGCCCATCCTCAAACAGATCATCCTCTTCTCGCTCCCGCTGATGCTGGGCAACATCTTCCAGATGCTCTACAACACGGTGGATTCCATCGTGGTGGGCAACTTTGTGGGCAAGGAAGCGCTGGCCGCCGTGGGCAGCACCACCGTGATCGTCAACATGCTGGTGTTCTTCTTCAATGGCTTCTCCATCGGCGCCGGCGTGCTCATCGGCCACCACTTCGGCGCCCGGGACCAGAAGCGACTGCACGACGCCGTGGAGACCACCATGGCCGTCACCTTTGTCTTCTGCGTGCTCTTCACCCTCATCGGCATGGCCGGCGTGAAGCCCATGCTGCGCTTCATGTCCACCCCGGACGACGTCTTTGAAGACGCCACCACGTACCTGACCATTTATTTTGCGGGCTTCGCGGGGCTGCTCATCTACAACATGGGCAGCGGCATCCTGCGCGCGGTGGGCGATACCACAAGGCCCCTGCTGTTCCTGGTGCTCACCAGCGTCCTCAACATCATCCTGGACCTCCTGTTCGTGGTGGTCTTCCACATGGGCATCGAGGGCGTGGCCTACGCCACCATCATCGCCCAGTTTGTCTCGGCCATCCTCACGCTGATCCTGCTCACCCGCACCAACGACATCTACCGGCTGGTGTGGCGGGAGCTGCACATCGATTTCCGGATCCTGCGGGGCATCTTTGCCGTGGGCCTGCCGGCGGCCATCCAGTCGGTGATCACCGCCTTCTCCAACATCTTCGTGCAGTCCTACATCAACTATTTCGGCTCCGCCGTCATGGCCGGGTGGGGCAGCTACAACAAGCTGGATTCCTTCATCATGCTGCCGCTGCAGAGCATGGCCATGGCCGCCACCACCTTTGTGAGCCAGAACATCGGCGCCAAGAACCCGGAGCGCGCGGACAAAGGCACGCGGGACACCATCCTGCTCTCACTGGGCGTGACGGGCTTCATCGTGGCGGCACTGCTGATCTTCGCCCGCCCCGCCGTCGGCCTGTTCTCGCAGGATCCGGAGGTCATCGATTTCGGCGTCCTGTTCATGCGCTCCAACACCATCTTCCTGCTCTTCAACTGCGTCAACCACGTGCTGGCCGGCGCCCTGCGCGGCCGGGGCGATGCCAAAGGCCCCATGTTCATGATGCTGGCCTCGTTCGTGGTCATCCGGCAGATCTACCTGTTCGTGATCACGCGGTTCGTAGCCAACACGCCATTCTCGGTCGGTTTCGGGTACCCGGTGGGCTGGATGGCCTGCTTTGTGCTGGAACTCTCCTACTTCTACTTCCGGTGGCTTGCGCCCCGAAGGAAGGCTGGACAGACAGCCTGACAGACAAATGGACAGACAGAAAACACGGGCAGACGCGTGAACGGATCACAGCGCCTGCCCGTTTCGGTTTTATTTCACGCCGATGCGCAGCGTCTTCACTTCAAACGGCGCGAAGTGCAGCGGGATGACTCCCTGTGCCGGCGTCAGCTTCTCCTCTTCGTTCTCCAGCATGTCGCAGGCGTACACGGCTTTCACCTCCCGGCCGAAGCGTGCCAGATCCACGCGCAGCTTCGCCTCCGTGTCCGCATGCACCGCTTCATACAGCCGCAGGATCAGATCGCCGCTGCCGTCCGTGGCGGGCTTGACGGTCTCCGCGATGATGTTGTCCGGCAGATCGCCGATCAGCCCGAAGGTGCCGGCATCGCCGGCCGTCACCTGCGCCGGCACGTTCAGATCGTACCCCTCGCGGACAGCCAGCGCCCGCTCGAAGGCGCCTTCCCAGGCCGTAAAGGCGTAGGTGAAGGTCTGATGCCCGCGGTCCGCCTGCGGGTCCGGCGTGCTGGGCGCGCGCAACAGGGAGAGCGCGATCTCGTTCCCGTTCACGCTCACGCCGTACTTGCCGGTGTTCAGCACCGCCGCGCCGTGGCTGCCGTCGGCCAGCGCCGTGTAGCGGTGGTTGGCCACTTCAAACCGCTCCTTATCGTACGGGCGGGAGCGGTGCGTCGGACGCTTCACGTACCCAAACTGCATTTCGTGGAGGGCTTCCTCCGCGTGCACGTCCACCGGGAAACCGGCCTTTAAGAGCCGGTGCGTCTCCTGCCACTCCACAGCCGTGACAAATTCCAGACGGCGGCTTTCCGCCTCCAGCCGGATGCGCTGGGTGTAAGGCGACGTGCCGATCACGCCCGTCACCTGAAGTTCTGCCGCGTGGCCGCCCGCCTCCGTCACCCGGACTTCCGTCACCTGCACCGCGCCCGGGATCTCCTGCACGCGGTAGTGGGAATCCACATCCCAGGCATCGTAGTAGCGCGGCACATCCTTGTACAGATGCAGGCGGTTCAGCGGCTCGGCCGCAAACTCCCTTCCGGAGCTCTTTTGCACAAACGAGACCACCTCGCCGGACATATCCACAAGCGCCCGCACACAGTTGTTTTCCAGCACAAAGCCGTCCGGCGTTTCCGTAAGTTTTGCCGCCAGTTCCTCCCGGACGGAAGGCTCACCGCTCTTATGCAGCGCACGCGCGCCAAACGGCGGCAGCACCGTCATCGCATAGCGGCCGTCGGCCCCGTCCAGTGACGGCAGTTCGCGGCCGTCTTCCGCCGCACCGGCCCAGCCCTCCGGCAGCTTCACCCACGCCTGGCGGGCAAAGCCCAGCGGGTTGAACACCGAGACGGTCTCCGGGGCCTCCCCGGTCAGCGCCTGCAGGCTGGCAGCGGTCTCCGCCTCCACTTCGGCGTTCCACCCCGCAAACACCTTTTCGGCGTCCTCGTACACCCGGCCGATGCAGGAGCCTGGCAGGATGTCATGGAACTGGTGCAGCAGCACCGTCTTCCACAGTTCCTCGGCGCGGGCGGACACATCCGCCTTTCCGGCCAGCGCCGCCAGCGCTCCCCACAGTTCAAAACGCTGCATGGCCAGTTCACTCTTCCGGTTCTGCGCCTTCATGCGCGCCTGGCTGGTCAGCGTCCCGCGGTGGGCCGTAAAGTACAGCTCGCCCACGTAAGTTTCCTGCGGGCCGCCGCGCTTTTCGGATTCTTCAAAGAACTCCACCGGCCCCGCAAAGCGCACCTTCGGCACGCCCTCCAGATCCGACAGTCGCCTGGCCAGTTCGATGTGGTCCCGGCACGGACCGGCCCCGCCGTCGCCGTACCCGAACGGATAGAGGAAGGTCTCCATGCCCTCGGTCTGATGGCGCTTCTTCCAGGCATCGGCCACATCGCGCGCGTTGGTGTAGTAGTTGTAGTTGGTCGGCAGGAAGGTGGTGATCTGCGAGCCGTCCATGCCCTCCCAGCGGAAGTAGTGGTACGGGAACCCCTCGCCGTCCGTGTTGTACGACCAGAAGATCTTCTGCGTCACCAGGTACTTCACGCCGGTCTTCACGCAGATCTGCGGCAGCGCCGCCGTGTAGCCGAACGTATCCGGGATCCACAGCACGGTGCTGTCGATGCCGAACACCTCTTTGTAATATTTCTTTCCGTACAGGATCTGCCGCACCAGCGACTCACCGGAGGTGATGTTGGTGTCCGGCTCCACGTAGCAGGCGCCTTCCGGCAGCAGATGCCCGCTCTTCGCGGCCGCCACCACCCTGTCAAACAGATCCGGGTAGTACTTCTTACACATCTCGTAGGCCGCCGGAGAGCTCTGCAAAAACCGGTATTCCGGGTACTCCTCCATGAGCCGCAGCTTCGCGGCAAACGTGCGCGCGGTCTTACGGTAGGTTTCGGCCATCGGCCACAGCCA
>CAMJGH010000118.1 GCA_946405185.1 uncultured Lachnospiraceae bacterium
TAGCGGCGGCTTGCGGGCCGCCGCCGTGCCGTTTCCGAAAAGAGGTATTGTCATGCTGAATCAGGGGACACCCATTTATCTGATCACCGGCTTCCTGGATGCCGGCAAGACGGATTTCATCACGTTTACCATGCAGCAGCCCTACTTTGACTCCGGCGAGCGGACGGTGCTGATCGTCTGCGAGGAAGGCGAGAAAGAGTATGACCCGGTGCTGCTGGCGGACCACAACACGGTGCAGGTGATGTGCGAGTCCGAGGCGGATTTCACCACGGATTTCCTGAAGAACATCAAGCGCAAGTACCGCCCGGAGCGCGTGCTCATCGAATACAACGGTATGTGGCGTCTGCCCACCATCATGGACATGAAGCTGCCGTTCAACTGGGACATCTACCAGGTGATCAACATCGTCAACGGCGAGACGTTCGGGCTGTACCTGAACAACATGAAGTCGCTGGTGATGGAGCAGGTGCAGACGGCCGAGATGGTCATGTTCAACCGCTGCACCGAGGACATGCCGTGCGCGTCCTACCGCCGCGCCATCCGCGCCACCAACCGCCGCGTGCAGGTCATCTTTGAGGACGCCAAAGGCGAAATGCTGGACATTCCGGAAGAGCTGCCGTACTCGCTCGATACGCCGGAGATCCACATCGAGGACGATGACTACGGCATCTGGTACATGGACGCCATGGACCACCCGGAAAACTACGAGAACAAGACCATCTGCTTCAAGGCCATGGCCATGAACAGCAATCAGTTCCCGAAGGGGTATTTCGTGCCGGGCCGCCAGGCCATGACCTGCTGCGCCAACGATATCCGCTTCCTCGGGTATCTGTGCAAACCGAAGGACAGCTCCGTTACCTGGAAGAACAAATCGTGGGTGAACGTCAAAGCCACGTTTGAAAACAAGCACATGGATCTGTACGAGGGCGAAGGCCCGGTGCTGACCGCCGTCGAGCTGACGCCGGCCGAAGCGCCGAAGGACGAACTGGTATACTTCAATTGACAAACGGTCATCCTGAGACAAGTGAGCCTCCAAATCTATGATTTGGTAAGGCGAACTTATCGTGTGGAGAGCCGAAGGATCCCACAGGTCAGTTGTCACAACGAGCGACTACAACACAAGGGGGTAAGCAAATGAAATGGGGGAAAGTCATTGCCGGTACCGCCGCTGCCGCAGCCGCAGGGGTGGCCGCAGCCACTGCCTGGTTCTTCAACTACACAGACGTACGTCCGAAGGTGCAGACGTACCCGGATGAGTCCGACCATCCCGTGCGCGGGCCGTTCCGCATCGAATCGGCCAAGGAGA
Organism: uncultured Lachnospiraceae bacterium; assembly: GCA_946405185.1. Lineage (GTDB taxonomy): Bacteria > Bacillota > Clostridia > Lachnospirales > Lachnospiraceae > CAKQHB01. The sequence continues at coordinate 1,307 of CAMJGH010000118.1, forward strand.
TCGCCTGGGCGGAGACGCTGCCGCAGAGCTACAAGACCATCACCACGTTTGACGGACTGCGCCTGATCGCCACGCTGATCCCGGCGGAGCAGCCGTCCAAAAAGACGGTCATCTGCATCCATGGCTTCCACGCCAACCACTACCGCGAGTACGCCACGTTCATCCGGTTCTACCGGGATCTGGGGTACAACGTGCTGCTGCCGGACAACCGCGCGCACGGTGAGAGTGAAGGCAAGTACATCGGCTACGGGTGGCTGGACCGTCTGGACCTGCTGCAGTGGATCCAGGTGGCGCTGAAGGAATACGGGACGGATTCGCAGATCGTGCTGCAGGGCGTTTCGATGGGCGCCGCGACGGTGCTCATGGCCAGCGGCGAGAAGCTGCCGGAGCAGGTGAAGGCCATTGTGGCCGACTGCCCGTACACCAGCCTCAAGGAGGAACTGCGTGCGTGCATCAAGGCCCGCAAGGTGCCGGTGCATCCGCTGCTGGAGACCGGAAGTGTGATGAACAAGCTGGTGGCCGGCTACAGCTACGAGGAAGCGTCTGCGCTGGAGCAGGTGAAGAAATCCGTCACACCGACCATTTTCTTCACGGGCGATGCGGACGATTTCGTGCCGACGGAGATGACGCACGAACTGTATGAGGCATGCGCGGCGAAGGATAAGGAGATATGGGTGGTTGCCGGAGCCGGGCATGCGGAGGCGCATGTGGTTGGGAAGGAAGCGTACGAGGAGAAGGTGAAGGCATTTTTAGAGAAGCATGTGAAGTAAGAGACTGGCCGTCGTCGGAGGGATCTGACGGCGGTCTTTTTTGACGGCTCCGCATTCCCTCGCCCGCTTCGTACGGGCTCCTTGCCTTTTTGCCTCCGCCAAATGCCCGCCCCTCCACCTCCATCAGGGCGGGTCGGCTCCGGGGCGGGCGGCATCCGGCAAAAAGGCTTCACGTCGCCCTACAGGCGCGGCTCGGGAACGGCGGCGCCAGCTGAGTTTTGCGCACCACGCCCTACAAGGGAGAGCAGGTGTGTCAAAACCGCCGCTTTTCTGCAGGCTCGCCGGGCCCGCAAGCGGTCCCGCCGCCCTGCAAAAATTTACTTAGTGACGCGCGCCTGTGTTGTGGCTGCGTCCCGTCTGCTGCGGTCGGGTGAAAACCCGGCAGGTATCCGCAGAGTGACTGACCATCCACCCTGACGGCCGATAAACGGCGCGCTTTTAGCGGAGGCGATATCCACTGCCTACGGAATCCACATCGGATACAGTACGAATAAGACCTTCCCGACGGAGACTCGCTGAGCGAGGCTCCCAAAGGGAAGGTCTTGCTGTATCCGATGTGAGATGAAGTTGGCAGTTAGATCGCCGGAGCGTTGCGTCCGGGCCGGAACGGGTGGAGGTCAGCACGGGCGGATGCCGTCAGCGTATCTGTGCATCCCGGCGAACAGCGGATGCCTACAGCGAATCTGTGGAGGTCAGCACGGGCGGATGCCGTCAGCGACTGTTCAGACTGCTCTTGTGTTCAGATACGCCTTCACCGGGATGACTACCGCCGGTGCGATGACCGCCGCGGCGACGGCTTCGAGCACCCCGTTCACGCCGATGACTACCCCGAACACCGCGGAGAGCTTATCCGTGAAGCTCATGGCCGAGACGAACCAGAGGTACATGCAGAAGAGCACCAGGAACGTGTGCATCACCGTGGACAGGAGCGCCGCGATGGTATACGCCGGCACTTTGTGGACATTCTTGGCGCCGCTGGCATCTTTCTTGGTGAAGAGATGGAGCAGGAGAGCGGCCAGGCGGTCCGGCACGATACCCAGCAGGATGCGCGGCACAAAGCACATGATGATGGACTGCACCGGCAGGCCGTGCGGGCCGAACGGGGTGAAGAACAGATCCGCCGCCGACGCACCCCGGAAGGTGGACAGCAGCATGCTGGTCAGACCGAAAGCAAAACCGATGACGGCACCGGCCTTCCACCCCAGCAGCAGCGATGTGATGATGACGGGAATGTGGAGAATGGTGATGGACACCACACCGTAGCTGATGTAGCCGAGACCGGTGAGGGCCAGGACAGCGAGAATGGCGATGAGGACGGCCATCTCGACCATCCACAGCGTCTTGGCAGAACGCTTATTCATAGGACTCCTTCTGGCACAGTGGCCGGATATGCTGCTGTTTCCTCATGGAATACAGCGCGATTTGATTTTATGAAGGGAAAGCGTCCCTGTCAAGTTCTTTCTGACGGGAAATGGTATTCTTTCAGATACAAGATATAGTGTTTTTCTAAACTGTTACCTCTGTCAGTTGACAAAGTCTGCCATCTTTGCTACAATCCCGTCGTAACAAAAACGTAACATTTCCCCAGCCGGATCATCTGACCGGCTGTTTGCAAAGGAATGAATACCCTGATGAAAACACGAAACAGGATCCTTTCCGTCTGTTTTGCGGCAATACTGGCCTTCACATCCGTGCCGGCCTTTGCCCTTCCCATAGAGAATGAACCGGACGTCACGTCAGCCACACAGGCTTCCACCGGTACGCAGGTCGTCGCCCTTCAGAACGACGACGCCCTGGCCGGCTTCTCCGTCTCCGTGTCCAGCTATTTCGCGGCGGATCCGGAAAGCCACAACGTGGCCGGCATCAACACCTTTATCGATGAAGTACACGAAGTCACCCGCCTGAAAGAGGAGAAGCGCCAGCACGAAGCCGTCCTTTCCCAGTTTCCCAACATCGGCGTCGTCACCGATGTCAACAACTACCTGAACATCCGCAAGGAACCCAAATCCGGCGCGGAGATCATCGGCAAGATCACCAAGTTCTCCGGCATGAACGTGCTGGAAGATACCGGCACCGGATGGCTCCACATCCAGTCCGGCGGGGTGGACGGGTACGTGTCCGCCCAGTATGTGGCCACCGGCGAAGCCGCCAAACAGCTGGCACTCGACCACGCCACGCAGCGCGTCGTGGTGGATACGAACCGCCTGAACGTCCGTTCCGGCCCCTCCACCGAAACCGAAGTCCTTACCCAGATCCTGGCAGGAGAGTGGTATGACATCCGTTCCGTCCAGGACGGCTGGATCGAGATCCTCTTCGGCGTGGACGAGTTCGGCGAGGATCTGGTCGGCTATATCAGCGCGGACTACGCGGACTACGGCTACTATCTGGACGAAGCCGTCGAATGGCATCCGCTCTCTGAAGAAGACCTGTTCCGCCTGGAGATCGTCAACTTTGCCATGCAGTATCTGGGCGGCCGTTACGTCTGGGGCGGACAGACCTTAGGCGTCGGCGTGGACTGCTCGGGCTTTATGAAGGCCGTGTACGCCCACTTCGGCATCTATCTCTACCGGTGCTCCTACGAGCAGGTCAACAACGGCCGGCACATCACCAGAGAAGAACTGCGCCCCGGCGATCTGATCTTCTATAAGACCACCGGCACCGGCCGCATCTCCCACGTAGCCATGTACATCGGCAACGGGCAGATCATCCACGCCCGCTCACCGCAGAAGGGCATCGTGATCAACAGCTACAACCTGTACGCACCCGTTGCGTACGTCAACGTCATCGGCGATTAAACTGCTTGCAATCCGCACCGGGCTATGCTATAGTAGTCCGGTGCGTGCGCCTGATGCGCAGTCCTTGGTACCTCAGCCGGGGCTTCGTTTCAGGTGAGAATACAAAACAGGAGGAAAGCACCATGATCACCAAGGAAGTCAAGCAGGAACTCATCAGCAAGTACGGCAAGAACGACCAGGACACCGGTTCACCCGAGGTTCAGATCGCCATCCTGTCCTACCGCATCAAGGAGCTCACCGAGCACATGAAGGCCAACCCGAATGACCATCATTCCCGCAGAGGCCTGCTGATGCTCGTCGGTCAGCGCCGCGGCATGCTGGATTACCTGCGCCGCAAGGATATCAACCGCTATCGTGCCATCATCGAAGCGCTGGGTATCCGCAAATAATCATCCGTTACGAAGCGGGCTCTGTGGCCAGACACCACAGTGCCCGTTTCCTGCGAGATGAAACGTACTTCTTGTCACCCGTTAACCTTGCAGACAGCGGCGGCATCTCTTTAGAATACTGATGAACCGGGCAGGTCCTGACCGGCTTTTCAGTAGGCTAAAGGGCGTCCCGGCTGTCTGCCATCATGAAAGGAGCATTTTATGATCCGCAAGAGCTACTCCATGGAGCTGGCCGGCCGCACCCTCACGGTGGATATCGGCCGCGTGGCCGCTCAGACCAACGGCGCGGCCCTCATGCACTACGGCGATACCGCCGTGCTGTGCACCGCCACCGCCTCCGACAAGCCGCGTGACGGCATCGACTTCTTCCCCCTGTCCGTGGACTTCGAAGAGAAGATGTACGCCGTCGGCAAGATCCCGGG
>CAMJGH010000119.1 GCA_946405185.1 uncultured Lachnospiraceae bacterium
GATGTGAAGCTGCGCATCTCGCTGGAACTGTACTTAAAGCGCCTGATCGTGGGCGGCCTCGAGCGCGTCTACGAGATCGGCCGCGTGTTCCGCAACGAGGGGCTGGACACCCGCCACAACCCGGAATTCACCCTCATGGAGCTCTACCAGGCCTACACGGACTACGAAGGCATGATGGAACTGACCGAGAGCCTCTTCAAGCACCTGGCGAAGACCGTCTGCGGGTCCGGTGTCATCACCTATAACGGCACCGAGATCGACCTCGAGAAGCCCTTTGCGCGCGTGACCATGATCGACGCCGTGAAGCAGTACGCCGGCGTGGACTTCACGGATGTGCGCACGGATGAAGAGGCCAAGAAGATCGCCGACGAGCACCACATCGCCTACGAGGCGCGGCACAAGAGGGGCGACATCATCAATCTGTTCTTCGAGGAGTTCTGCGAGGACAAGATGATCCAGCCCACCTTCGTCTGCGACCACCCCATCGAGGTGTCCCCGCTGACCAAGAAAAAGCCCTCCGATCCGTCGCTCGTGGAGCGCTTTGAGCTCTACATCAACGGCTGGGAGATGTGCAACGCCTACTCCGAGCTGAACGATCCGATCGATCAGCGCGAGCGCTTCGCCGCGCAGGACGCGCTGGCGGCGGCCGGCGACGAGGAAGCCAACCACACGGATGAAGACTTCCTGAACGCCCTGGAGTACGGCATGCCCCCGACGGGCGGCATCGGCTACGGCATCGACCGCCTGGTCATGCTGCTGACGGATTCCGCCGCCATCCGCGACGTGCTGTTCTTCCCCACCATGAAGAGCCTGAAGTCCGGCAGCGAAGCGGCGGAAGAGAAGAAGGAAGAGGAGACTGCGGCCGCTCCGGCGGAGCCTATCGACTTCTCCAAAGTCAAGATCGAGCCGCTCTTTGAAGATCTCGTGGATTTCGAAACCTTCTCCAAGTCCGATTTCCGCGCCGTGAAGGTCAAGGACTGCGTGGCCGTGCCCAAGAGCAAGAAGCTGCTGCAGTTCACGCTCGACGACGGCACCGGCACGGACCGCACCATCCTGTCCGGCATCCACGCGTTCTACGAGCCGGAACAGCTCATCGGCAAGACCTGCATCGCCATCGTGAATCTCCCGCCCCGCAAGATGATGGGCATCGATTCGTGCGGCATGCTGCTCTCGGCCATCCACGAGGAGGAAGGCGAAGAAAAGCTCAACCTCCTGATGGTGGATCCGCACATCCCGGCCGGCGCGAAACTGTATTGAAAAAAAGAACACTGCCAGTCAGAATCAATGGTATAATGGGTGCGCCATAAGGCCATACACCTGCCGCGGAGGATGCTCGTGAATCTGTGGGATACCGAAAAACTGAACCGGGGTCTGGTCGCCATGAAGACAGACTCCGGTATCTTTTTATCCTGGCGCCTGTGGGCCTCGGAGGATCCGCTGTTCGGCACGGCGGAAGACGTTCCGGTGTTTACGCTGCTGCGGGACGGGCGGGCCATCGCCACGCTTTCCGGGAAGACTTGCTTTACGGACGCGGAGGGAACGGCGGGATCCGTCTATGAAGTGGCCGGTCCGGACGGCGCGAAAAGCGCGCCGGTGCGGGCGCTTGAGAGCGGCGCCAACTGGTTTGACATCCCGCTTGAGAGGCCGGAGGAAAGTCCCTATGGGCCCTATACCATCGGCGACGTCTCCTGCGGTGATCTGGACGGAGACGGCGACTATGAGCTGGTAGTCAAGTGGGACAGTGCCCCGCGGGATAACGCGGAAGACGGCTTTTCGGGGAACGTGCTGCTGGACGCGTATAAGATGGACGGCACGCGCCTGTGGGAGAAGCCGGTGGATCTGGGCGTGAACATTCGGGCCGGCGCGCATTACACGCAGTTTCTGGTCTATGACCTGGACGGCGACGGAAAGAGCGAGCTGATCTGCAAGACCGCGCCGGGCTCGCGTGATGCGGCCGGGCACTTTGTCAGCCAGGCCAGCCGCGAGAGATATATCCGGCGCACGGATGACACGGCTGATCTCCGCAGCCCTTCGGGGCACGTGACAGCCGGAGACGAGTTTCTGACGGTCTTTCGCGGCGCAAACGGGCGGGCAGCCGACACCATCTGGTATCCGAACCAGCGGATCGATGTGAAGGTGTGGGGAGATGATCAGGGCAACCGCTCGGAGCGCTACACGGCGGTGATCGCCCGGCTGGACGGCCGCAGGCCGTACGCGGTGTTCCTGCGGGGGTATTACCGTGGGAGGAAAGACCCGCACGCCGGCCGCCAGTGCGCCTGCGCGGTGTCCTTTGACGGAGCGTGTCTGCGCTGCCGGTACAGTTTTGACACGTATGACGAACGGCGCTATGCTGACCGGCGGCATTCCGACAGCTATCTGCCGGGCGGCCGCTACAAAGGCGTGAGGGGGTATGCGCCCGGCCATTGGCGCTATGTGGGGGAAGGCAATCACAACGCCGTCGCGGCAGACGTGGACGGCGACGGGCGGGACGAGGTGCTGACCGGCGCCCTCTGCTATCACGTGCGCTGGGGGCGGCTTGGGGTAAAGTGGTGCACTTTCCTGGGCCACGGCGATGCCATGCATCTGCGGGCGGAACACAGCCGGAAGGGCTTTGTGCTGCTGACGGTCCATGAGGAGCACGGAACGGACCCGGTGACCGGACGGATGCGCGACGGCGGGCTGTCACTGCTGGACGCAGCCACGGGCTTCGTGCGGTTTCATCGGGGCGTGCCGGGAGATACCGGCCGGGGGATGCTGGCCGACGTGGGGGCCGGCGGAGAGTACCAGTTCTGGGGAACGGCGGAGGTCGGCGAAGAGAAAAAATGGCTCCTGGTGACGCCTTCCCGGAAGACGGAAGCCGGTTTTGAACCGGCCGACATTCCCGGGCGGTCCGCCAATTTCCGCCTCTTCTGGGACGGCGACGTGTACGAAGAACTGCTGGACGGGCCGGCAGGAGGGCCGCTGTCCGTGACCTCCTGGAATGGGGAGCGGATGGAAGAGATCTTTCGTACCGAAGGCTGCGTTTCCATCAACGGCACCAAAGCCAACCCCTGCCTGCAGGCAGACCTGTTTGGTGACTGGAGGGAGGAGCTGGTGATGGCCCGGGAAGACCAGCAGGCTCTCCGGGTCTATACAACGGATATTCCCACGGACTATGCCGTGAAGACACTGATGCACGATCCCGTCTACCGCGCCAGTGTGGCTGCCGAGCAGACTGCCTACAACCAGCCGCCGTCCATCGGCTTTGACCTGAAGGCTGCGGCGGGGCGGACGGACAGATGACAATACAGAACGGAAGATACTTGCGATGATCGTTTATTGTGACCTGAGACGGCCGCCCGTATTCCGGGATGCTTTCCGGGAGAGCGGGGTGATACAGAGAAATCATTTCCGGAACGTATGGCTGCTGGGGCTGGAGAGGCGCTGGCCGGGACGGTTCCTTACGGAAAGCCTGATGTACGCACCGCTGAAAGCCGGACGCGGCGACCGGACCGTGATCGTCTTTGACTCCTACACCAGCCTTCGTTACATGACATGGCTGTGCCGGACATATCCGGACAGGCGGGTCATCCTCTGGTTCTGGAATCCCGTCAGGCAGTCTGACTGGCTGAAGCGGCTGCCACCGCAGGTGGAGGTCTGGTCCTATTCGAAACGCGACTGCGAGCGGTACGGGCTGCGGCACAATACGCAGTTTTTCTTTGACTGTCTGGCAGACACTGAGGAGGCCGTGCCCGCAGTGCATGACGCTCCGCCGAAGGCGCTCTTCATTGGCCGGGAGAAGGGCCGGGAGGCAGCGCTGCGCGCGCTGGCGGACCGCCTGGAGGCAGCGGGTGTGGAGACGGAGCTGCGTCTGGCACCGCAGCCGGACCGGTGGCCGGGCATCCTGCATGAACGTCTGATGCCCTACTGTCAGACCGCGGCTGCTGCAAAGCAGGCGGATATCCTGCTGGATTATGCGTCTGACCCCGATGCCGGGATGTCCCTGCGGCCGATGGAGGCACTGTTTTTCGGCAAGAAGCTGATCACCAGCTGCCGGGAAGTAAAAGAGGCGGATTTTTACGATCCTGCCAACGTCTATCTGCTGGGAGAAGATGACCGGTCACTTCAGGAGTTTGCGGCCGGAACGACGGTACCGGTGGATCCGGCCGTCAGAGACCGCTACCGGCTGTCTGCGTGGCTGAAGCGGTTTGAGGAAGGGGAGGCGATATGACGGGAAGAGAGGCGGACCCTCAGAAAGCTTTCCGGCAGATCGAAGCCTGTGAAGAACTGGCGCGCCGGTACCGGAAAGCCAGAAAAGGCCCTGCAGGACAGGCTGCCGGAAAGAAGGGACTCATCCGCCGCGGCATACGCCTGGCGAAAAAGGCAGTGAAACAGATACGGCGCCGCCGGCAGCCGCTGCCGGAAGGAAGCCTGGCGCTGGATATGCAAAAGGCCGCTGACCGGAAACATCTGTACATCCGGCCGGACAGGATCGTGGTCTACACCGCCCTGTATGGCGCGTACGACCGCCTGCGCGAACCGTTGTTGACGCCGGAAAACATCGATTATTTCGTGCTGACCGACCAGCCTGTTCCGCCGGATGCTGTCTGGAAGCTCTGCCCGCGTGAGGTGCTCATGCCGGCGGAGATCCGCCGTGATCCGGTGCTGGCCAACCGGTGGTGCAAGATGCATCCGCACGTCCTGTTCCCGGACTATTCCTACAGCATCTACGTGGACGCCAACATTTGGATCCTGTCGGACATGACGCCTGTGACAGCGGGCCTGGACCGGTTTCCCGTGGCCATGTTCGCGCACAAGAAGCGTGACTGCGTGTATGAGGAGGTGCAGGCCTGCATCGACCAGCACAAGGCGGACCCGGAGACACTGCGCGCCCACGAAACCGTCCTGCGCGCCCATGGCGTGCCGGAGCACGGCGGGCTGTGCGAAGCCAGTGTGATCGGAAGAAAGCACGGCGATCCGCGCTGCGTGTCACTGATGGATGCCTGGTGGGAGGCGTTTCTGGCAGGCTCCCGCCGCGACCAGATCTCCCTGGCCGATACCCTGCATCAGGCAGGGATCACGCCGCAGACGGTCGGCACGCTGGGACGCAACCTGACACAGTGCGACTTGTTTCTGCAGATGGGCCATGAGGCAGCGGGGCCGAACCCGGCTTTATGGCGGCCGTCAGGCGCGCACTCTTGACTGGTACGAACAGGAAAAGGCCACTATCGGGAAAGGAGACCAGAAAGACGATGAATGCAGAGATCGATATCAGCGGTGTCACGCTGCATACGGAGCGCCTGATCCTGCGCCCCTGGCGTTTGACGGACCTGGAGGATTTTTATGCCTACGCGTCGGTAGACGGCGTCGGTCAGATGGCGGGCTGGAAGCCCCACGCATCCCGGGAAGAATCCCGGATGATCCTGGACAGGTTCATCGGTGAGAAGAAGACCTTCGCCCTGGAATACCAGGGGAAAGTGATCGGCTCTCTGGGGATCGAGAAATACAATACCGGGCGCTTTTCCGAATTTGCCGATCAGAAAGGCCGTGAGATCGGGTACGTGCTCTCGAAAAAATACTGGGGGCAGGGGCTGATGCCGGAAGCCGTAAAGGAATGCTCATGTACGGTAAGGAAGCAAGCAACCGAAAACAAGAGATAGAACGCCAG
>CAMJGH010000120.1 GCA_946405185.1 uncultured Lachnospiraceae bacterium
CGCGATCTTGCCGCCGCGCTTCAGGACATACGGCAGAAGTTTGCCGAACTTGTCCTCGGTGCGGACCATGTCGGACGCGGCCGGGACATCGCGGGTCAGGTGGATGGCGTCAAACTCGCACTTGGTGGTGCACAGACCGCAGCCGATGCAGCGGTTCTCGTCCACCACGGACGCGCCGCACCCCAGGCAGCGGGCGGCTTCCTGCTTCACCTGCTCCTCGGTGAGGGTCAGGCGCAGGTCCTCGAACGTCTGGGAGGCGATGCCTGCCTTGCGGCCCGGAATGGCGCGCTTGGCGTTGTCGAACGTCTCGACGTCGATGTCGTCCTTGTCCAGTTCCTTGAACTCGCGCAGGTCACGCGCCACGGTCAGGGAGTTGCCCGGATGCACATAGCGGTTGATGGAATCGTACCCGGCACGGCCGGCCGCGATGGCATCGATGGCGAAGCGGGCGCCCGAGTAGACGTCGCCGCCCACGAAGATGTCCGGCTCGGCGGTCTGGTAGGTGACCGGATCCGCCTTGACGGTGCCGTTGCGGTTAAGCTCCACCTTGGTGCCGGCCAGCAGCTCGCCCCACTTCACGGACTGACCGATGGACAGCAGCACGTTTTCGCACGGGATCTCGATGGTGTCTTCCTCATCGTATTCCGGACTGAAGCGGTGCGCATCGTCATACACGCGGGTGCAGCGCTTGAAGATGACGCTCTTCACATGGCCGTTCTCATCCTTGACCATTTCCTTCGGGCCCCAGCCGTTCATCACGACGATGCCCTCTTCCTTCGCCTCATCCACTTCGTCGCGGGCGGCCGGCATCTCATCCGGGCCCTCGAGGCAGATCATGGTGACTTTCGACGAACCGGTGCGCAGCACGGTGCGGGCCACATCGACGGCCACGTTGCCGCCGCCGACCACCACGGTCTCACCGGCGGTCTTCACGGTGTTGTCCAGGTTCACGCGGCGCAGGAAGTCCACGCCGGTCTCGATGCCCGCGGCATCCTCGCCCGGAACGCCTGTCATGCGGCCGCCCTGCATGCCGATGGCCAGGTAGAACGCCGCATATCCCTCTTCACGCAGCTGGGCGATGGTGATGTCCTTGCCCACTTCCACGCCGCATCTGAACTCCACGCCCATCTGGCGGATGACGTCGATTTCGGCCTCCAGCACGTCCTTTTCCAGACGGAAGCTGGGGATGCCGTTTAAGAGCATGCCGCCCGGGCGGGATTCCTTCTCAAACACGGTGACCGGATAGCCGTTCCGGCGCAGGTAGTACGCGGCGGACAGACCGGCCGGGCCGGCGCCGATGACCGCGATCTTCTGCGGGAAGAACTTGCCTTCGCCGTTCTCGCACAGCGGCACGTAGCGGGTCTCTTTGGCCAGATCCAGCGACGCGATGTACTTCTTGATCTCATCGATGGCCAGCGGCTGATCGATGGTCCCGCGGGTGCAGGCGTCCTCGCAGCGGCGGTTGCAGACTGCGCCGCAGACGGCCGGCAGCGGGTTATCCTGCTTGATCAGCGCCAGCGCCTCTTCGTAGCGGCCTTCGGCAGCCATCTTGATATAGCCCTGGATGGCCAGGTGGGCCGGGCAGGCGGTCTTGCAGGGAGCCGTACCGGTATCGTAGACGTGCTTTTTGGCATCTTCGCGGTAGTTGTAGTTCCACTTGGTGGCCGGCCAGGACTTGGCATCCGGCAGTTCCGTCTTCGGGTACCGGATGGGGCCGTGCTTGGTGCACAGCTTCTGGCCGAGCTTCGCGGCGCCCACCGGGCAGACCTCGGCGCACTTGCCGCAGGCCACGCACTTTTCCTTGTCCACGTGCGCGCGGTAGGCGGACGCGGAGAGGTTCGGCGTGTTGTAGAGCTGGCTGGTGCGGAGGGCGTTGCAGACGCCCGGCGCGCAGTTGCAGATGGCCACGATCTTGTTCTCACCGTCGATGTTGGTGGTCTGGTGGACATACCCGTGGCGCTCGGCGCGCTCTAAGACCTCCAGGGCCTCCTCCTTGGTGATAAAGCGGCCCATGCCGCGCTCCACGGAGTACTCGGCCAGGTCGCCCAGGCCCATGCAGTACTCGCCCTCGATCTCACCGGAACCCTCGCCGCGCATGGTCTGCTGCTTGCGGCAGGTGCACGGGCCGATGGAGATGCGGCCTTCATACTTGGCCAGCCAGTGAGACAGATGCTCGCGCGGAAGGCTCTCGTTCTCCAGGTTGATGGCCTTCTCGACCGGAATGACGTGCATGCCGATGCCGGCGCCTCCCGGAGGCACCATCTGCGTGATGCCGCCCAGCGGCAGCTGCGTCATCAGGTTGAAGAACGTGGCCAGCTGCGGATACTCGTCCGTCAGCTTGTCGTTCATCATCATGTACTCGGCGGCGCCGGGCACGAAGATGGGCACCTGGAACTGGCGCTCATGATTGCCGGTGGTCTTGCGCTCCATCTCCAGCATGCCGATCCAGCCGAGGTGCTTGACCATGGCTTCGGTGTCTTCCATGGTCATGTTGTTGAGCTGGGCCAGCTCCGCCACGGTGTACGGCTTGCGCACTTTCTTGAAGTTTAACAGGAAGCGCACTTCCTCCTTGGTGAGCACCATATCCAGCGCCCAGTACTCCGGGTCACGGTTGTTGATCTTGCCGGTAAACTTCTTGACGTACCGGTCCGTGATCATGGTGGCCAGCTTGAGCACCATCTTTTCCTTTTCGGGATCCGGTGCCACGTAATCGGGATCCTGCCAGTAATCCCGCTCGTTGATCATGGGATCGCCGACTTTCCACTCTTTTACAAACCCTTGCTGCATACTTCCCCCAAAACCGGTGATTTATTCTTCGACGTCGAAATCTTCTTTGGCCACGCCGCACAGCGGGCAGACGAAATCCTCGGGGATGTCTTCCCAGGCCGTGCCGGGCTCGATACCGTTGTCGGGATCACCCAGTTCCGGGTCATACACGTAACCGCACACAGGACATACGTACTTCATAAAAACCTCCTTGCCGTGACACGCACGGCCAGATGATGATGGGCGGGAAAAGAGGCCGTCCTCCCCGCAGGTACACACAGACTCTGCCGTACGCAAAAAGACAGGCAGCGTGTCTGTAAAAAACAGTCTATCACAAACCACGCTGTCTGTCTCGCAGAATTTTAGAAAAAACCCGGAAGGCTCCCACCGTCCGGAAGCCCTGCGGGGCGCCTTACTCCTCGCTCACTTCCTTCGGATATTCCCGCAGTTCGTCTGCCTCGTGCAGAGGGTTCCACACCTGCGCGAAGAACGGATCCACCTTGGCGCGCTGACCGTAATTCCAGCTTTTGCGTTCGCATTCCGGGCACCAGTGACCGCCCTCCAGCACCAGGCGGGGGCTGGCTTCGAACTCGTGGCCGAACGCGCACCGGAAACGCAGCTTTGTGCGCCAGTCTCCCGTCTTCATGCCGTCTTCCAGCAGTTCGCCTCCGCGGAAGCGGGCAGCCCCCTGCATGTCTTCGTACGACAGTTCGCTCTCCGGCTTCGTCTCGTCATACCCATGGTCGATGGGAACGACGGTATCCCAGTCCGTAAAATGCTTCAGTCCGGACGCCTTCTTCGGGATCGCCTCCCAGGCGCGGCGGCTGCCCCAGTACGCTTCGATATGGTCCTCCATGCCGGCATCCAGCCAGTGCTTCGTGCCGTGTTCCGAGTCCAGCAGCGGCTCAAACGTCTTTTTGATCATCCCGCCCATCAGCTTCTCGCCCTTCGGCAGCTTCGTGATCACCCGGCCTGCCGCCACGCCGGCGCCGGCCTCCTTCAGGTAGGCATCGATGAAATACTGCAGGCTGTCCGAGCGGAAATGCAGGTAGTCTTCCAGTCTGTCCGAGTCCAGATAATACTGCCCGTGGAAGTTGCGGGTGGCGTAATACGGCGGGTCGATGAGTTCCTCCAGGCTGGTGAAGCCCATCTTCCCGTACATCGCCTTGTACATATCCCAGGTGGAAGTGCGGCAGGACTCGCCGCCGCCGATGTTGTATATATGCCCCCAGAAGCTTTCATCGAGCGTTCCTTCGGCGTCAAACGCCGCTAGGTTGCGCATGGCGCGGCCGCTGTCGCGGTCCGACACGTATTCCAGCACGTTGTCCAGGCAGTTGTGGAACTGGATGGCATCGCGGATCTTCGCCATGGCCGGGCCGATGATGCCGGTCTGACGCAGGCTCACCCACCAGGTAAGCCCGCTTTCGATCACGTACCGTTCGGCCGCCACCTTGGAGACCGCATAGTAGTCGAACATGCTGGGCTTGATGGGATCGCCGACACGCCCCCAGTGGATGGGCGGCATCCGGTCGCCGGTCTCGGCCACCGTGCCGATATAGACAAACTTGTAGGTATCCGCTTTTCCCTGCGCCCGGATGGCTTCGATGATCCGCTTCGTGGAACCGAGGTTGTTGTCCATGGCCTTCTGGGGCTCATAGTCCGCCTGCGGCGACACCAGCGCGGCGATGTGAAGGCACATGGTGCTGCGGCGCACGCAGTCTTCCACATCGGCATCGTTGAGCAGGTCGCCGAACCGCACCAGAATGCCCGGAGTCCCGATATACCGCTCGAACAGCTTCCGGTTCTTGTCGGAACCGCGCACCAGGATCACCAGATCATAGAGTTTCCCCGCGTCCGGAAGCATGGCCTTGAAGGACTCGTACCCCATCCCGCCGCCAGCTCCCGTCATGAATACGACCGGTCTCATGTCATTCTCCTTTCATGCCGATGACGTTCGTCTTCTTTTCCAGGATCTCTTTGGAGAGCAGCACGCTGTCACCGATGGCGCCGTCGATGTCGTCGGCCGTCACCCCCAGCTCCATGGCTCCTTCCTGCTTGCTGATGAACAGGTTGGAACACATGATATCCGTAAACTTCACCATGTTCAGGCCTCCCTGAATGCCGTTTTTGGCCTGTTCCTTCATCAGGTTCTTCCCGCCGTAGGCGTACATCCAGTTGGGGATGGTGATGATCTTCTTCTCCGGGCAGTCCAGATACTTGTGGACGATCTTCAGCAGTTCCACCCAGGTCAGGTTGTAATAACCGATGGGATAGCAGCGCCCGCCGCGGTTTTTCTCCAGTGCCCCCGCGATGGCCTGCCCCACCTGATGCACCGTCACCATCGCTGACCCGCCGCGCGGATACATCGTCACACCTTTCATGCCCAGCACTTGCTCCACCAGGAATACCCACACGGGCTTGCGGCCGGGCTGCGTGCCGAAGATGTAGGGCAGTTCCAGCACCGCCACATCCAGATCGTCGCCGGCATAGCCCATTGCCACGTTCTCCTGGTCAATGCGGCTGCGGATGTACGGGTGCCATTTGGTCAGTTCCTGCTCCGGACGCTTCTTGGCGGCATAGGAGAAATACGACCCCAGGATGACGGCGTGCTTCACACCGCACTCCCGGCACAGCCGCAGCAGCCGGTCCACCGGATCGATGTTGTACTTTTTATAGAGGGCATAGATGGGGGCCGGACCTTCCACACGCTCATCCACACCGGCCGCGAACACAAAACCCTCGCATCCGGTGAGCTTTTCTTTGAGTTCCTCATCGCTCATTTCCAGATAGTTGCCGAGACTCAGTTCCATCTCGGGCGGAAGCACGGCACCCTCC
>CAMJGH010000121.1 GCA_946405185.1 uncultured Lachnospiraceae bacterium
GAATCCATTCCTCAGCCGGCAGCGATGGTGGCTTTGTTTGTGTACCCAAAAGCAGAGCGTTATCGTTTATGAGTTTTCGCTTGACTTTTTATTAGCAGGCTTACTTCTTCACGCCGCCGAAGCGCCGGTCGCGGGCCTTGAAGGCCTCGCAGGCACGCACCAGTTCGTCTTTGTCAAAATCCGGCCACAGCACGTCCGTCACGTAAAACTCCGCGTAGGCCAGCTGCCACAGCAGGTAGTTGGACAGGCGCAGTTCGCCGCTGGTGCGGATCATCAGATCCGGGTCCGGCAGGCCCGCCGTATCCAGATGAGCCGCCACGGTCTGCTCCGTGATCTCCTCCGGGTTCAGCTCTCCCTTGGCGGCCTCTTCGGCCATGCGCCGCGCGGCGCGCGTCAGTTCATCCCGCCCGCCGTAGTTGATGGCGATGACCAGCGTCATGCCGTCGCAGTGGGCCGTCTTTGCCTCCATGTCATCAATGCCCTGAATGATATCCGGTGCAAAGCGGCTCTTCTCGCCGATCATGCGAATGCGCACGTTGCCGTCAATAGCGATGCCGATGATCCGCTTCATATAGTAGCGGAACAGGTTCATCAGCGCCCCCACCTCCTCGGCGGAACGCTTCCAGTTCTCGGTGGAAAACCCGTAGACCGTAAGGGTATTCAGCCCCAGGTCGTTGGCGTCGCGGATGATCTGCTCCAGCGTCTGGCAGCCCTGACGGTGCCCGAGGCTGCGCGGCAGCCCGCGCTTTTTGGCCCAGCGGCCGTTGCCGTCCAGGATGATGGCCACGTTGGCAGGATAGCCTTCCGGCAGTTGTTGTCTCATAGTCTGTTCCTTTATGGGCCGGTCAGCCCGCACACAGAAAGATACGCGGGCGGCGTATCTGCCGCCCGCGCTCAGCCGTTTTGATTTACACCGTCATGATCTCTTTGGTCTTGTCTTCGACCGCGGAGTCCACCTTGCCGATGAACTTGTCCGTCAGCTTCTGGATCTCGTCCTGGCTGTCCTCGAGTTCATCCTCGGTGATCTCGCTGGCTTTCTCCATCTTCTTGAGGGCATCGTTGGCATCGCGGCGGATGTTGCGCACGGCCACCTTGGCCCCCTCGCCCTTCTTGCGGACTTCCTTGGCCAGATCCTTACGGCGCTCTTCGGTGAGCTCCGGGAAGATGAGGCGGATCACCCGACCGTCATTGCTGGGGTTGATGCCCAGATCCGACATCAGGATGGCCTTTTCAATGCTCTTGATCAGGCTCTTCTCCCACGGCTGGATCTGCAGGATGCGCGGCTCCGGCACGGAGATGTTGCTCACCTGCTGCAGGGTGCTGGGCACCCCGTAGTAATCCACCGTGATGCGGTCAAGCACGTGAGGGTTGGCACGGCCCGCACGGATGGTGGCCAGTTCCGCGCCGAGGTTGGACAGCGTTTTTTCCATACGGTCTTCTGTGTCAAACAGCAGTTCATCCAGTTCCATTGCGCTACCTCCCAGTTATCATCAGATTTGATAAGCGTTTTTAATCGGCCGTGATCATGGTGCCGCGGATCTCACCCGCCAGCGCCGCCGTGATGCCGCCCGGCTCTTCGAGCGAGAACACCGCCATGGGGATGTGGTTCTCCATGGCCAGGATAGACGCCGCCAGATCGATGACGCCGAGTTTCTGCTCCACCACTTCGCTGATGGACAGTTTTTCGTACTTTCTGGCGTTGGGGTTCTTCTTCGGGTCACTGTCGTAGACGCCGTCCACGGCCTTGGCCAGCAGGATGATGTCCGCTTCCATCTCGGCCGCGCGCAGCACCACGCCGGTGTCCGTGGAGAAGAACGGATGCCCGGTGCCGCCGGCAAAGAACACCACTTTGCCTTCCGTAAGCGCCTTCACCGCTTCATCCTTGGAGAAGAGCTTCGTCATGGCGCCCACCGCAAACGGCGTGAAGATCTCGGTGCCGATGCCCACGGAACGGAACATTTCGGACACGTACACGCAGTTCATGACGGTGGCCAGCATGCCGATCTGGTCCGCCTTCACGCGGTCGATGGCATTGCTCTGACGGCCCCGCCAGAAGTTGCCGCCGCCGATGACGACACCGATCTGGACCCCGGCGTCCACCGCCGCTTTCACCTGCAGGGCCACGCCCCGCACCGTCTCCTCATCAAAGCCGAAGCCTTTGCCGCCGGCTAAGGCTTCGCCGCTCAGTTTCAGCAGAACTCTTCTTGCCATATAAACCCTCCGGCCCTTTTCGGGCACTTAACGATCACACCTAGAATAGCACACGGAAGGCTCTTTCGCAACCTTGCAGAATTTGTTTACTTTCATTTGACAAAGAAAACATCTCATGATATGATGCCGATGGATTCGCCATAAATGCGCGGCTTCGGCAGTAAGGTTATTGGTAATGTTGGTTACTGGACCTCACAACCATGACAAGTCATTTATCGGGAATTACAAAATGCTTGTTGCAAGCGAAGTTTTACAGGAGGTACCAGTTATGAATAACGGTACGGTCAAGTGGTTCAATTCTGAGAAGGGTTACGGCTTCATCACGGATGCCGCCACCAACAAGGATGTCTTTGTGCACTTCTCCGCCATCAACATCGAAGGCTTCAAGACCCTGAACGAGGGCCAGAACGTCACGTTCGACACCGAGACGGACCCCAAGGATCCTTCCAAGCTGCGCGCCGTGAACGTCACCCCGATCCAGTAAGGACCACTCACAAGCCCCTCCGGGAAACCGGAGGGGTTTTGCTTTTCCCTCCGGGATTTCCTATGTTCACAATGAAAAAAGCGGGCTGAAGCCTCAGCCCGCTTTCGTTATGCGTTATTTACGCCATCTGCTTGGCCACTTCTTCCGCGAAGTTCTCGACTCTCTTCTCGAGGCCTTCGCCGGTCTCAAAGCGGACAAAGCTCTTAAGGGCGATCTTGGCGCCGGTCTTCCTGGCGACTTCGGCGACGAACTGACCGACGGTCTGCTTGCCGTCCTCGGCCTTGACGTAGACCTGGTCCACCAGGCAGATCTCCTTGAGTTCCTTCTGGATACGGCCCTGGATCATGCCCTGGATGACCTTCTCCGGCTTCTGGGACTCCTTGGGATCGTTCATGATCTGCGCGAGCAGGATCTCCTTCTCCTTCTCGATGTAGGCCTGATCCACTTCGTCACGGCTGACGTAGACCGGGCGCATGGCCGCGATCTGCATGGCCAGGTTGTGGGCCATGTCCTTCACCTCGTCGTTGATGATGTCGGAGCTGACCGCCAGCAGGACGGCGCTCTTGCCGCCGCCGTGGATATAGGAAGAGACAAAGCCTTCCGGAGCGGCGACCTTCTGGAAGCGGCGGATGTGCATGTTCTCGCCGATGATGGCGATCATGCCGGCCAGCGCCTCGTTGACGGTCTTGGTGGTGTCAAACTTCCACGGCTCGGCCAGGAAGGCATCGATATCGGCAGCGGACGTCTCCATGGCCTGCTCGGCCACCTGGGCGACGTAGTTGCGGAACTTCTCGTTCTTGGCCACGAAGTCGGTCTCGGAGTTGACCTCCACGACCACGGCGTTCTTGCCGTCCTCGGAGACCAGGGTGTCCACCACGCCTTCGGCGGCAATGCGGCCGGCCTTCTTCTGGGCGGTAGCCAGGCCTTTCTCACGCAGGAAGTCGACGGCGGCTTCCATATCTCCCTCGGTGGCGGTCAGGGCCTTCTTGCAGTCCATCATGCCGGCACCGGTCATCTCGCGTAACTCTTTAACCATTGCAGCGGTAATAGCCATAATATACCTCCTAGGATGATCTTTTCTCAAAAACGGCAGGCACCGCACACCGGCGCCTGCCATTACGGTTTCTTTATTCCTCGACAGCCTCGGCCTCTTCGGCGCCTTCGCCGGCAGCGGCATCCGTGGCGGTCTCACCCTGCTTCGCTTCCACGACGGCATCGGCCATCTTGGAGACGATCAGCTTGACGGCGCGGATGGCGTCATCGTTGCCCGGGATGATGTAGTCAAGCTCTTCCGGATCACAGTTGGTGTCGGCGATGCCGATCAGGGTGACGCCCAGAGACTTGGCTTCCTGCACGCAGATGCGCTCCTTCTTGGGATCCACGATGAAGATGGCATCCGGGATGCGCTTCATGTTGCGGATACCGCCCAGGTAGCGGTCCAGCTTTTCGAGTTCCTTCTTCAGTTTGACGACTTCCTTCTTGGGAAGGACATCCGCCGTGCCGTCCTCGAGCATCTGCTCGATCTTGTTCATGCGGGCGATACGGGACTGGATGGTCTTCCAGTTGGTCAGCATGCCGCCGAGCCACCGCTCGTTGACGTAGAACATGCCGCAGCGCTCGGCTTCCACCTTGATGGATTCCTGCGCCTGCTTCTTGGTACCCACGAACAGGATGCTGCCGCCGTCCGCGACGATGTCCGCCACGGCCTTGTAGGCGGTGTCCACCATGCCGACCGTCTTCTGCAGGTCGATGATGTGGATGCCGTTGCGCTCCGTGTAGATGTACGGAGCCATTTTGGGGTTCCATCTTCTGGTCTGGTGGCCGAAATGCACACCGGCTTCCAGAAGCTGCTTCATGGAAATAACGCTCATAACTTCCTCCTTTTGGTTTCTCTTCCGCCCGGATGTGAGCCCGGGGGACCGCCTGCGGCGGCACCGACCCCGTCTGAATCCGGACGTGAAAATTTTGAGCCTCCGATACTATAGCATCGAAGGCCCGAAATGGCAAGCGTTTTCTCAGTATAAACGTGACTTTTTACTTTTTGCGGGCTTCGAGCGCCGGGAAGATCCGGTCGTTGATCACGCGGATGTAGGTGCCGCGCATGCCGGAGGACCGGCAGTCGATCACGGTGGCGCCTTCGAGCTTGCGCAGGCTCGTCACCACGACCGAGCGCGTCACGCCGATGCGGTCGGCCACCTTGCTGGCCACCACGATCCCCTCGCGGCGCTCGCCAAGCTCTTCGAAAAGAGCGTCCACGGCGCGCAGTTCGGAGGTGCTCATGGCATCCACCACGTGGTCCACGCTCTCCTGCATGCGGCGGGCTTCATCCTCCTCGGCGTTCTCCGCGCGGATGAGCTCGAGGGCCAGGATGTTGGCCGCCAGCTCCGAAAGGATGATGTCGTCGATGCCGAACATCGCGCTGGTGCGGTACAGGAACGCCGTGCCGTAGCGCTCGCCGGAGCTGATCAGCGGCAGCACGATGCCGAACATCCCCTCGGTATTGCGGAAGCCCAGCGTCTCCAGGTTCACGTTCTCCTTGGTGGACAGGATGCCCAGGAACCGGTCGTTGAGTTCGGACGGGCAGTGGCCGCCCACCTCTTCCGGAAGCAGGTCGCCGAGCATCGGCACTTCGTCCACGCCGGCCAGGCCCAGGACCTTGCCCTTGCGGCTGACGATGACCACGCGGGCCCTCAGGATGCTGCTGAGCACTTCGCACAGCTGGGTGAAGTCGATGACGTTGGCAGTGTTGGTCTGAATGAAACGGCTGATCTTGCGGGTATTGTCAAGCAGCTGAACGCTCATGGCTCCTCCTCCCCGGCCTCCTCCTCGGCGGCCGCCAGCTTTTCCGCTTCCTGGGCCCTGGCGT
>CAMJGH010000122.1 GCA_946405185.1 uncultured Lachnospiraceae bacterium
ACGTTCCCCTGCGCCTGGATGATGGGCATGGTCTCGCGGATGGATTTGCCGGAGGTGGTCACGTCCTCAATCATCATGACGCGGTCACCGTCGTTAATGGGGCCGCCAAGCAAAATGCCGGTATCCCCGTGGTCCTTCACTTCCTTGCGGTTCGAGCAGTAGCGCACCTCGGCGCCGAAATCGCGCGAGAGCGCGATGGACGTGGCGACCGAGAGCGGGATGCCCTTGTAGGCCGGCCCGAAGAGCACGTCAAAATCCGTGCCGAACGAATCGTGGATGGCCTGGGCGTAAAACGAGCCGAGGCGGCCGAGCTGTGCGCCGGTCCGGTAAAACCCGGTGTTGACGAAAAACGGCGTCTGGCGGCCGCTCTTCGTCACAAAATGGCCGAAACGCAGCACGTCACAGCCGATCATGAACTCGATGAAATCTTTCTTGTACTGTTCCATTCCCGTCTCCCAACGAAGGTTTCTGGCCGGAGACGCCTTGCGGGCGTGCCGGCACATGACAAAACAGACTGATTCTACCACAAAGGGAGGCCTGCGGGCAATGCCGTTACTTCACGATCCCGATGATCTCTTTCACATCCTGCACGCCGTGGCGCACCAGGTAGTCTTCGATGCCCTCAGCGATCTTCGGTGCCGCGTACGGATCCGTGAAGTTGGCGGTGCCCACCATGACCGCCGTGGCGCCGGCCAGCAGGAACTCCAGCGCATCCGCGGGTGTCTGGATGCCGCCCAGCCCGATGATCGGGATCTTCACGGCCTGCGCCGTCTGCCAGACCATGCGCACCGCGATGGGGTGCACGGCCGGGCCCGAGAGGCCGCCGGTGCGGTTGGCCAGCACGAACCGCTGGCGCTCCACGTCGATCTTCATGCCGGTCAGCGTGTTGATCAGACTCACGGCATCCGCGCCGCCCGCTTCCGCCGCCCGGGCCATCTCCGTGATGTCCGTCACGTTGGGGGACAGCTTCATGATGATGGGCTGCTTCGCTTTGGCCTTGACGGCCTTCGTGATGGCTTCGACGGCCTTCGGGTCCGTGCCGAAGGCGATGCCGCCCTCCTTCACGTTCGGGCAGGAGATGTTGATCTCCAGCAGGTCCGCCGGCTCCTCCGCCAGGCGCTCCACCACGCGCAGGTACTCTTCTTCGGAGTGGCCGCACACATTGACCACGATTTTTGTGTCAAAACCGGCCAGAAAAGGCAGGTCACGCCGGCAGAACACGTCGATACCGGGGTTTTGCAGGCCGATGGCGTTGAGCATCCCGCCGGTCACCTCGGTGACGCGCGGCGCGGGGTTGCCCGGCCACGGCACATCCGAAACGCCCTTCGTGACCACGGCGCCCAGGCGCGACAGATCATAGAATTCCGCGTACTCCTGACCGGAACCGAACGTCCCGGAGGCCGTCATCACGGGGTTCTTCAGGGTAACGCCCGCAATGGTCACGGCTGTATTCGGGCGGCTCATAGGATCACCTCCGATGCTTCAAAGACCGGCCCGTCCACGCAGACACGGGCGTTTTTCACGCCGCTGTGGGCGTCCACTTCCGCGGTCTGGCAGACACACCCCAGGCACACGCCCACGCCGCAGGCCATGCGCTCTTCGAGCGACACATAGCATCTCAGGCCGCGCTCCGCCGCAAACGCCTTGACGGCAGCCAGCATGGGCTTCGGGCCGCAGGCGCAGATCACGCCGGACAGTTCTTCCGCCGCCTTCATGGCGTCGATGACGGTGCCCTTCGTGCCCAGGCTCCCGTCTTCCGTGGCGATGAGCACGCGGGAGGCCCGCTCAAAATCTTCCTGCAAGAACGTTTTGCCGTTGCGGTAGCCAAGCACCGCCACGCTCCCGGGAACGGCCTTCACCAGCCCCAGCAGCGGCGGAACGCCGATGCCGCCGCCCACGGCGATGACCGGGCCCTTGTCCGTGGGGAAGCCGTTGCCCACCGGCCCCAGCACGCGCACCGTCTCACCCGGCTGCCACGCGGAAAACTCCTCCGTGCCGGTGCCGGCGCCGGTGACGCGGTATACCAGACGGACGACGCCGCCGGCTGCATCCGCCTCGCAGATGCTGATGGGACGGCCGAGGATCCGCCCGCCCTCCTTGGGATAGACCATCACGAACTGCCCCGGCACCGCGCTTTCCGCGATTTCCGGCGCCGCCAGGCACAGTTCAAAAATACCGTCCGAAAGCGCCCGCGACGTCACGACGGACGCTTCGCCCGACCACTTGCTCATACAGCCCCTCCCGCGTGCTTCGTGAGCGCGTTCTCCCGGAGGTCTTTGATCATGTAGAGGGCGGCCGCGCGTGCCGCATCCGCAAAGTGCTCCGCGCCGTAGGCGGCGTACTTCTCCTGCTTCCACGCGCCGATGATGCCGCGGGAGGAGTTGACGATGGCACCGGTGCCGTCCGCATCAAAATAGACCCCGAGGTCTTTGGCGGATGCGCCCTGCGCGCCGTACCCCGGCACTAAAAAACACGTCTTCGGCATGCGCTCGCGCAGCTTCCGGCCCACTTCCGGGTAGGTGGCGCCCACCACGGCGCCCACGCCGTCGTAACGCTCGCCCGGCAGCGCTTCGCCCCACTCCACGCACTTGTCGGCCACCCACTCATACAGCATCCGGCCGTCGATCAGGCGGTCCTGGAACTCGCCGCTGGAGGGGTTGGAGGTCTTGACCAGCACGAACAGCGCCCGGTCATGCTCCCGGCAGACTTCCACGAACGGCTTGATGCCGTCCGTCCCCAGGTAGGGGTTCACCGTGGCGAAATCCTCGTCAAACCCGGTGACCTTCACGCCGCAGGCCGCAAAGCCGCCCAGATGGCCGGCCGCGTAGGCCGCCGACGTGGAGCCGATATCGCCGCGCTTGATGTCGCCGATGACGAGAAGCCCTTTTTCGTGGCAGTATTTCACCGTTTTCTCAAACACCGCCACACCGGGGACGCCGAGCTGCTCGTACATGGCCGACTGCGGTTTGACCGCCGGCACGATGTCGCAGACGGCATCCACGATGGCTTTGTTGTAGCGCCAGTAGCTTTCCGCCAGGCCTTCGGGGGTGGCGCCGCACTCTTCCAGCGCTTCCATGATCACCCACTCCGGCACCAGCGCCGGCGTGGGGTCCAGCCCCACCACCACAGGAGAAGCCATTTCCGCAATGCGGCTGGTCAGCCGATCCATCATCATAGGAATATCCTCACTTTCCCGAAAGGGCGGATGCGTAAAGGCATCCGCCCTTCGGTCATATGGTTATTGAATTCAGTCGGTCACCGGGTTTTCCAGCGCGCCGATGCCGTCGATCTCGCAGCGTACCACATCGCCCGGATGCATATACTTGGGCGGGGTGAAGCCCAGGCCCACGCCCGACGGCGTGCCGGTGGCGATGACCGTGCCGGCCGGCAGCGTGACACCTGCCGTCAGTTCTTCCAGGACGAAATCGATCTTGAAGATCTGATGGGCGGTGTTGCTGTTCTGGCGCAGTTCGCCGTTCACGTAGGAGCGGATGTCCTGCGCCGGCGGGTAGGCAAACTCATCGGCCGTCACGATGACCGGCCCGAGCGGCGTGAAGCCGTCCAGGGATTTGCCGAAGAGCCACTGCTTGTGGCCGTTCTGCAGGTCACGCGCGCTCACGTCATTCAGGATGGTGTAGCCGAACACATACGCGCCGGACTCACCGGCCTTCACGCGGCTGGCCTTTTTGCCCAGGATGACCGCCAGTTCGGACTCGTAGTCCACGGTCTGCGTGATGTCAGCGTGCGCCGGAATGCCCTCGCCCGGATCCGTGAAGCGGTACACGTGCTTGGAGAAATAGACGGACTCCTCGCGCTTGCCGTCAAAGGCCTCATGGTGGAAGCGGGCATGCTCGGCGGCGTGCTCCATGTAGTTGATGCCCAGGCAGATCACATCGCCCACCGGGCGGGTGAGCGGCGCCGCAAACGCGGTGCCCTCAAGGCTCTTTCCGGTACCGGCAGCGGCCTGGCGGAGTTTGTTCATCTCCTCTTCGGCCGGCTCGCCCTGAATGAACGCTTCAAGAGACGCAGCGGCCACACCGGCCTCCTCAAAGGTGACATAGCCGCCATCGTTTGTCAGCACGGCGGGAACGGTCTGCTCCGCGGTGCGGATCATGGCCAGACGCATAGGGGGTTCCTCCTTTACAGGGTGACGACTTCAAACGAGCCGTCCAGTGTTTCACAGACATCCGCGCCGGCCACGATGCACTGCATGCCGCCGGATGCCACCTCTTTGAGATAACCCGCGCAGGCGGCCAGCTTTGCCGGATCCGCGGAAAGGATCTCGGAAAGAGTCTGGCAGCGCTTGTCGTAGGTGATTCCTGCGAAGATCTCCTGGTCCGCGATCGTGGCGGCCGTGTGAGGCCCCACCAGCGGATCCAGGCCGGACGTGGTGCTGATGATGTACTTGGTCAGGTCCGGATCCTTTTCGGCGAACGCGCGGATGAACTCCGCCGTCTCCGCGAAGGCCTTTTCCGACTGGACGGGTGACGGATCCCGGTAGGAGTACCAGTACATCCGTCCGCCCATGCGCACGCCCATGCCGCACCCGTAGGCGCCGCCGCTCATGCGCACGGCCGACCACAGGTAGTCAAAGCTGACGATCCGCGCCAGCACCTGCAGCAGGCCGCTGTAGGAAAGCCCCACCTGCGACAGGTGTGACCCCATGGCAGCGTAGCCGACGGCCGCGGGGACCTTTATGGCCAGTCTGGCCGGATAGGAAACGCTGTACGAAACCGTCGCCGGCACCGCTTCGCCCTCCGGGAAGCCAGCTGCAAAGCCGCTCACGGACTCCGCCGGAGCGCCGGTAACGGACAGCGTCATGCGGGCCTTCGTGAACGCGCCCTTCACGCGAGCCGCCGCGGATGCCAGCGGCGCCATGGCCGCATCCGGATCCGCCGCCAGCGCCAGGATCCGCTTCAGGTACCCCAGGCCGCTCATGGCATCGGACGCAGCGCCGGATGCCGCATACGGCGCGCCCACCACCGTCATGGCCAGCGCGTGTCCGCCGCTGATCATGGACTG
The DNA here is from genome assembly GCA_946405185.1 of uncultured Lachnospiraceae bacterium. Lineage (GTDB taxonomy): Bacteria > Bacillota > Clostridia > Lachnospirales > Lachnospiraceae > CAKQHB01. The sequence goes on from CAMJGH010000122.1 coordinate 5,023, forward strand.
ACGGGCGCCCATCTCCTCCTGCATGAGATTCTCGCGGATGCGGGCGGTGTCCGAGAAGTCCGTGGTCAGCAGGATCTCTTTGACCAGCGCCAGGCCTTCCTCCATGTTTTCCTTCAGCATGGAAGCCGTCACGGTGAGCATCGGGATGCACTCGGTGTGCGTGCCCAGCGGCTCGTGTACCGACACATCCGCCGAAAAGCCGCCGAGCACCGTGCGGATGGCCGAATCCAGCTCCTCCGCCTTGTGGGCGGCGGTATCCATCTGGCCCAGAAGGCTTGCCGCAAACACCACGTCGGGCAGCGCTTCCAGCGGGCAGTCGGTCAGCGGGAAGTACATATCCAGATAGACCACACCGTTGGTGGCCAGA
>CAMJGH010000123.1 GCA_946405185.1 uncultured Lachnospiraceae bacterium
CCAAGCTGGCCTGCGGGCTGACGCTCTCCGAGATCCCCTGCGGCAAGTACGGGACGTTAGATAAGTACCATCCGGACGGCGACTACGTGGTGGTCAAATTCGCCCGCTGGGCGTTTGAGAAATTTGCCGACGTGCAGGACAAACTGGGCACGCAGATGCGCGCCGTCGGCGAGGTGATGAGCATCGGCAAGACCTACAAGGAAGCCCTGCAGAAGGCCATCAGGTCGCTGGAGAAAGGCCGCTACGGCCTGGGCCAGCTGCCGGCCATCGCCGCGCTCTCCGCGGAAGACCTGGAAAAGCGCCTCGCCGCCCCCAACTCTGAGCGGCACTTCCTCATGTATGAAGCCCTGCGCAAGGGTATCTCCGTGGAGCGCCTGTACGAACTGACCCACGTAGGCCGCTGGTTCATCACCCAGATGAAGGAACTGGTCGAGGAAGAAGAAGCCCTGAAGGCGTACACCGGCACCCTGCCGCCCGCCGAAGTCCTGCTGAGAGCCAAGCGCGACGGTTTTGCGGACAAGTACCTGGCCTCCCTGCTGCACGTCTCCGAAAAGGAGATCCGTACCGCCCGCGAAGGCGCCGGTCTCACCGAGCGCTGGGAGGGCGTGCACGTCTCCGGCACGGAGAACGCCGCCTACTACTACTCCACCTACGTCGGAGAAGACCTGGTGAGGACGCAGGAGGACAAGCCCAAGGTGCTGATTCTCGGCGGCGGCCCGAACCGCATCGGCCAGGGCATCGAGTTTGACTACTGCTGCGTGCATGCGGCGCAGTCGTTAAAGAAGCTGGGCTTTTCGACCATCATCGTCAACTGCAACCCCGAGACCGTCTCCACGGACTACGACACCTCCGACCGGCTCTACTTTGAGCCGCTCACGCTCGAAGACGTGCTGGCTATCTGCCGCAAGGAGAAGCCGGTGGGCGTCATCGCCCAGTTCGGCGGGCAGACGCCGCTGGGCCTGGCGGCCGAGCTGGAAGCCGAAGGCATCGCCATCCTCGGCACCTCGCCGGAAGTCATCGACCTGGCCGAAGACCGCGACCGCTTCCGGGATATGATGGATAAGCTGCACATCCCCATGCCGGAATCCGGCATGGCCGTGAACGCGGACGAAGCCAAGGCCATCGCGGCGCGCATCGGGTATCCGGTCATGGTGCGCCCGAGCTACGTGCTGGGCGGCCGCGGCATGGAGGTGGTCTTTGACGACGCCGCCATGGAGCGCTACATGGCCGCCGCCGTGGGCGTCACGCCCGACCGTCCCATCCTGATCGACCGCTTCCTGCAGCACGCCATGGAGTGCGAGGCGGATGCCATCTGCGACGGCACGCACGCCTTCGTGCCGGCCGTCATGGAGCACATCGAGCTGGCGGGCATCCACTCGGGCGATTCCGCCTGCCTGCTGCCCTCGCAGCACATTCCGGAAGAACAATTGTCCGTCATCCGTGACTACACCCGCCGCATCGCCGAGGAGATGCACGTGGTCGGCCTCATGAACATGCAGTACGCCATCGAGAACGGCACGGTCTACGTGCTGGAAGCCAACCCGCGCGCCTCGCGCACGGTGCCGCTGGTCTCCAAAGTCTGCGGCATCTCCATGGTGCCGCTGGCCATCGACGTCATCACCGGGGCGCTGACCGGCAATCCTTCGCCGGTCCCGGCTCTCACGGACCGCGTGATCCCGTACTGCGGCGTCAAGGAAGCCGTCTTCCCGTTCTCCATGTTCCCGGAAGTGGATCCGGTGCTGGGCCCGGAGATGCGCTCCACCGGCGAAGTGCTGGGCCTGGCCTCCACGCCCGGCGAGGCCTTCTACAAGGCGGAGGAAGGCGCTTCGGCCACCCTGCCGACGGCCGGCACGGCGCTGCTGTCGGTGAACAAAGCCGATAAGGCGGAAGTGGCGGACATCGCCCGCGTGCTCTATGAGTGCGGCTTCACGCTGATGGCCACCGAAGGCACCCGCGAGGCGCTGGCAGCAGCCGGCATCCCGGCCGAGCCCGTCAAGAAGCGCGATGAAGGGCGCCCGAACATTGAAGACCACCTGACCAACGGCGGCATCCAGCTGATCATCAACTCGCCCTCCGGCGCAGCCGGACGCCGGGACGATGCGTATCTGCGCCGGGCGGCCATCCGCCACCGCGTGCCCTACATCACCACCATGGCCGCCGCGCGTGCGGCCGCCGAAGGCATCGCGCAGATCCGCGCCCAGGGCGGCGTGGGCGGCGTCAGGTCGCTGCAGGAATGGCACGCCATGCTGCGGTGAAAATCGTCCGGTTTTTGAGCGCAATTAATTCTGCCTCATAAAAAGCGTATATGAAAACCGTAACATTCCGGTGTGAATTTATCGTATTTTCCGGAGAAATGCATTTTCACACCGGAATGTGCTTGCGTTTTAAAGCGGAAAAGCGTATCTTTTTGCTTGTCAATCCGTTTTCCACGTATTATGATGTTTTTACGGCATCGCATTACGGTTCGAAAAAGGAGGACATATGGCATACTTAAACGAAGCAGCCGGCCCCGGCGAACTGGTCTGGAAGGACCGCAAGCATCACATGTGGTTTCCCTTCAGCTTCACCAAGTACCAGGTTAAGGATGACCGCCTGCTCATCGAGAAAGGGTTCTTCAAGACCATTTCGGACGAGACGCTGATCTACCGCATCATCGACATCAAGCTGGAGCGGACCCTCGGTCAGAAGCTCTACGGCACCGGCACCATCTGCCTGCGCGTGCGCGGTGAGGCGGATACGGACATCCACCTGGAAAACATCAAGCGTCCGAAGAAATTAAAAGACGTGCTCTCCCATCTCATTGAGAACTCCCGTGCCCGCATGAACGTGGTCGGCCGCGAGTTCTACTCCGGGAACATGGGCCCGGGCGGCCCCGGCATGGACGCCCCCATGGACCACATGGACATGGATGGCATGGATCATCCGCACGTCTGACGGTTTTTGAAAGACCCTGAAAACATGGTACCATGTGACAGGGGGATCATCCGGTACGTCACATGAGGTGTGGCGCATCGGATCATCCCCCTGTCACATCGTTTTTACACAAGGAGGATACTCTTATGTCTTACGTTGATGAAGTGCTTGAGCGCGTCAAAGCGAAAAACGGCGCTGAGCCGGAATTCATCCAGGCGGTCACGGAAGTGCTGAACTCCCTTCGTTTCGTCATCGAGAAGAACGAAGATCATTTCCGCAAGGAAGCGCTTCTTGAGCGCATCACGGAGCCGGAGCGCATCGTCACCTTCCGTGTCCCGTGGGTGGACGATAACGGCCAGGTGCAGGTGAACCGCGGTTTCCGCGTGCAGTTCAACTCCGCCATCGGCCCGTACAAGGGCGGCCTGCGCCTGCATCCGTCCGTGAACCAGTCCATCATCAAGTTCCTGGGCTTTGAGCAGTGCTTCAAGAACTCTCTGACAGGCCTGCCCATCGGCGGCGGCAAGGGCGGTTCCGACTTTGATCCCAAGGGCAAATCCGACCGCGAAGTCATGGCCTTCTGCCAGAGCTTCATGAACGAGCTGTACCGCCACATCGGCGCCAACGTCGATGTCCCGGCCGGCGATATCGGCGTGGGTGCCCGCGAGATCGGCTTCCTGTACGGCCAGTACAAGCGCCTGACCGGCCTCTACGAAGGCATCCTGACCGGCAAGGGCCTGACCTACGGCGGTTCCCTGGCCCGCACCGAGGCCACCGGTTACGGCCTGGTCTACATCACAAACGAAGTGCTCAAAGCCAACGGCAAGAGCTTTGAAGGCGCCCGCGTGAACATCTCCGGTTCCGGCAACGTCGCCATCTACGCCTGCCAGAAGGCCCAGTCCTTCGGCGCCAAGGTGCAGACCATGAGCGATTCCAACGGCTACATCTATGATCCGGACGGCATCGATCTGGCTATCGTCAAGGAGATCAAGGAAGGCCGCCGCGGCCGCATCAAGGAGTATGTCGCCGCCAAGCCCACCGCCACCTACACCGAAGGGCGCGGCGTGTGGAGCATCCCGTGCGACGTCGCTCTCCCCTGCGCCACCCAGAATGAGCTGTTCCTGGAAGACGCCAAGGCTCTCGTAGCCAACGGTGTGTGGGCCGTCTGCGAAGGCGCCAACATGCCCACCACGCTGGAAGCCACCGAGTACCTGCAGGAAAACGGTATCCCGTTCATGCCCGGCAAGGCTGCCAACGCCGGCGGTGTGGCCGTCTCCGCGCTGGAAATGAGCCAGAACTCCGAGCGTCTGTCCTGGACGTTCGAGGAAGTGGACGCCAAGCTGCATGACATCATGGTCGGCATCTTCGAGAAGGCCAGCAGCGCCGCCGAGCGCTACGGTGTGCCCGGCAACTACGTGGCCGGCGCCAACATCGCGGGCTTCGAGAAGATCTGCACCGCCATGGAAGCGCAGGGCATCGTCTGATCCCGCTGCTCTTTCATCTTACCGCACAAAAAAGCCCTTCGCTCCGTCTGGTGCGAAGGGCTTTCGTTTGTCTTACGGAACCGGTCAGATGGCCAGCAGATCGCTGTAGGCTTTCAGCGCCCCGTCGGTCTCGTGCGCCAGCACGCGCTTGGCCAGGACTTTGCCCAGCTGCACGCCTTCCTGGTCAAAGCTGTTCACGTTCCAGACAAAGCCCTGGAACATCACTTTGTTCTCGAAGTGCGCCAGCAGCGCGCCGAGAGCTTCCGGCGTCAGCTGTTCGCCGATGATGATGCTGGACGGACGCCCGCCCTGAAAGCTCTTGTTGGGGTTGGCATCCTGCTTGCCGCAGGCAAAGGCCATGATCTGGGCCGCCACGTTGGCGCACAGCTTCTGCTGGCTGGTGCTGCCCTGAATGACCACGTCCATCCCCGCCTGATTCCGGCGGAAGCCCACAAACTGCAGCGGGACGATATCCGTGCCCTGGTGCAGGAGCTGATAGAAGGAGTGCTGTCCGTTGGTGCCGGGCTCGCCGAAGACCACCGGACCCGTAACATAGTTCACCGGCTCACCGAAGCGGTTGACCTGCTTGCCGTTGGATTCCATATCCAGCTGCTGCAGGTGCGCCGGGAAGCGGGAAAGAGCCTGCGAGTAAGGCAGCACGGCCGTGACCGGATACCCCAGGACGTTGCGCTCGTACACGCCGATCAGCGCGTCCAGCAGTGCCGGGTTCTTGCGGATGTCGGTCTCTTTGGCGGTCTCATCGGCCGCATGGGCGCCGTCCAGGAACCGCGCAAACACGTCCGGACCATAGGCCAGCGAGAGCACCACACCGCCCACGCAGGAGGTGGAGGAATAACGCCCGCCGATGTAATCGTCCATGAAGAAGGCAGC
>CAMJGH010000124.1 GCA_946405185.1 uncultured Lachnospiraceae bacterium
ACCTCGTGAACACCGGCTGGAACGGCACCGGCAAGCGCATCTCCATCAAGGATACCCGCGGCATCATCGACGCCATCCTGGACGGCTCCATCAAGACCGCCCCGACCAAGATGATCCCGTACTTCAACTTCGAAGTGCCCACGGAGCTGCCGGGTGTGGATCCGGCCATCCTGGATCCCCGCGACACCTATGCGGATCCGTCCGTGTGGGAAGAGAAGGCCAAGGATCTGGCCGGCCGCTTCATCAAGAACTTCGTCAAGTATCAGACCAACGACCTGGGCAAGGCGCTCGTGGCCGCCGGTCCTCAGCTGTAAGCCGCGGGACGTCCCGTCAGACTGCAATATCATGTGACAGCGGCGCTGAGCGTATGGCTCAGCGCCGCTTTTCGTCAAAAAGACAGTTTTTGCCGCCAAATTTGTGAAAAATTTATCAATCAAAGTCTTATGCTTTTCCCCGCGAGGGTGTTAGGATAATCGTACGAGAGGGAACACCAGATGCCTCTCAGAGGGAGAAGACTATGGAAGAAAAAGTGTATCCGGCAGTCAGCGCGCCTTCCTCGTCACCGACAATTTCCTGTATTCCGCAGGCTACACGAAGCCCATTACCGACAAACTGGACGAGATGGGCATTCAGCACGCGGTCTTCTTCAACGTGGAGCCGGACCCGACGCTGCGCTGCGCAAAGGAAGGCGCGAAGGAGATGGCGCTCTTCAAACCGGAAAAAGGGGCTGCCTGAAAAGTCCCGCACAAACAGCGAAGCCCTGAGCGGATCGACCCGCCCAGGGCTTCGCCTGATCAACGCCGGATACAAAAACTTTGACCGATGCTTCGGATCCGGTGTATTCCTTCGGCGAGGGAGATGTTTACCCCACTCCTTTTTGCTGTCCGGCCGTCAGGCTTTCCACAGGCCGTGCAGGTTGCAGTACTCGTAGGCGGCCACCGCTTCGTCGCCCGGGGTGAGAGCGAAGACGGCCACGGGCTTCTGCCCGGGCTTAAGGGCCTTGCGCTGGCGGCCTTCTTTCGTCTCCAGCACGATCCACTGGATGTAGTGGGCTTCCAGCATCGGGTGTTCCACGGAACCCACCGTCACGGTGACGGTCTGTCCGTCGACGGTGATGACCGGCACATGCTTCTCGCCGGCGTCGTCGGTGGTGTTGGGCTCGACGGGCTGCATCTCTTCGCCGCAGCAGGTGACGCGGACGCCGGAGTCGTTGAGATAGGCGATCATGTTGCCGCAGTGGGCGCAGCGGTAGACAGTCATGGTGTAGTCCTCCTTGTAGTCTTTCTTGTGCCGGGGACGAAAAGGGACCATCCCCACACCTCTCATTGTAACGGCAGTGCCGGCGGGGTCAAGTAAAAAAGATGTAAAACCCGACCGGGAGCGGTCCCGCTTTTGGCTTCCGGCATCTGCTGTGGTATGATGGGAGCGGCGGAGTGTGCGGAAGGGACAGTCCGCGGGAGAGGGATCATGAAAGAAAAGACAAAGACCGTCATCGCGGCGCTCCTGCTTGGTGTCTATGCGGGAAATCTGGTCATGATCACGTCCGCCGCGGTGCTGGGGATCGGGCACATCGGGATCCACCGGCAGCATCAAAGAGAACTGGCGGGCTGAAAAAGGAGAAAGGGCCATGGGGTATCTTCGGATCACGGAAGAGAACATAGATAAAGAGCACATCTGCTGCGCCATGTCGGGCAGCCAGAGCCTGCGCAAGAAAGAGTGGCTGAAGGCGAGGTTTCGGGAAGGCCTGGTCTTTTACCGCAGCGAGGAGCGCGGAAAGTGCTTCATCGAATACATCCCCGCCGAAAACGCCTGGCACCCGATTGACGCGCCGGGGTACATGCATATCGACTGCCTGTGGGTATCCGGGGCCCTCAAAGGGCACGGATATTCCAATGACCTGCTGGCCGAGTGCGTCCGCGACGCCAAAGAGCAGGGGAGGCGCGGGCTGACCATCCTTTCGTCGCGGAAGAAAAAGGGATTCCTGGCGGACCCGAAGTTTCTGACATACAAAAGTTTCAAACCGGCGGACGAGTCGGAGACCGGCATCCAGCTCTGGTACCTGCCGTTTGCGGAAAGCGCCGAAACGCCCCGTCTGAAAGAGTGCGCCAGGCACCCGCGGGTGACGGAGGACGGCTTTGTACTTTACTATGCGGACCAGTGCCCCTACACCTATTACTGGGTGCCGCGCCTGGAAACGGCCGCCCGCGAACACGGCATTCCGCTGAAAGTGATCCATATCGACAGCCGGGAAGCGGCGCAGAGCGCGCCCTCACCGGTGACCAACTTTTCGCTGTTTTCGGACGGGAAGTTTGTCACACACGAGATCCTGTCCGAGAAAAAACTCCTCGCACTGGCAGGGATCCCGGAGTGACCGGGCCCCGGGCGGGGAGATACGGAGGAGAGAGGATGATACGGTTTCTGACGAGCGACCCCATCGGCACCTACCGGAGCGAAAAGCCGCCGGTCCACAAAGGGCTCAACCCTGCCAACGGCCTGGTGCGGGAACTGAAAAAGCACTGGAAGGAAGAAACCCGGTGCCTTCTCGTGAGCGCGTTTCCGGAGGAGCATGAGCGCAACGACCGGATGCGGAAAGACTTTGAGACTATCCTGCGGGATACCGGGCTGCCTTTTTCCTGCATGGACCTTTGCGATGCGCTGAACGGGGAAGAGAAGGCGGCGGCCCTGCCTGGGTACGACTTTGTCATCCTCGGCGGCGGGCACGTGCCGACGCAGAACGCGTTCTTTCACCGGATCGGCCTGGCGGAGCGCTTCCGCGGCTTTTCCGGGATCGCGATGGGTATCAGCGCCGGTACGATGAACTGTGCCCGCGAAGTATACGCCCAGCCGGAGATGCCCGGGGAGGCTTCCGACCCGGCGTACAGGCGCTTCCTTCCGGGACTGGGCCTGACGGAATACCGGATCCTGCCGCACTATAACGCGGTGAAGGACGATCTGGTCGACGGGCTGCGCCTGATGGAGGATATCACTTACCCCGACAGCGCGGGACGGACGTTCTACGCGCTCACGGACGGCAGTTACCTGTTCGAGACGGAAGAGGAAGCGCAGATCCGCGGCCTGGCCTACCGGATCCGGGACGGGGTCTTTGCGCAGGTCTGCGAAGACGGGGGCGTGTATCCGCTGCGGCGGAAGGGCAGGACTTAAAGAAACCCTCCGTCCAGCGTGACCACCTGGCCGGTCAGGTAATCGTTTCCGGTGCACAGCTGCAAAGCCAGCGCGGCGGCCTCTTCGGGACGGCCGAAACGTCCGGCCGGAATCTCATCGGCCAGCGTCGCGCGCTCGTCTTCGTTCAGGTGGCCGTTCATGGCGGTGTCGATCACCCCCAGCGCCAGGGCGTTCACCTGGATGTTTGCCGGCGCCAGTTCCTTGCCGAGGGCTTTTGCCAGGGCGTTCAGCCCGCCTTTACTGGCGGAGTAGGCCGCCTCACAGGAGGCGCCGGCGATGCCCCACACGGAGGAGATGAAGAGGATCTTTCCGTGCCCGGCCGCCACCATGCCCGGGATGACGGCCCGGGAGAGATAGAAGGCGGAGGAGAGGTTGACGGCCATCAGACGGTCCCACTCCTCATCGGTCATGTCCTGCAGCAGCCCGTAGTGGGCTATGCCGGCGCTGTGGATGAGGATATCCGCCGGGGCGGCGGCATCGGCCAGCTGCCGGCAGAAGGCCGGGTCGGCCACATCGCCCGTGAGGGCGGTGACGGATGCGGCGCCGGCGGCGCGCATGTCTTCGGCGGCGGCGAAAAGAGCCCCTTCGGAGGCATGGGAACAGATGGTGACGGCGTCCCCGGCGGACGCGAAGGCCAGAGCGACGGCCTTGCCGATGCCGCGGGAGGCACCGGTGACGATGACGTGTCGATGCATGACAGACCTCACAGAATAAAGGATCACAGCGGAAGTCCGGGATATCCGGCTTCCGCTGTTTATCTTAGCATGAAACCGCGCAGAGGGGAAAGGGGCATCTCAAAAAAGCGAAAAACCGGCAGAAAAGACAGTAGGAATCCGGAAAAGGGGTATGGTACTATGATGCTGTGCCCGGCCGCAGAAGCGGAGGGCGGAGGAGGGGAGAGCCATGGAAAACAGAAAGCCGCGCATGTCCTTCGGCGCAGGGTTCCTTTCGATCATCCTGTGCCTGCTGCTGTTCGTCACGTCGGTCTGCGCGATGGCGCTCTTTGCAGTGCGCTCGACCGTAACGCGCGAAGCCCTGGAGGAGGCAGTCGAGGATATCGACATCACCGAACTGGGCTTCCCGGACGAAGACGGGGAGCTGATGACGCTCACCGACCTGATCACGGACACCTGGGGGGATGTGCTGAAAGCCTCCGGCATGAAGGCCAGAAACGTGGCCAGGGCGTTTGACCAGCCGTATCTGCGCGATTACGTGAGGGACGCGGTCGGAAACTACGCCGGGTATTTTCTGGAAGGAGAGGAACTGGAGCCGCTTTCGGCCGCAGGGGTGCGGAAGTTCCTGAAAAAACGCGCGGATGATCTCTATGATGACAGCCGCGGGATCATCGTCTATGACGATTCCGGGAAAAAACGGGAGGAAACCGGCATGCCGGCCTTCCGGCTGACCGGACAGGATATCGAGGATCTGTTCGATGAACTGGGCACGGACACGCTGGATGAAGGATTCCTGTCGGAGAGGATGGGGATTCCGGTGGGATGGGCGGCCATGGCCCTCTCACCGACGGGCTTCTGGGCTCTGGCGGGAGCGTCCGGGGTTTTGATCCTGCTGCTGTTGCTGATCCATCTGCGGCGCGTGCGCCGCGGCTTCCGGTTTGCCGGCTGGACGCTGGTGCCTGCCGGGGGTCTGACGGCGGCGGGAGGAGTGCTTCTCGGCCGGGTGCTCGCGGAGCGCGATTTCGGCCCGCTGCAGGAGATCGCCGGGAAACTGGGACCGGCGCTGCTGCGCACCGGAGCCATGGGCGCAGGCGCGGGCCTTCTGCTGGCCGTGGTGTTTGTGCTGCTGTGCCAGCTGTTCTCGCACGGACGTTGAACTACCCCCACCTACGCTGCGCTTAGAGGTGGGGGATTCCGGTCTCGGT
>CAMJGH010000125.1 GCA_946405185.1 uncultured Lachnospiraceae bacterium
CTGGGCGTCAGCCCATTGGAATCCCACGGTTTTAACCGTGGGAGGATGTCAAACTCACGACCGGGCATTCCTATGCGGTACTGCCCGGTCCTTCCTTTTTTGTGAGACATTTTCCTTCCGTTCCATAGAAGATAAGTGAGGAGAGAAAGGAGGAGCCGTCATGGAAGATGCCCGGATCATTTCGCTGCTGTTCAAACGGGACGATGCCGCCATCGCGGCGCTTGACGACCGCTACGGCGCGCTTTGCCGGCACCTGGCCGGCAACCTTCTCTCCGATCCGCGCGATGTCGAGGAGTGCGTCAACGACGCCTGGCTGGCCGTGTGGGACCGCATACCGCCGGAAAGACCGGATCCGCTTTCCGCCTATCTCTGCCGCATCGTCAAAAACCTCGCCATCGCCCGCTACCACCGCAACACCGCCCACAAGCGGAACACCGCGTACGACGTGTCGCTGGACGACCTGGCCGAGTGCTTTCCCTCCTCGTTTTCCGTGGAGGATGAAGCCCTCGCCCGCGCGCTCTCCCGCCGGATCAACCACTTTCTGGCGGATCTCTCCGCCGAAGACCGGCTCCTGTTCGTAAGACGTTTCTGGTTCGGGGATTCCCCGAAAGATCTGGCGAAGCTTCTCGGTGTCCGCCCGCACACGGTCTCGGTGCGCCTCTCCCGCCTGCGCGGGAAACTGCGCACTTTTTTGGAAAAGGAAGGGATCTTCTCATGAAAAAAGAGCAGCTGCAGACCATTCTGGACGGTCTGGATGACCGTTTCCTCGCGGAAGCCGCCGCCTGTGGCGAGCCTTCCGCCTCCGCCCGCCGCCTGCCGCGCGCCGGCCGGACGATCTCCCGCCTGAAAACAGCGGCCGCGTGCCTGCTGCTGGCGGCCGTCATGGTGCTGGCCGCCGCCGGCGCCGAAGCCGCCGAATACGCCGCGGCGCACACGTTTTTTGAAGAGAACGGCCTGGCAACCGACGGGCTCTCCCGCGCGGACATCCGCGAAGTCTACCGCGACATCACCACCCGGACGTTTGGCAGCGACAAAACCGCCGCCGTCCTCACGCGGGCCGTTCCCGGGTTGGCGCTGGCACAGGAGGCTCCCTCGCCCGAAATGCTGGCCAGCCTCTGGGATCAGCGCGTCTTCGCGCGCACGCCGGCCGGCGCCGGCTACGCCTACTCGATGCGCTGCACCGAAAAAAAAGACCCCTCCACGGGGGTTGAAGTGACCGACACCAGCACCGTCGAGTGCCGGCTGGACGGAACTCTGTTGTGGACCGCCGCCTTCCCGGACGTCTTTACGGAAGGCGCCGTGCATGCCGGGGACGCCACGTTTGTCTGGGGGCGGGTCCCGCAGATCGGCTCCGACTATGGGCACAGCGCGTGGCTGGCCTGCGTGGACGATGCCGGACAGACGCGCTGGTCCCGCGTGCTGCTGCACGGGTACGGCCAGGAATCCATCGCCGCCGTCCTGGAAAAGGAGGAGGGAGCGGTCGCCGTGATCAGCCGCGGCAACCTCCGGTTCCTCACACTTACCCTCTTTGACGCCTCCGGGAGGCAGACGTACTGGCACCAGACCGAGATCGGAAACCTGGGTGTGTGGGGGGCCGCCCGCCTGGGGGATGGGTATCTGGTGCACGTGGGCACCTGGCAGCAGAAAGAAACCGCCACGCTGTTAAAACTGGATGCGGACGGCGTGCCGCAGGAGACCCTCTCCTACGAAGCCGATGACGGCGATTACTACCTGACCGACATGGCCTCCTTCGGCGGGCGCATCTTCCTCTCCGCCTGGTTCGTCCCGAAAACGGACCGCACCGGCTCCCGCGCGGACATCCAGCCAGTCCTGGACCAGGTGTTTTTAGAAGACCGCCTGGATATCCCCGACGAAGAGCTGACGCTTCTTGTGCGCGACAACTACACGGCCGTCCTGCTGGTCTGTGACGAAGACGGCGGGGTGCCGCAGACCTTCTACTCCGCCGAAGGGTCTTTGGGCGGACGGCTGGCCGTCGCCGGCGACGGGACGCTTCTGTGGGATGTGGAGAACATCTCCTCCACCTTCCTCTCCCTGGCCACCGACTCCTTTACGGTCGGCGGGGTCTCCACCGTGTACCGCTATACCTTCGATGCCTCCGGCACCCTGCTCTCCCGGACCGAAACCGGCGAGACCGTCCCGTTCCGGCGGTAATCCTCCAGGACCCGGCCCAGAAACTCCCGCACCGCCCCGGTGTAGCGCTCTTCATCCACCAGCATCGACAGCCCGTGGCCGGCGCCGGGGAAGGTGAGAAACGTGATCTTTTCCGGGTTGGCCGCGGCGATCTGCCGGCCCATCTCACACGGCACAAACCGGTCGTCCTCGCCGTGGAAGAGGAGGATGGGCACTTGTGCCTGCTTCACCGCTTCGCACACATCGGTGCCGCGCGGGTCAAACCGGCCGAACGTTCGGGCCCCCGCCAGCACCAGCGGCCAGGCCAGCCCGTCCGGCAGATGCATATCCTCCCGGCAGACTTTGCGGATGATGGCTTCGGGCGATGTATAGGATGCATCCGCGATGATGCCGCGCACGTTTTGGGGCAGCGGCAGCGCGGAGGCCAAGAGCACCGTGGCCGCGCCCATCGAGATGCCGCACAGGACGAAGGGCCGCTCTTCCCCGAACCGCTCCACGGCCCACCGGGTCCACGCGAGGCAGTCGTACCGCTCCTGTACGCCAAACGTGATGGTGTGCCCCTCGCTGGAAAGGTGCGCCCGCTGCTCCGCGAGCAGCAGGTTCATCCCCTGCGAGAGATAAAAGAGCGCTCCGCCCGAAAAATCCCGGAAGGGCGTGCCGCGGTAGCCGTGAAAGCCGATGGCCAGCGGCGCCTCCGGATTCTGCATAAACAATCGCCCGGCGAGCGTCAGCCCGTCGTGAGAGGGGATGGTCACCCGCTCGTACGGCATGGCCTGCAGTTTTTCGATGTTGGCGAGCGTCTTGTCGCGAAAGGCCGCCATCTGCTCCCCCGGTGGGAGGTTTTTGTCATCGTTTTGCTCCCGGTTGGGCGAGTGAAACGCCAGATGGTACACACCGGCCGTAGAAAGTGTCAGGCCGCCGGCCAGAAGGCCGGCGGCAATCAGACCTTGCTTTTTCATGGATCAGTCCCTTCTGCGGTTTGCGATCATCAGCAGACGCAGCAGCTGCAGCACCGACGCCGCGGCACTGGCCACGTAGGTGAGCGCGGCCGCACGCAGCACCACGCGCGACTGGGCCGTCTCCTCGCTGCCCAGGATCCCGTAGTCCTCGATCATGGCCAGCGCCCGGCGCGACGCGCCGAACTCCACCGGCAGCGTGACCAGTTGGAAGAGCACCGACAGCGAAAACGCGATCACGCCCGCCATGATGATGTAGTACGACACGCTGCCATTCAAAAACAGCCCGATGATGATCAGCGGCCAGGCCGCCTGCGAGCCGATGCTGGCCACCGGCACGATGGCCGTACGGAACGCCAGGAACATGTCCTTCTCCGCATGCTGCAGCACGTGCCCGCATTCATGCGCCGCCACCCCGATGGCCGCCACCGACGTGGAACCATACGTGGCATCCGACAGATTCACCACCTTGCTGCGCGGATCGTAGTGATCCGTCAGCTGGCCCGACACGTGCCGCACCGCCACATCGTAAATACCGTTGCGCTCCAAAATGCGCTTCGCCGCCTCCGCACCGGTCATGCCGGCATGCGACGGCACCTTCGCGTAGCGGCTGTACGTCGACTTCACATACCCCTGCGCCGCCAGACACAGCACCGCACCAATGATCACCAGGAGGTATGTCATATCAAAACCATATCCGTAATAGTAGGATGCACTCAGCATAAACGCCTCCTTCCGAAAGCCCGCAGCCGGCAAAAAGTGCCTTCTTTCCCTATGATATCACATCTCCCCGCTCCTAAAACCAAAACTTCCGTAAATTAGCCCCCTCCCACCATCTCCGTTCACGGTTTTATCCGTCCCTCATCCCCCGCGCAACCGATGGTTTATCCTCCCGCGTGCGCGGGGCACAGGCTGAGCGGAAGAAGAACGAACGCCTCCCGGCGTGAGGTTTTCCCGGCAATTTCACGCAAACAGCTTCTGTTCCGGCCACCTCGCCGGAATCCCCCTGCGCGAACAAATATGGCAGCTGTGCAGCAGGATACCCCTCCGAGAAGGTGACTTGGGACGGAGCCTTCGAGGAGGGGTATCTGCAAACAGCTATTCAGTTGATCCTTCAGGGGGATTCCTTTGATAATTGACGGGACAGCCCCTCACGCCGGATACGTATCGTACTTCCGCATCAGCCCAATGCCCAGCGCATACGGGCCCGTATGCGCGCTGATGGCAGCTCCAATCTGACAGAGCCTTATCTCCGCCTCGCACCCGAGCTCTTTCAGACACTCTTTCATCTTCTCGCGGAAATCCACCGCTTCCTCGCGGTCATACCCATAGCCGATAACGTAGGCATAGTCCTTCGGATCCTCGTCGCGGTGCAGCTTGAAGTACTTGGGCAGCAGCCCCAGCACCTTTTCCAGGCTCCTCTTCCTCCCGCGGGCGATGCCGCCGGGGAAGATCTCGCCTTCTTTCAGGATGATCAGCGGCCGGATGTTCAGCCCCATGACCATGGCGGCCATCAGCTTGCCGATGCGCCCGCCCTTCACCAGGTAGTCGTAGTTGCCCACGGTGAACAGGATGCGCCCGGTGGGGATCATCTTCTGCAGCCGCTCCACGCACTCCGACAGCGTGTAGCCGGCATCCCGCATGCGGCAGGCTTCCAGCACCGCCAGCCCCTGCGTCACGGTGTTGACACAGGAGTTCAGCACGCAGATCTCGGCGTCCGGCACTTCCTCCCGCACCATATCCGCCGCCAGAAGCGCCGCGTTGTAGGTGCCGGAGAACTTGGTGGTGATGGTCAGAAACAACACCGGCATCTTCTCTTTGGCGTACGGCAGGAAGGCCTCCACCATATCCTGGATGGCCGGCTGCGCCGTCTTGGGGAAGGTGTGGGGATCGTCCA
>CAMJGH010000126.1 GCA_946405185.1 uncultured Lachnospiraceae bacterium
CTCCCAGCAAGCCATGGCGGAAGGGAGCCGGATCCACCGAAAACTGCAGAAGGAAGCGGGCGGGGATTACCGGGCGGAAGTGGCGCTGGCCGGCACGCTTTCCTATGAAGATGTGCGGGTGAAGCTTGAAGGCCGCGCCGACGGCATCTTCACCGCACCGGACGGCACCGTCACCATCGATGAGATCAAAGGCATCTACGCGGATCCGGCTGAGTGGGAGGAGCCGGTGCCGGTGCACTTGGCGCAGGCGGTCTGCTACGCGCATTTGTATGCCCGCGAAAACGGGTGTGAGCGCATGAACGTCCGCGTGACGTACTGCCGCTTCGAGACCGAGGATGTGCGTTATTTTGAGCGCTCCTACACGGCTGAGGAACTGGAAGCGGAGGTGGAAAGGCTTTTGGCCATGTTCGCCCGGTTCGTCCGCTATGAGACCGGACACCGCGCCCGCCTGCAGGAGACGGTGGCTTCACTGGAGTTCCCGTTCCCCTACCGGCCCGGCCAGCGGGATCTGGCGGCGGCCGTGTATAAGACCATCAGCCGGGAGAAGCGCCTGTTCGTGCAGGCGTCCACCGGCATCGGCAAGACCATGTCGGTGCTGTTTCCGGCGGTGAAGGCGCTGGGGGAGGGGAAGGCCGAAAAGCTCTTCTATCTGACCGCCCGCACCATCACCCGTCAGGCCGCAGAAGAAGCCTTCCGCATCCTGGAGGGGTGCGAGACGCCCGCCGGGCCGCCGGCCGTTTCGTCGGTCACGGTGACGGCCAAAGAGAAGCTCTGCTTTCTGCTGGAGCAGGGGAAGCCCCGCGCCTGCAACCCGGAGGCCTGCCCGTACGCGAAGGGCCATTTTGATCGGGTGAACGACGCCGTCTATGATCTGATCAGCACCCACGGCCGCATCACACGGGAAGACGTGATCCTGGCCGCCGAGCGCTACGAGGTGTGCCCGTTTGAGCTCAACCTAGACGTCACGGACTGGACGGACGCCGTCATCTGCGACTACAACTACGGCTTTGACCCGAACGTGCGCTTCAAGCGGTATTTCGGCAATGACCGGAAGGGCAAGTACGTCTTTCTGGTGGACGAGGCACACAACCTCCCCGAACGCGCCCGGGAGATGTACTCGGCGGAGCTGATCAAGGAAGACTTCCTGGATTCCGCAAGGCACTACAAAGCGCGCGGGAAGCGCCTGTCAAATGCCTTGTCCCGGTGCAGCAAGATGCTGCTGGAGCTGAAGAAGGAGACGCCGGAGGAAGGCGCGAAGCTCTGGAGCCTGTCGGAGACGGCGCCGTTAGCCGAAAGCTGCGGCCTGCTCTTTGATATGATCAGCAGCTGGTATGAGGATCACAGACAGGCCGTGATGGACGAGGAGGAGACGCAGTTCTTCTTCCGCCTGCGGGACTTCTTCGCCATGTTTGACGGCGCGGATGAGAACTACCGCGTTTACACGGAATTCCTGCCGGACGGCCATCTGCGCCTGAAACTGTTCTGCGTCAACCCTGCGAAGCGCCTGATGGCGTGCCTGGCGCAGGGGAGTGCGGCAGTGTTCTTTTCGGCCACCATCCTGCCGGTCACGTATTTCAAGTCCATGCTGACCGGGTGCGAGGAGGACTACGCCGTCTACGCGCCGTCGCCGTTCGACACCGGAAAGCGGCTGCTGGCGGTGGCGTCGGATGTGACCACGCAGTACCGGCAGCGCAGTGCCGGCATGTATACGGACATCGCCCGCTACATTGCGGATGTGACGGCCGCGCGGGAGGGCAACTACCTGGTGTACTTCCCGTCATTCAAGTTCCTCTCGGACGTGGCGGAGCCGCTGGCCGAGAGGCTGGAGGCGGGAGGCCGGAACGCGGAGGTGCTGGTGCAGGGCACCCACATGCGGGAGGAGGACCGGGAGCACTTTCTGGCCGCCTTCCGGGAGGACCGGCAGGAGACGCTCATCGGCCTGGCCGTGATGGGCGGCATCTTCTCCGAGGGGATCGACCTCGCGGGTGAGCGCGTGATCGGCGTGATCGTGGTGGGGTGCGGCGTGCCGCAGGTCTGCACCGAGCGCGAGATCATCAGGGACTTTTACCGGGAGAACGGGGAGGACGGGTACGCCTTCGCCTACCGCAACCCCGGCATGAACAAAGTGATGCAGGCGGCCGGGAGGCTGATCCGCACGGACACCGACAGGGGCGTCATCTTTCTGCTGGACAGGCGGCTGTGGCAGTCCGGCTACCGGGCGCTCTTCCCGCGGGAGTGGGCGGACGCCAGACGCACCGATGTGAAGACCGCCGGTCAGATGGCAAAGGAATTTTGGGAGGGAACGGACAATGGCTGATCAGAATACCCACGCGATGTATCTGGGAGAGTTAAAAGGGGTGGCGCCCTGCAGCGAGGAGGAGATCACCCGGCTGACAGAGCAGCTCCTGGCCGGCGATACGAACGCCGCGGCGCGCCTCATCGAAGGCAACCTTCACCGCGTGCTGCCGCTGGCGTCAAAGCTGGCCGGCGGGCGCGTGGCCGAGGCGGACCTGGTGCAGGAGGGCAACATGGCGCTGACCATGGCCGTGTACGAGTACGCCGACGGCGGCTGCGGGGATTTCGTGGAGCACATCACCGGGCGCATCAGGGAGGCGCTGGAGGACTGTGCCGACGAGCAGGCCTACGCCGATGAGACTGAAAAGCAGATCCTGCAGCGCGTGCAGCTGCTGGAGGAAGTCAGCAAGAAGATGGGCGAGGAACTGGACCGCGTGCCCACCGTGGCGGAGCTGGCGGACCGCATGATGTGCACCGAAGACGAAGTGGAAGCGCTCGTGAAGATCACCATCGACGCGCTGAACGCGGAGGAATAATCTTGCCGTTACGGCAGGCTTATGATAAACTGTGCCCGGCGCCGTGTGTGCGCTGAACGGAGGAAGCATGAGCGTAAGAAGAGTCTATGTGGAAAAGAAACCGGAGTTTGCCGTCACGGCCAGGTCTCTCGCTGAGGAGATCCGCCGCTACCTCGCCATCCGCACGGTCGATGAGGTCCGTGTGCTCGTGCGGTACGACGTGGAAAACGTGTCGGATGCCGCCTACGCGCAGGCCAAAGACACCATCTTCTCGGAACCCCCGGTCGATAACGTCTACGAAGGGCAGTTCCCGGCCGCGGGCGGTGAGACTGTCTTCACCGTGGAATACCTGCCGGGCCAGTTTGACCAGCGCGCGGATTCCGCCGAGCAGGCCATAAGGCTGCTGGCACCCGAAGAGACGCCCACCGTGCGTTCCGCCGTCACCTACGTGCTGGCCGGCGCGCTGACCGAAGAAGAAAAAGAGGCCATCATCGCTCACTGCATCAACCCGGTGGATTCCCGCCTGGCGTCGGAAGCCGTTCCGGAGACGCTGCAGCAGGCCTTTGACGATCCGGCGGATGTGGCCACATTTGACGGCTTCACCACCATGCCGGAGGATGAGTTCAAAGCGCTGTATGACTCCCTGGGCCTGGCCATGACCTACCGGGACTTTCTCTTCATCCGCGAACACTTCGCGGCCGAAGAGAAGCGCAATCCCACCGTGACCGAGATCCGCGTGCTGGACACCTACTGGTCGGACCACTGCCGCCACACCACGTTCCAGACCGAGCTGAAGGATATCACCATCGAAGACGGCTATGCGGCGGATGCCATCCGCGCCAGCCTGAACCGCTATCTGGCGGACCGCGCGGAACTGCTGAAGAACCGCCCGGACAAATTTGTCTGCCTCATGGACCTGGCCCTCATGGGCGCCCGGAAGCTGAAGGCTGAAGGGAAGCTGGATGACCAGGAAGAGTCGGACGAGATCAATGCCTGCTCCATCGTGGTGCCCGTCGAAGTGGACGGGAAGACCGAGGAGTGGCTGGTCAACTTCAAGAACGAGACCCACAACCATCCCACGGAGATCGAACCTTTCGGCGGCGCGGCCACCTGCCTTGGCGGTGCCATCCGCGACCCGCTGTCCGGCCGTACCTACGTGTACCAGGCCATGCGCATCACGGGCGCGGCGGATCCGACCCTCCCGCTGGACCAGACCCTGAAGGGGAAACTGCCGCAGCGCAAGATCGTGACCGAGGCGGCCGCGGGGTATTCCTCCTACGGCAACCAGATCGGTCTGGCGACCGGCTATGTCAAAGAGATCTATCATCCGGACTATGTGGCCAAGCGCATGGAGATCGGCGCGGTCATGGGCGCAGCGCCCCGCCGTGCGGTGCAGCGCCTCACCTCCGATCCGGGGGATGTCATCATCCTGCTGGGCGGCCGCACCGGGCGTGATGGCATCGGCGGTGCCACCGGTTCGTCCAAGTCCCACACCGTGACCTCCATCGAGACCTGCGGTGCGGAAGTGCAGAAGGGCAACGCCCCGACGGAACGCAAGCTGCAGCGCCTGTTCCGCCGGGAGGAAGTCAGCCACATCATCAAGAAGTGCAACGATTTCGGCGCCGGCGGCGTGTCCGTCGCCATCGGTGAGCTGGCCGCGGGCCTGCAGATCGATCTGGACAAGGTGCCGAAGAAATACGCGGGCCTGGACGGCACGGAGATCGCCATCTCCGAGTCCCAGGAGCGTATGGCCGTGGTCATCGCGCCCGAAAACGTGGAGCAGTTTTTAGCCTACGCGGCTTCCGAGAACCTGGAAGCCACCCCGGTGGCCGTGGTCACCGAGGATCCGCGCCTGGTCATGAGCTGGCGCGGGAAAGAGATCGTCAACATCAGCCGCGCCTTCCTGGACACCAACGGCGCGCACCAGGAGACCACCGTCACCGTGGTGCCGCCCGCCGCAAAGGACAACTACTTTGCGAAGAAGGTGCCGGCGGACATCGCGGAGACATGGAAGCACATGCTGTCCGACCTCAACGTCTGCTCGCAGAAGGGCCTGGTGGAGCGGTTTGACGCCTCCATCGGCGCCGGTTCCGTGACCATGCCGTACGGCGGCCAGTACCAGACCACCGAGACGCAGGCCATGATCGCCAAACTGCCGGTGCATAACGGCCACACGGACTGTGTGACCATGAT
>CAMJGH010000127.1 GCA_946405185.1 uncultured Lachnospiraceae bacterium
AGAACACCGCATCGCTCTCGCGGGCGATGGTCGAACCGGTCACGTTGACGATGGCGAGGGTCTTCACGCCCTGGCTCTTGGCTTCGCGGATGGCTTCGAGTGTATCGGCCGTCTCGCCGCTCTGGGAGACCGCCACCACCAGGGTGTTCTTTCCGAGCAGCGGCTTGCGGTAGCGGAATTCGCTGGCCAGCTCCACGCGCACCGGCACGCGCACCATGTCCTCAAAGACATACTGCAGCACCATGCCCACGTGGAAAGCCGACCCGCAGGCCACGAAGGTGATATCGGAGATCTGTCTGATCTCCTCTTCCTCCAGGCCCAGCGCCGACAGATCGATCCGCCAGGCGTTCTCATCGCCCTTCACGGCAAAGTCCACGGTGTCCGAGAAGGCCTTCGGCTGCTCGTGGATCTCCTTGATCATGTAGTGCTCAAAGCCGCCGCGGTCCGCCGCTTCGGCGTCCCAGTCGATCTCGCGGCTCTCTTTTTCGTAGCCGTCGCCGTTCAGGTCGTAGAAGACGCAGGAATCCGCCGTCAGGCGCACCAGCTCCAGGTTGTCGATGTAGGCAACCTTGCGGGTGTTCTTCAGGATAGCCGGCACATCGGAGGCCAGGAAGTTCTCGCCTTCGCCCAGGCCCACGATCAGCGGGCTGTCCTTGCGGGCGCCGTAGACCGCGCCGGGGTCATCCTTGAACATGACGGCCAGCGCGTAGGAGCCGCGCACGCGCACCATGGTGCGGGTGATGGCGTCCACCGGGCCGATGCCATACTTGCGGTAGTAGTAATCGATCAGCTTGATGCACACCTCGGTGTCCGTCTCCGAATAAAAGACGTACCCGTGGCTCTCCAGCTTCTCGCGCAGTTCCTGGTAGTTTTCGATGATGCCGTTGTGCACGCCCACCACGTTGCAGTCATCGCCCGAGATGTGCGGATGCGCGTTGCTTTCGGACGGTTCGCCGTGCGTGGCCCAGCGCGTGTGGCCGATGCCGGCCGTGCCCACGAGCGCCCGTCCTCCGTTGGTCTTTTCCGAGAGGTTTTTCAGGCGCCCCTTCGCCTTGACCACCACCGTATCGCCGGCGCCGTCGCGCACCGCGATGCCGGCAGAATCATACCCGCGGTATTCCAGCCGCGAGAGGCCTTCGAGTAACAGCGGGGCAGCCTGACGGCCGCCGATGTAGCCTACGATCCCGCACATAAAACAGATCCTTTCTGTGGGACAGCGTCAGTTCGCCGGTCTTTCCGGCTCCCCGACTGTGGACGAAACGATATAGCGCGGCCTTCCCTTGATCTCATCGTACATCTTGGCGATGTAGAAGCCGATGATGCCGAGGCTGATCATGATGACGCTGGCAAACAGGCACATCAGCAGGATGACTGTGGTGAAGCCGCCCAGCGACACCCCCGCGACCTTCTGGATGATGGCGATCACCGAGAAGACGAGGGACACCGCCAGCAGCAGGCACCCGAGGAACGTGACGATCTGCATGGGCGCCGTGGAAAACGAAGTGATGTTGGTGAGCGCGTAGCGGATGAGCGACCGGGTGGACCACTTGGACTCGCCGGCCTCGCGCTCCCGCACGTCGTACGCCACTTCCGTGGTCTTAAAGCCGATCCACGAAGAAAGTGCCCGGAAGAAGGCGTTCTTCTCAGGCATGTTTAATAACACAGTGACCGCCTTTCTGTCAAGCAGTTTGAAATCCGACGCCCGGCTCATGTCAAACCCGGTGGCGGCGTTCATCAGCTTGTAGAACATCTTCGCGGCAAAGCCGTGGGCGGCACTCTCCTCGCCGCGGCTGGCCTTCACGCCCTCCACTACTTCGTACCCCTGCTCCCACAGGCGGTACATGGTGACGAGCGTTTCCGGCGGGTGCTGCAGGTCGCAGTCGATGACGGCCACGCAGTCGCCTTTAGCGGCCGATAACCCCGCGAAGATGGCGGCCTCCTTGCCGAAATTGCGCGAAAAGCAGACGCCGCGCACGTGGGCATCCGCCGACGCGGCCGCGCCGATCTCCTCCCACGTCCGGTCCTTCGAGCCGTCGTTGACAAAGATCAGCTCATAGGAAATGGCGGCCTCCCTCAGGATGCCGCCGATCACCTGGTGCGTGCGCGGGATCATGGCTTCTTCGTTGTAAGAAGGAATGACAACAGAAAGCATAGACATACAGCCTCGTTATTCTCTCAGATTGATGCGCCCGTCAGAGGGCCAGGTCCAGCTCCACCGGGCAGTGGTCGGACCCGAGCACCTCGGTGTGGATCTTCGCATCGGTGATCTTCCCCTTCAGGCCTTCGGAGACCAGGAAGTAGTCGATGCGCCATCCGGCGTTCTTGGCGCGCGCCTGGAAGCGGTAGGACCACCAGGAATAGGTGACGGTGTCCGGATAGAGATACCGGAAGGTATCCGTAAACCCGGCGGCGAGCAGCTCCGAAAACTTGCCGCGCTCCTCGTCCGTAAACCCGGCGTTGTGACGGTTGGTGGAAGGGTTCTTGAGGTCCATCTCCTGATGAGCCACGTTCATGTCGCCGCAGACGGCCACCGGCTTCTTTTCGGCCAGCCCCGTCAGATACGCGCGGAAGGCATCCTCCCACTCCATGCGGTAATCCAGGCGCTTCAGTTCGTCCTGCGCGTTGGGCGTGTAGACGGTGACCAGGTACCACGCCGGAAACTCCAGCGTGATGACGCGCCCCTCGTGGTCATGCTCCGGGATGCCCAGGCCGTACGCCACGGACAGCGGCTCTTCCTTCGTAAAGATGGCCGTGCCCGAATACCCCTTCTTCTCCGCGTAGTTCCAGTACTGGTGATACCCCGGGAGGTCCAGGACGATCTGCCCCTCCTGCAGCTTGCTCTCCTGAATGCAGAAGGCATCGGCATCCGAGGCCTTAAAGAAATCTTCAAAGCCCTTCTGCACGCAGGCCCGCAGGCCGTTGACGTTCCACGAGATCAGCTTCATTTCTTGTCCTCGTCTTTTCCGATGAGTTTGTCCCGGCGCAGGAATTTGGCCATGTTCTTGGGGAAGCGCGCCGCCTTCGGGTCACGCGGCTTCTCATCCGGCCGCGTGCGGTGCACGATCTGCCCGCCCTCCATGCGCTCCGTGCGGATATACTCTTCCGTGGAGGTCTCCATCTGCTTGCGGGACAGCATGGTATCCAGCAGCAGCCCCATCAGGTGATAGATGACCGCGAACACCGGCACGCCGAAGACCATGCCCACCAGGCCGAACAGGCCGCCGAAGAGCAGGATGGAGAACAGCACCCAGAAGCTCGGGATGCCGATGGAGCTGCCCAGGATGCGAGGCCCCAGGATGTTGCCGTCAAACTGCTGCAGCACCAGCACGAAGATGCCGAAATACACCGCCGTGAGCGGCTTGATCATCAGCAGCAGCAGGAAGCCGAACACACCGCCGATGTACGGGCCGAAGTACGGGATGATGTTGGTAATACCCACCACGACCGACACCAGGATGGCGTACGGGAACTTGAAGATCAGGCAGCCGATGTAGCAGAGCACACCGATGATCATCGAGTCAATGATCTTGCCCACCAGAAAGCCCGTAAAGGTCTTGTTGACGAAGCGCGCCTCCTCGATGATGCGGTTGGCCACCCGCTCGCGGAAGAAGGCGTAGTTGAACTTCTTGCACATGCCAGCCAGGCGTTCCTTGAAGCCCAGCAGATAGGCCGCCACCACCAGGCCCACGATGATGTCCAGCAGCGCGGTGAGCACCTGGCGGATACTCTTGGTCACGAAATCCAGGTATTCCGGCACGCGCGGCAGGATGCTCTCGTTGAAGAACTTGGTGATACGCTGGGTGGCCTCGGCCAGGATGATGCGGAACTGATCGTAGACCTCCGGGTACGGCTCCAGCCACTTCTCCGCCAGCGTCTCCAGGTTGCCGGCGTATTCACGGAGGTTTCCGAAGAGCGTCATCACGCTCTCCCACACCTGCGGGAAGACCACGACCACCAGGGAGGTGATCAGGCTGACCAGCACGATCATGGAGATGGCGATGGAAAACCCTCTGGCCGCGCGGGCGTGTTTTGCGAAATGCTCCGTATCGAAGATATCCACGCCCGCCTTGCGGTAGAGCGGCGCGAAGACGCTGCACTCCAGTTTGTTGACCACCGGCGTCAGGATGAACGCGACCACCCCGCCGATGATCACCGGGCTTAAGATGCTCACGATCACGTGATACCCGGAGCGGATGGCGCTGCCGCGGAACACCAGGAAGACGGCAAGGATCAGCGCGAGGCCCACGCAGAAAACCGTGATGCCCCAGAGGATCATCTGCCGGCTGGGCCGCAGCTTCGTCTTTTTCTCTTTATCCCGGTTGTCCGGCTCCATAGTCTTCTCCCGTTCCCAATTTTCTGATTATTTCATCAGTGCCCCTAACAGCGACAGCAGCTCCGTGCCGTCGTTGCCGGCGTTGGTCTGCGCCTGCGGCTTCTTCTTGCCGCCAAGCAGCCCGCCGAGCATCCCCATGATGCCGCCGGAGGACTGAGAGGCGCCGAACATCTGCGCCAGGCCGTCAATCCCGTTGCCGCCCGCCGTCTCGGTGGTGGCCGCGGACAGGCCGCTCATGAGCGCCGGCGTCATGGACGAGAGCGCATCCGTGACCTGCGTCTGGTTCATACCGGTCTGACCGGCCAGCTGGCTGATGACCGCCGCCTGGTCACCGCCCAGGATGTGGGCCAGGATCTTGCCGCCGTCCACTTTGTCGGCCGCCCCCAGCTGCTGGACCATCGACTGCTGGCTGGTATGCTGTGTCAGCGCGGACAGAAGCGATGCCGCCCCGCCGGCAG
>CAMJGH010000128.1 GCA_946405185.1 uncultured Lachnospiraceae bacterium
ATCGGGTTCGGCTTCAAGACCATCTGGTGCATCCTGGTGTCCACGCTTGCGATGGACCTGATCGGCCGGACGGGTGCCCTGCACGCCGTCCCCGGTGAATTCTTCTTCGTGGAGGAGCGCATCCTGATCCCGGTCATAGCCGGCGTGCTCGAGGCCGTCGGCCTGGGGCTGGTGCTCCGCTATGGCGGCAGCACGGGCGGCACGGATATCATCGCCCTGATGGTCAACAAGTACTATCCCGTCTCGCTCAGCACGGTCTTCCTGCTGTCGGATGTCGTGATCTGCTCCTTGCTGCTGGCGCTTCCTGAAAAGAACTTCTCGGACATGTGCTATGGCCTGGTGGAGGTTGTGATCTTCTCGCTGGTCATCGACATCGTGGTCGGCGGCAAGCGCACTTCGTACCAGCTGCTGGTCTTCTCCGACAAGTACGACCAGATCGCCGACCACATCATCCACAGGATGGACCGCGGCGTGACGGTGCTGAAGGCCCAGGGCTGGTTCACCAAGCAGGACCGCAACGTCCTGCTGATCCTCATCAACCAGGCCCAGTTGTCCGGGCTGTCGCGGGTGATCAAGGAACTCGACCCGCGCGCATTCATGTCGATCTCCCCGACGCACAACGTCTACGGCGAGGGGTTCGAGGAAATCAAGACGGGGGTTCACCTGTCCAAAAAGAAAAAAGATGACATCGCTTAAGAAAAATATCTGGGTGGGCGTGAAGGAATACACGCTCATCACCCTGGGCGTGCTGATGTACGTGGTGGGGTGGATTATCTTCCTGATTCCTAACAATATGATTGGCGGCGGCGTGACGGGTCTCGGCTCCATCGTGCAGTATGCGACGGGCGGCGCCATCAAGATCGGCTATACCTATTTCGTGGTCAACGCCGCCCTGCTGGTCGCCGCGCTCTTCACTCTCGGGCGGAGTTTCGGCTTCAAGTCCGTCTATGCCATCCTGCTGACGTCCGTGACCCTCAATGTCGGACAGGGGATCTTCCCGCAGGAGATCATCCAGACCTTGGCCCTGGACAACGGCAAGCTGATGTGCACCATCATGGGCGGCATCATGGTCGGTATCGGCATCGGCATGTCCATGTCGCAGGGGGGTAGCACCGGGGGTACGGACATCATCGCCCTGATTGTCAACAAGTACCGCAACGTCTCGCCGGGGCGCATGATCCTGATCATGGACGCCGTGATCATCCTGTCCTCGCTCTTCGTGCCTTCCTACATGCCCGACGGGACGCTGATGGCCTGGCCGGACAAGATCACGACGGTGGTCTACGGTTTCATCCTGATCACCATCGTCAGCACGGTGCTGGACCTGTACCTGTCCGGCTCGCGCCAGTCGGTCCAGATCTTCGTCCTTTCCCCGAAATATGCCGAGATCGCCGATGCGATCATGAGCGACCTGCATCGCGGCGTGACGGTCCTGAACGGGAAGGGCTGGTACACCAAGCACGACACGGAAGTCGTGATGGTCATCACCCGCAAGACGGACCTCAACGTGTTCCTGAAATACATCAATGCGATCGACCCGAACGCCTTCGTCTCCGTTTCTTCCGTGACCGGCGTCTACGGCAAGGGATTCGACCGGTTCAAGACCGGTGGTAAGAGATAGGTATCGATAAGAATTCGCAATTTTTACCTTTTACCCCCTGCCGGACCACCCTCCGGTCGGGGGTTTTCCTTATTTTTGGGGCAGTCAATCCGTGTGCAAGCCATGAAGATGAATCCTGCCTTCCTCCGCTACAACGCCATCTGCCTCCTCTCTGTCTGCTGCGTCCTGCTGCCTCCGGTGCTCGAGTTCGTGCAGACGGGCGGGCCTCCCGGGAGCGCGGGTCTTTCGGCGGCCCTGCTGACAGGCTGCATCCTCCTTCTGCTGCTTCCGCTCTCCGAAGAGTCCCCGGACGGGTCCTTCCGCTTCGCGCTGCTGGCGGGGATCGCCTCCCTGGCCGCCGCGCTCGCCGGCCTGCCGGGCCGGATGCGCGTGCTGGCGCTGCTGCTGGTCCAGACCGGCTACCTCTGGTTCCGCAACCAGGAGCGCTATGAAGACCTGTGGCCCCTGTTCCGGCCCGCCCGGGTCTGGAACAACGTGGAGTGCCACGCGCGGGACACGTATGTCATGACCCTCTTCGTGCTGGCGGCCTTCTTCCCGTGGCCGGGCGCTCCGGCCGCCCTCCGCTGGGTATACCTGGCGCTGTGCGGACTCATGTACCTGCTCCTCTCCCTGCGGGTCATCCTGGGCCGTACGCTCCTGCTGTCCCGCCGGAAGGAACTGGAGCTCAAGGAGCTGGTCCGGGGCAGCCTGCGGAACGCCCCCACGCTGGTCGAGAACCGCTCCGAGGAGATGGGGCGCATGCAGCAGTTGTATGACCGCGTGAGCGCCCTGATGGAGGAGAAGAAACCCTTCCTGGACTATGAGTTCACCATCGCGGACCTGGCCGGGGCCGTGTTCTCCAACCGGGCCTACCTGTCCAAGACCATCAATGTCATCTCCGGACGCAATTTCAACCAGTTCGTCAACGGCTACCGCGTCCGCTACAGCGTCGACCTGCTTCGGCGCGACCCTTTCCTGCGGGTCATCGACGTGGCCCTGATGTCGGGATTCCATACCGTCGTCACGTTCAACATGGCCTTCAAGCTCAACATGGGCGAGACGCCCTCCCGTTTCCAGGAACGCTTGCGGCTGGAGTGGCGGACCGCGCAGCAATCCCGTGCCAAGGCGATGTCCGCTGACGCGGAAAAGCCGGACGGGCATCCGTAAATGCGCAGGATTGCTTATCTTTGCGCCATGGAATACAGGCAGCTGACCCAGGAAGAATTCGACGACCTGGCGGGCCGGATCCTCTATGAGGACAACCACCTGCTGGTCGTCAACAAGCGTGCGGGCGAGATCACGCAAGGCGACAAGACCGGAGACGAACCGCTGACGGAGACCTACAAGGCCTTCATCGCGCAGCGCGACGCCAAGCCCGGCCGCGTCTTCCTCGGCCTGCCTCACCGGCTGGACAGGCCGGTGAGCGGGCTCTGCCTGCTGGCCAAGACCTCCAAGGCCCTGGAGCGGCTCGCCGCGATGTTCCGCGATGGCGGGGTGCACAAGACCTACTGGGCGCTCTGCTGCGCCCTGCCCGATCCCCGCGAAGGGCTGCTCGAGGGCTGGCTGGCCCGCAACGAGCAGCAGAACAAATCCTTCATCGTCGCCGCCGGGAGCGCGCCCAAGCCCGCCCGGTACCCGGAAGCCAAGCTGGCGCGGCTCCGGTACCGCTACCTGCGCAGCACGGACCACTACCACCTCGTGGAGGTCGAGCTGCTCACGGGACGCCACCACCAGATCCGCTGCCAGCTCGCGCACCTGGGCTGCCCGATCAAGGGCGACCTCAAGTACGGCGCCCCCCGGTCCAACCCGGACGGCGGCATCAGCCTCCACGCCCGCCGCATCCGCTTCGTCCATCCGGTCCGCCAGACGGAGATGGACCTCACGGCCCCGCTTCCGTCCTCCTGGAAGGGCCTCTGACAAATGACGGGGTGGAAATCTCCGGATAATATGTATTTTTGGCAAAAATTATCTGGTTATGAAGAGATTGCTTGCCATCATGGCTGCTGTCCTGATGCTTGCCGGCTGCAAGGGTGCGACCGGTTCCTCCAACGGTAACATCACTGATTTCACCGTCCGCGGTGCCGACGGGCAGCCCGTGGCCCTCTCGCAGTACAAGGGCCAGGTCCTGCTGGTCGTCAATACGGCCACCAAATGCGGCTTCACCCCGCAGTACACAGAGCTGGAGCAGCTCTACGAGCAGTATGCCGACAAGGGCTTCAGCGTCCTCGACTTCCCGTGCAACCAGTTCGGCGGACAGGCGCCCGGCACCATCGCCGAGATCCAGGAGTTCTGCTCCGGCACCTACCATGTCACCTTCCCGCAGTTCGACAAGATCGACGTCAACGGCGAGGCCGCCGACCCGCTCTTCACCTGGCTCAAGGAGCAGAAGGGCTTCGGAGGTTTCGGCGAAGGCCAGCGTGCCGAGATGATGGACCGGATGATGAAGCGCTCCGATCCCGACTATGCCGCCAAGCCCGACATCAAGTGGAACTTCACCAAGTTCCTGGTGGACCGCAAGGGCAACGTTGTGGCCCGTTTCGAGCCCACGGCTGACATGCAGGAGGTCGCTGCCGCCGTCGCTGCGCTGCTGTAGCGATTGACAATTTGTCAGCGATTCGCGGCTGGCAAAGGTTTTGATGATAGCATCCCGGCCTGCCGGACTTGGCAGGCGATGAAAGTGAAATTTTAAAAGTTACTGAATATGGGAAAAATCATCGGAATCGACCTGGGCACCACCAATTCCTGCGTGTCCATCATGGAGGGCGGCGAGCCC
>CAMJGH010000129.1 GCA_946405185.1 uncultured Lachnospiraceae bacterium
AGCGAGAAAATGCCGCATCCCATCGATTAGACATCATTGTCTGGTTCAACAAACTACGATATGTCGAGGTCTCGGACAGATGCCCCCTCCGACTGTTCTCTGCCTCTGTCATGCCGGTCTGATGATATCATAACAATCACCGCACAACGGAACGAAAAGTCATGTTTCCATGCCGATTCCGGAAAGTTATCGTACAACCCCCGGCCGGTTTCCCGGCCGGGGGCCTGTTCCCTTATGCTCGTACCGCTCTTATCGCTCTCACGCGCCGTACACGAACGCGCGGTCGTGGCCGGAGTGCAGGGCGTCGTAGATCTGCCCGGCCTGCGCAGAATCGCCCACGCAGATCAGCTTGTCGCCGTAAGCCTCACGGAACCGGTCGATGTCCGGGCGGTTCGGGCGCACGCCCATGGCCAGGATGACGGTGTCGGCCGGGATCCGGCTCTCTTCGCCGGTCTTGGTATCCTTGACCACCACCGCGCCGTCCTCGACAGCCGTCAGCTGACGGCCCTTCGCGATGGCGCCGCCGGCCTTCATGATCTCCTGCGCCAGGTGCATGACGACGGACGGATAGAGGTTGCCGCCCACTTTGTCGAGCATCTCCACAACGGTCACATGGTGATCTTTGGCCAGTGTCTCGGCGGTCTCCAGGCCCGTCACGCCGCCGCCGATAATGACAGCGTTCTCACCCTTCACGTCCGCCTTGCCCGCGAGCACGTCCTCAGCAGTCACGGCCTTTTCAATGCCCGGGATGGGCGGGCAGACAGGCTTGCCGCCGGCCGCCATGAACACGGCCTCCGCGCCGATGGCCTGCACGGCCTTCACGGTCGCCTCCACGCCGGTGCGCACTTCCACGCCGGCCTCGGCCAGCTGGGCTTCCAGGGTGTCGATGAACTCGGCCAGCATCCCCTTGCACGGCGGAACAGCCGCCAGCTTCACGGTGCCGCCGATGCGGTCCTTCGCCTCAAAGAGCACCACGCGGAACCCGCGCTTGCGCAACGTCAGCGCCGCCTCGCACCCCGCGGGGCCGCCGCCGATGACCGCGACGGTACGTCCTTCTCCGTTCCTGACCAGTTTATCATCGCCCCACTCGAACTCGCGGCCCATGACCGGGTTCAGCGTGCAGCCGAGCGGCAGGCCGTCGTTGAGGATGCGGAAGCACTCCATGCAGCCCAGACATTTGCGGATCAGCACTTCCTTGCCGGCGCGGGCTTTATTGCCCCACTCGGCATCGGCCAGATGGCCGCGGGCAATGCCGACGAAATCGGCGAAGCCTTCCTCCAGCAGCTGCTCGGCCGTTTCCGGATGCTTGATGTTGCAGACCGCGATGACCGGGATGGAGACTTCCTTGCGGATGTTGGCCGCCAGGTGCTTTTTCCAGCCCTCGGCGAAGTAGTTCGGCTCGATGATGGTCGCGCCGGAATCGTAGGTGCCGCAGCTGACGTTGATGTAGCAGACGCCCAGCTTCTCAAAGTATTTCGCCTGCGCGATGGCATCCTCCTCCGTGATGCCGTCCTCCAGGTAGTCGTTTCCGTTAATGCGGATGCCGATGGGGAACTTCGGCCCGCAGTACGCGCGGATGCCCATGATGATCTCGGTCGCGAACCGCATGCGGCCTTCAAAGCTGCCACCGTACTTGTCGGTGCGCTTGTTGGTGTGCGGCGAGAGGAACTGGCTGACCAGATACCCGTGCGCGCCGTGGATCTCCACGCCGTCCACGCCTGCCTTCTGGGCGATGACCGCGCCGAAGACAAACTTCTTCACCAGTCCTTCCACCTCTTCCGTCGTCAGCGCGCGCGGCTGCTCGCCGATCACCCTGCAGGTGACGTCGGATGCGGACACCGGCTGCTTCCCGCCGATCAGACGCGACGGCGTCTGGTTGCCCGGATGATGCAGCTGCACGAAGAGCTTCGTGTCATAGGCGTGCACCGCCTCCACCAGACGGTGGAGCTGGCCGATCATGTAGGTCTTCGTGACCGACAGCTGGTTCGGCGTGCCCACACCCGTCTCATCGTCAATGCGGGTGATCTCGGTGATGATCAGCCCCGCGCCGCCCTTCGCGCGGTCCGCGTAGTAGCGGATCATGCGCGGGCCGGCCTCGCCGGACGATTCCGCCAGCGAACAACCCATCGCGGGCATCACAATGCGGTTCCTCAGTTCCAGCCCGGCGATCTTACCGGGAGCAAACAGTTTCTCGTACGCCATACTCTCCTCCTTCTCGTTGCACCACTTTTGATACGTCCCCTGCTGGTACAGTTACAGCATGAACGCCGCGGCGAATGCCGCCACGGCCAGTATCAGATACAGCCACCGCAGGACTTTCCCGACGCCGTAGGTGAAGATCTTCTTGGTCTTCCCGCCGGCCTCGATGGTGTACAGTTCCACGTACGGGACGGGGCTGCGGCGGTACCACCCGCGCACAACGGCCTTCTGGTCCAGGTTGTCCTTGGCCCTGAATAGTGCGAAGATCTTGTTCAGGATGAACAGCGGCTGGTTGTAATCCAGGAAGATGATGCCGGACTCGTCCTGCAGCACGAAGTCTTCGTTGAAGATGCACCCCGGGTCGCCCCGGCCGATGATCGTGCCTCTCAGCTCGCAGGGGATGCTGCGGATGCCGGAGACTTTCGGCTCGGCCAGCAGTCCGGCCACGGTCGCCTCGTGATAGGCGTTGGCCGGATGGGTGAACCGGTATTTGAGCAGGGACAGCACCGCCGAGACGATCAGCAGCACCGCTGCGACCCACAAAAGCCCCATCCGCTCCTGGATGAACAGCACGGCCGCCACCGCCGCCGCGGCCAAAAAGGCGATGACCGGCGCGATGCTGATGCCGATCTCGCGGAAGAAATCGTCCAGGTAGGATTCGGGTTTCTGCAGGTCAAAATTCACGAAGGGGGCTTTGCCGTACTGCGGCGCCAGTCTGTCGATGGCCTGCAGGCGCTTCGAGATCAGCGGGTGCGTGGAGTTGAGCTCGTACCACTTGGCCCAAGTGTTCCACAGCTCCCACTTCATGGCGTTCTTGATGTGCGTTTTGTCGATCTCGCCGTCCACGAAGCAGCTGACCACGAGCGACTTGGAAGCCTTCGTGTCGAAGATGCCCATCGCGTTCGTTGAGGAAGCGCTCATCCCGCGCTTGCGGTCCTTCGTATCGGCGTGGGTGCTTAAGCCAAAGCCGATCTGGATGAGTGCCCGCGAGAGCGCCTCCGGGTTTTTGGTCGCCTCCACGGCGTACTCGTCCGCAAAGTATTCACGCGTGCGGGAGAACCACAGCACGATGTACTGCGCGATGATGTAGAGCAGGTACGCGACGGCCGCAATGATGGCCTGCGCGGCCGCGCTCTTGCTGCTGTCGCTGTCACCGTCCGAACTCTTCATGCCCTCCATCAGGCCCCGGGCGATGGCGTAGAGCACCGTCGGCACCAGCTCGGCCGCCGTCATCAGCAGCATGTCGTAGTGGATGGCGTGGCCCAGCTCGTGCGCCACCACCGCCTTCACCTCGTCCTCCGTGAGCAGTTCGAAGATGCCGCGGGTCAGCACGATGCGGGCGTTGTTCTTGGTGTGGCCGTACGTGAAGGCGTTGGGTGCGCCGTCATCGATGAAGCCCATCTTCGGGTATTTCATGTTCTGCTCGTGGCAGACCTGCTCGATGAACGCCTTCAGGTAAGGCGGCATCTCCGCGCCGAACTTCGTCTTGTAGAACCACCGCTGCGACAGATCCGTCAGGAACGGAGAGATCAAAAACTGGATCAGCAGCACGATGGCCGAGGCGATCACCGCCGTGATCAGCGGCACGCCCGTCAGCTCAAAGATGATCAGCAGTACCAGCACCAGCATGCCGTACAGCAGCGCAAATGTTCCGGCGGAAACGCCGGCCAGGATCTTTCTCATGCCTTAACCCCCTTTTGTCGTTCCGGCGATGAGTCAGGGGCCTGACCCCTGTCTCACCTCTTGATATCGTAACTTTGGTTCATCAGCGCCTTGATGGTCTTGGCGTCGTCCGTAATGTTGGCGTCGCCGTGGATGGTGTGCTTGATCACCGAGCTCGCCACGGCGAAGTTCAGGATATCCATCGGCTTGTAGCCGTGGATCATGGCATAGATGAAGCCGCTGGCGAACGCGTCGCCGCCGCCCACGCGGTCCAGGATGGAGAACGTGAACAGCCGGCTCTCGTACGTGTGATCCTTGTACCACATGTAGGCCTTCAGCGAGTTTTCGGAGCCGCTGTAGGCGTAGCGCACGTGCCGGGCGATGCACTTGATGTTGGGGTAGGCTTCCGCAAAGTGCTGGAACACTTCATCCTGCTCTTCGTACG
>CAMJGH010000130.1 GCA_946405185.1 uncultured Lachnospiraceae bacterium
GAGACCGGAATCCCCCACCTCTAAGCGCAGCGTAGGTGGGGGTAGTTCAACGGTTTCTTCCCTATGCTGTTTACAAAACCGTCATCCGGCCGTTCAGTCTTTCCCCTCGATGCGCGGCACGCGTGCCGACACGCCGCAGGTGATCTCGTAGTGGATGGTGCCGCAGATCTTCGCCAGTTCGCCGGCCGTGATCTCTTCATCGCCGTCCCGGCCGATCAGTGTCACCTCATCCCCGGCCGCAACGCCCGGAATGTCCGTCACATCCGCCATCAGCTGATCCATGCACACGCGGCCGATCACCGCCGCCCGCTGCCCGCGGATCAGGACCGACGCGTGGTTGGACAGGCCCCTTCGGTAGCCGTCCGCGTACCCCACCGGAATGGTGGCGATCACGCGCTCATCCTGTGCCACGTAGGTGCCGCCGTAGCTGACCTCCGTCCCCTCCGGAATGGTCTTGACGTACACCACCCGGCTCTTCAGTTCCATGACGGGCTTCAAGCCCTGCGTGGAGCCGTCCGTCATCGGATCCAGGCCGTACATGGAGATGCCGCCGCGCACCAGGTTAAAGCCGGTGCCGATGCCGCGCAGGATGGCCGCGCTGTTGGCACAGTGCCAGAGCGGCACCACGTCCTTCAGGCGCTCCCGGAACGCTTCAAAGCGGGCCAGCTGCCGCTCGGTGGCTTCCGGATCCGGCTCGTCGGCCTTCGCGAAGTGCGTGAACACGCCTTCCACCCGCAGGTGAGGCAGGGCAGCCATCTGACGGATCAGCGCTTCACCGGCATCGTCCGGCGTCACGCCGATGCGGCTCATGCCGGTATCCACCGGCACGTGGGCAAACGCCGTGAGGCCGAGCGCTTCGGCCGCTTCCGACAGGGCTTTGGCTTCCTCGAGCGACAGCACCGTCACGCGGATGGCTTCCCGGACCATCTCCGGGTAGCAGGCCGGCTCCACAAAGCCCAGGATCAGGATGGGCTTCGTCAGGCCCGCTTCCCGCAGGGTCAGCGCCTCTTCGGCCGTGGCTACGGCGAACCAGTCGGCTTCCTCCTTCAGGGCGTTGGCCGCCATGACGGCGCCGTGCCCGTAGGCATCCGCCTTGATCACCGCCATGAAGGCGGTGCCGGACGGCACATGCTGTTTCATCAGGCGGACGTTGTCCGCGAGTCTCTCCGGGTAGACGATGGCCCGGATGCGGTATTCATCACTGACCGGCATTTTCGGTTCCTCTCTCTTTCAGTAAGTTCCCCAGCTCCCCGATGACATCCATCGGCGAACAGGCGCGCGGGCCTTTCAGGCGTCCTGCCTGTGCACCCGCCTCTCCGTGCAGGCACACGCCCCACACGGCGGCCTGCTCCGGCTGCACCCCGGCTGCCAGAAGCCCTGCGATCAGGCCGGTCAGGACATCGCCCGAGCCGCCTTTGGCCAGGGCATCCGAACCGGTCTCATTCAGAAACACACGGCCGTCCGGCAGCGCCGTCACCGTGCAGGCATTCTTGGCTGCCACGATGCAGCCGAACTGTTCCGCTGCCCTGCGGGCGGATCCCACCGGGTCTTTCAGCAGTTCGCTGACCGGCTCGCCCATGAGGCGGGACAGTTCGCCCGGATGCGGGGTGAGGACGGTCTCCGGCGTCAGAAGGGCCCGCCACTCCGGATGCCCGGCCAGCAGATTCAGGGCATCCGCGTCCAGCACCAGCCGCTGCGGCCGGGCGCGCAGGACCGCCTCCAGCGTCTTCCCGGCCGTCTCCCCCGTGCCGATGCCCGGCCCGCAGGCCACGGCATCCGCCCAGGACAGGAGGCTCTCCACCTGGCTTCCATCAGGCTCATTTTCATACACAGACAGCACCGCTTCCGGCACCGCGATCTGCAGGATCTCCCGGTTGGCTTCGGGCGCCAGCACGCGCACCAGCCCGGTGCCGGTGGATAAAGCGGCTTTCGCCGCAAACACCGACGCGCCGGCCATCCCGCGGGAACCGGCAAAGAGTGCTGCGTGCCCGAAGGTCCGCTTGTTGCCGGCGGGATCACGCAGGGGCAGCCGGATATCCGTCGGCGTGCACACAAAGGTTTTCGTATCGGCCGCGGCCGCCTGCGGGAAGCCGATGTCCCGGCAGGTCACCTGTCCGGCATATGCGCGCCCGGGATACAGCAGGTGACCGGGCTTGCGGTACCCGAAAGTGACCGTCTCATCCGCCCGGAAGGCCTGCCCGCACACCGCACCGGTATCCGTGTGGATGCCCGACGGCATATCCACCGCCAGTCGGAAGCCGGCGGCATGGTCATTCACAAAGGAAAGCACCTCGGCGTACACACCTTCCACGGCGCGGGTCAGGCCGATGCCGAAGAACGCATCCACCACCGCATCCGCCCGGCAGACTGCCGCCTGCCAGTCATCCGAAACGGTCAGAAAGTGCACCGGCAGGTGCGACAGGATCTGCCTCTGCGTCTTCCACTCGTCCGTGGCGCGCGCTTCATCGCCGACCGTCAGCACGGCCGTTTCCATCTGTTCGCAGAGCATCCGGGCCACGGCCAGCCCGTCGGCGCCGTTGTTGCCGCAGGCTGCCAGCACCAGCACAGACGCACGCGCCTTCCCGGCCAGCGCCTCGCGCACCCGTTCGGCACAGGCGCAGGCGGCCCGCTCCATCAGCACCAGCGACGGGATGCCGACTTCCTGTATGGACCGGCGGTCCGTCTCTTTGGCCGCCGCCGCACTCATCAGGCGTTCCATCCCCTCACCCCTCGATCACGGCGACTGCAGCCGCCGTCTCATTTTCGTGTGTCAGCGACAGCAGCACCTGCTGCCCGCCGATGGCCGCCATGGCCTTCCTGGCCGGCTCGGCCAGTTTCAGATACGGTGCCCCCGCGGCGTTGTGCGCCACCGAGACATCCGCCGGCTGAAAACCCGAAAAGCCTGTTCCCACCGCCTTGGAGAAAGCCTCCTTGGCGGCAAAACAGGCTGCCAGATGCGCGTAGTACAGGGGCTTTTCGGGAGCCCCCGCATACGCACGCTCTTCTTCGGTAAACACATTTGACAGAAACGCCTCCAGGGCACAGGCCCGGCGCATCCGTCCGATCCCACACAGATCCAGTCCGATGCCGCGCACCATGGTCAGTCCGTTCCTTTCTCTTTTTTCTGCGTGCTGAGGTTGTACGACAGGCGCATCAGGCTTTCGGAAAGGTGGACGTTCTCCACCACCACATCGTCCGGGACCGTCAGGTCCGTATGGGCGAAGTTCCAGATGGCCTTCACGCCGCAGGCGACCAGCCGCTCGGCCACACCTACGGCGGCCGTCTTCGGGATGGCCAGCGTGGCGATGTGCACCGGATGCTCCGCCAGATAGTCCTCCAGCGTATCCAGCGGCAGGATGGGAATATCGCCGACCGTCTGGCCGATCCGTTCCGGATTCACATCGAACAGCGCGGTGACCAGAAATCCCCTCTTTTCAAAGTTCGGATAGTTGGCCAGCGCAGTGCCCAGATTGCCCGCGCCGATGATGATCACGCGGTGCGTGGTATCCAGCCCGAGGATCTTGCCGATCTCGTTGTACAGATACTCCACATTGTAACCGTAGCCCTGCTGCCCGAAGCCGCCGAAGTGGTTCAGATCCTGGCGGATCTGCGAAGCTGTCACGTGCATGCGGTTGCTCAGTTCCCCGGACGAGATGCGCTGACACCCCTCGCTCATCAGCTCGCCCAGATACCGGTAATACCGCGGCAGCCGCTGGATCACGGCCCGGGAAATCGTGCTTTTTTCCATGTATCCCCCCTAAAGGCTCTCCGTCAGGAGAGCGTGATCTGCAGTTCCTGGCAGAGGTTTCCGATCAGCTCCTCGAGCTCATCATCGGAAATGGACGTGACGCGGTTGTCCGCGTACTGCTCGTCCACCCACTCTTTGACCCGCGTGACCAGCGGCGAGTTTTTGTCCAGGTGCTTTTCTTCCGGCAGGCGGTAATGCGTGTTGATCCAGTGCGCCACGCCGGCCAGGCCGGACGTGTTGGACACCGCCACGATGGGCGGGCGCTTCAGGAACTTGCCGGTATCGAAAATGTTGTAGATCTCTTCGTTCTTCAGCAGCCCGTCGGCGTGGATGCCGGCGCGGGTCACGTTGAAGTTCTTGCCCA
>CAMJGH010000131.1 GCA_946405185.1 uncultured Lachnospiraceae bacterium
GTCTCCGTGACGTTCCACGCCAAGCTCAACAATCTGGGCGGTGGCGGTCAGATGCTTTTTGGAGCCCTTGGGATGACGCTTATGGCGGTACCCCCTGTCTCAAACGTGCTGGGCGATGCAGCCCTGCCGGCAGGCATTCTGGCAGCCGTTCTTATGGGCGCACTCTGGGCGGCCATTGCCGGTTTCTTCCGGGTAAAGTTCTCCTCAAGCGAGATTATCATCACGCTGATGCTCAACTACATCGCGGAAGAATTCATCAGCTGGATGTGCACCAAACCGCTGCGTGTCGGAGCGGAGCCGCAGTCAGCCAAATTGTCCGTCACCATCCCGAAGATCGTGGCGGGTTCGCGTATCACCTGGGCAGCGGTCATCGCTTTAGCACTGGCCGCAGTCTACTGGCTTGTGATCTACCGCACACGCTATGGGTATCACCTGCGAGTACTTGGCGGATCAGAGAAGGCCGCCAGATATTCGGGCGCCTCTCCCGCAAAGCTGCGGCTCTCCGCCATGATTATCTCCGGCGCATTCTGTGGACTTGCAGGCGCCATGCAAATCGCAGGAAACACACAGCGCCTGATGGAAGGTGTGGCCGGTGATTTCGGTTTTGCCGGCATTGTGGTGGCCATGCTCGGTTCGCTTCACCCGCTGGGGGTAGTAGCCGCTGCGTTCTTCATGGCGTTGCTGTCGGCCGGGTCTGTCACCATGCAGGTCAAGACAGGCATTTCCACGTCGTTCACCAGCGTCATCGAGGCGCTGATCGTGTTGTTCATCCTGTTGGGTATGGCGTTGTCCGGACGCGCCGCCCGCCGGAAACGCTGACCGGGAAAGGAGGAGAAACGCATGAATTTCCTGTCCACGGCTTTTCTTGCCAACCTGTTTTCCTCCGGTGTCCGGCAAAGCGTCCCGCTGATTTTCGGGTCGACCGGCGACGCGGTCTCTGAAAAGAGCGGCGTCATCGGCATCTGTGTGGAAGGCGAGATGCTGTTCGGAGCCCTTTTTGCCTATCTGGCGGCGCTAAAGACCGGAAGTCTGTGGCTGGGCGTGCTGGCAGGCGCCCTGTCCGGTGTCTTGTCCAGCCTGATCGTAGCCTGCTGGTCAGTCTTTCTTAAGCAGGACCAGTCGATCATCGGGATCATGTTCAATATCTTCGCACTGGGCTTCACAAACTTTCTTAACCGATCCGTATTTGGCACCAACAATGCAGCCATCCGGATTCAGACCTTCCAGCCTATCGAGATCCCGCTTTTAAGCAAGATACCGTTCTTCGGACAGGTGCTGTTCTCACAGGATATCCTGACCTATCTGTCCGTGCTGCTTGCAGCTGCTGCTTTCATTGTCATGCGGAAGACCAAAGTGGGCCTCCAGATCTCTGCGACCGGTGACAACCCGAAAGCCGCACAGGCTTCGGGGGTGCGGGTCTATCGCCTGCGTACGGCATGCTATATGTTCTGCGGATTCTTTGCCGGCCTTGGCGGCGCGTCTCTGACGCTCTCGACCGTTGGCAATTTCACGGAAGGAATCTCCGCCGGGCGTGGCTTCATCTGCCTGGCCATCGTTATCCTTTCACGCTGGAATCCGCTGGTAGCGGTAATCGCCGCCATGGGCTTCGGCTCTGTGCAGGCGCTGCAGATCCGTCTGCAAGTAGCCGGCTCCTCCCTGCCGTACCAGCTGTTTGTCGCCCTGCCGTACCTGATCACGGTGGTGGTGCTGGTTCTTGCAGGCCATAACATCAAGGCACCGGAAAAACTCGGCGTCCCCTACGATCAGGAAAGCCGGTAAGGCCCGGCACACGAATCGGATAATGTTTTTCGCTGAAAGCGCTTTGGGAGCCGGGCAGCGTCACGCACCTGGCTTTTGGGGAGGATGCGAAGAGGATTATAACCTCCGGCCGGAGACAAAGCCCGGCTGGCCGGAAGCAGTCAAGGGCAACAAGAAAAAAGGAGAAGAGAAGATGAAAAAAGTGTTGAGTTTGGTGTTGGCAGCCTTGATGGTGCTGTCCCTGGCTGCCTGCGGCGGAAACAACAGCGGCGCAGATACCGCTTCCTCGTCCGCAGCCAGCAATGATGAGCGCAATACCGTGTCCAAGATTGCTGTGCTGCTGCCGGGATCCATCACGGATCAGTCCTGGAACCAGTCCGCCTACGAGGGCCTGCAGGCCATTGAAGAGATGGGCTACAAGACGGCTTACACCGAGAACGTCGGCGCAGATGACATGGAAGCCGTATTTCGCAGCTACTGCGAGGACGGTTACGACTTTGTGATCGGCCATGGTGCCCAGTACGGTGATGCCTGCTGCCGTGTGGCGGCTGATTTCCCGAAAGTCAACTTCTTCATCACAGGCAA
Source organism: uncultured Lachnospiraceae bacterium (assembly GCA_946405185.1). Taxonomy (GTDB): domain Bacteria; phylum Bacillota; class Clostridia; order Lachnospirales; family Lachnospiraceae; genus CAKQHB01. Next base: position 2,344 of record CAMJGH010000131.1, read on the forward strand.
CGCCCCCGAGGATATTGAAGAGAAAGATCTGCCGGCAAACATCATGTTCGCGGATTACCGTGAGTGCGAAGGCGCCTATGTCGCCGGAGTTGTAGCAGCACTGATGACTCAGACCGGAAAGGTCGGTTACATCGGCGGCGGCGCCAACACCACTCAGGCTTCCGACATGAACGCGTTTGTGGACGGCGTTAAGGCTACCAAGTCTGATGTAGAAGTGTTCACCAACATCACGGGTACCTTTGACGACTCTGCTCTGGGCAAGGAGACAGCTCTTTCCATGATCGAGAACGGTGCTGATGTTATCCTGCAGACCTGTGACCACACCGGTCTTGGAGCCTTGGAAGCCTGTAATGAAAAGGGCATTTACTGCATCGGATATACTTCCGATCAGTCCGGCCTGGTGGCTGACGGCCTGTGCCTGACCTCCATGTTGATTGATATTCCGTATATGATCTCGTCGCAGATCGATGCCATCAAAGCAGGTGGTTATGGTGGTCAGTCCTTCCCCGGCCTGCACGACGGCGTGGTAAGCATGTCCGCTTTCGCCTCCACTGTTCCGGAGGATGTTCAGAAGCAGGTCAATGCTGTCATCGAAGACATCAAGAGCGGAAAGACTGTGATTACCCCGAACTACACGAACAACAATTAAGTTATTAAAATAAGTTATTCAGTCATCCCGCCAGAGCTGTAACTGCCCTGGCGGGATATCCTTTTACCTTATGATCGATCGAGTTTAGAGAATATTTATGTTTTTTGTTAGCACTCGGTCTTGACGAGTGCTATTTTTCGTGCTATAACGTTCCCAGAACAAAGGAACAGAGAAGACCGCAGGAACCCGGGCCTGCTGATCCAAACCCTCCGTCCCGTTGCTCCAGAAGAAAAATCATTGGAGTATACAAGGAGGTAATGTTATGTTGATGCCCAGTATTTTCAGAGAGAATTTGTTTGATGACTGGTTTGACTTTCCGGAGTTCAGAGAACTTGACAGTGCCGAGAAGAAGCTCTACGGCAAGCGCGCCGGCCGCCTGATGAAGACGGATGTGCGTGAGCACGACGATCATTACGAAGTGGATATCGATCTGCCGGGCTTCTCGAAAGAGGAGATCACCCTGCAGCTGGAAAACGGTTACCTGTCCGTGTCCGCCGCCAAGGGGCTTGACGAGGACAAGAACGACAAGAAGGGCCGCCTGATCCGTCAGGAGCGTTACGCCGGCTCCATGAGCCGCAGCTTCTGGGTGGGCGAAGGCCTCACCGAGGAAGACATCAAGGCGTCGTTTAAGCACGGTGTGCTGAAGCTCCTGATCCCGAAGAAGGACCAAAAGAAAGTCGAAGAGAAGAAGACCATCGCCATCGAAGGGTAAGGCGTGGTCACGTCCAAACGGCGGAAGCGCCGGTCCCCGCGGGGGCCGGCGCTTTTTCAGTTTGCGCGCCATGGGCGCGCTCTAATGGGTGACAGTCCCGAGTACGCGTAGGCAACGACGAAGTACATAGCTGAACAGCAAGGGTGTC
>CAMJGH010000132.1 GCA_946405185.1 uncultured Lachnospiraceae bacterium
ACCGGGAACGAAATGATGCTCTGGGCAGCCATGACGGTCCTCATCCCGCCGCAGATGTCCGAGCAGCTTCGCGTCATGGAGGGACCGGGCACCGAATTCCGCGACAACATCCTCTCCTTCCGCTTCAACCCCGCGGCGTCCTTCGAAGCGACCGACAAACTCCTGGCCGCCTACGCCACAGAACGGGGAGCCAATTACAGCAATCTGGCCGAAGGAAAACGCATCCGCACACAGACGGAAGTCCTGCAGCCCCTCCTCTTTTACGGATCGCTTTTCCTGATGACGATCTTCATCTACCTGATCATTCAGAAGAACTTCATTGAAGTCCGCATCCGGGACAGTCTCGAAAGCTGCCGCCGCGCCAGGCAGTGCGGTATGACCGCCGCGGATCTTTCGCGTCTTCTGCTGATCTCTGAAGCACGCGTGTCCGCGGTGATCCTGGCAGCCTTCCCGGCAGGACTCGCCGTCATCGGTCTGATGTACCACCGGCTGGGCACGGCGAGTTTTGAAGAGGGGGCGTTTTTCCTCTCCCGTTTCACCCACCAGCCTTCCCGGAACATGCTTCTGTACGCTGTGGAAAACGTTCTGTTTCACAGCGATATCGGGTGGCTGGCTATCCTGACCGTCCTGTTGTATGCCGGCATGACCGTCTTCGCCTATGCCGCAGCCAGCCGACAACTGAAAAAGGAGGCTCTGTTATGAGAGAGAACACGATCCTGGAAGCCAGGCATATTACCCGCACGTATCACACTTCCTCCGTCCCCGCGGAGGCTCTGAAGGACTGTTCCATAACATTTGAAACCGGCGAGTTTACGGTTATCGTAGGCCCGAGCGGCTCCGGGAAAAGCACGCTTTTGCGGCTTCTGGGGACATTGGACGCGCCGGACTCCGGGGATATCCTGCTGCGGGGAAAAAGCATCCTGAACCTCCCCGACGCAGAGGTCTCGCGCCTGCGCCGGCAGGAGATCGGGTTTGTCCCGCAGGACTACAGCCTGTTCCCGGAATACACCGCCTGGGAGAACGTCATCCTGCCCCTGCGGCTGGACGGGCAGAAGGAGAATGCCGAAGAGATTGAGGACATCTTCTCCCTCCTCGGCATCAGCCATTGCCGGGACAAGTTCCCGGCGGAACTCTCCGGGGGTGAGCAGCAACGTGTGGCCATCGCCCGCGCGCTGGCCATCCATCCGGCCATCATCCTCGCGGATGAGCCCACCGGCAACCTGGACGCCGAGAACAGCCTGGCCGTCATCCAGCTGCTCTCCCGCGCCTGCGAAGTCTATCATCAGACCATCGCCATGGTCACGCACGACCGGCAGTCCGCCGACTACGCGGACCGCGTGCTGACCATCAAAGACGGGTGGCTGACCGAAGACGTGTAAAAAAGAGTTGCGGTGAAAGCGCTTTCCGATTATGATGCGGTGGTCGGTCTCCCAACAGCTGACCACCGTCTTTGTATTTGAAAAGAGAGCGCTATGAAAGATCCCGGAAAGAAACCGTTTATCATCGCGGCCGTCTGCTGCGGCCTGATGTCCGCCTACATGGGCCTGCCCATCAACGCGGCAGGCGTGTTTGTCACCCCCGTCTCCGACGACTTGGGGCTTCTGCGCGGCACCTTCTCGTTCCACCTCACGCTCTTAAACCTCGTCAACGGCTTCTCGGCGCTGGCCGTCCCGTTCATTTTCCGGCATTTTAAGATGAAGACGGTCTACTGGGTGTCGTTTGCCGTGACCATCGCCGCCACGCTGGCCATGAGCCGGGCTTCCGCCATCCCGGTGTTCTATCTGCTCTCCGTGGTGCGCGGGTTCTTCGGGTGCCTCACCTGCATGATGCCGGTCAACATGACGCTGCACAACTGGTTTGCCAAAGATCTGGGGAAAGTCAGCAGCATCGTCTTTGCCTTCACGGGCGTCTCGGGCGTGGTGGGCACGCAGGTACTCTCCCACGTCATCGAAGCGTACGGGTGGCGCACCGGGTACGTGGTGCTGGCCGTCATGATCGCCGTCTGCGCGCTGCCGGCGCTGCTCTACCCTTTCCGCATGAGCCCGGCCGAGCAGGGGATGCTGCCCTACGGGCGGCACGAGGGCGATGGCGCCGCCGCGGAGGAGGACACACCGGAGCCAGGTGTTCTGCGCTCCGGCCGGTTTGTCACGCTGATGATCATCGCCTTCTTCATGTGCTTCTGCACGGGCCTGGCCCAGCACTTCCCGGGCTACGCCGGGACGCTCGGCCTGACGGCCGCCGGCGCCGTGATGCTCTCCATCGCCATGGGCGCGAACGTCGGTTCCAAGTTCCTGGCCGGCATCCTGTCCGATAAGCTGGGCGCCAAAAAGACCGTGCTGATCCTGTCCGCCGGCACCTTCGCCGGCATCACGGTGCTCATGTTGGCGGCTTCTCCGGCCGCGCTCTACGCCGGCACCATCTTCTACGGGTGCTGCTACGCCATCGGCGCGGTCATGCTCTCGCTCCTGGCCGTCTCGTTCTTCCGCCACGCGGACTACGACCGCGTGTACATGTTTGCCAACGTGGTGGCCAACACCGGCACCGCCACGGCGCTGACCGCGGTGGGCTACATTTACGATTTCACCCGGTCGTACCGGCCGGCCATGGCCCTGTGCCTGGTCTTCATCGCCATCTCGATGGTGTCGCTGATCACCGTAAAAAAAGCCCGATAACCGCCCGGTTGCGGGCGCCCCGGAAAGGCAGGGAGGGATCCCTGCCTTTTTGCTGTCCGGAAAGGATCTTTACCGGACAGCCGTTGGCATTTCGGTTATTTCATGATATAAAAGATTACAGTGTTTTAATGGAAACCACAGAAAGGAATGCCATGAACAAACGCACGCATCGTTTCTGTCTGGCGGCCGCGGCAACTCCACCTGGAACCAGCAGGACAAGAAGCCGTTCAAGATCAAGCTGGAGGAGAAGGAAGACATCTTCGGCTTCGGCGAGAACAAGCACTGGGTGCTCTTAGCCAACGCGTTCGACCCGTCGTTGGTCCGCAACCGGATCACCTATCACCTCTGCGAGTCCATGGACTTCGCCTTCACGCCGCAGGGCGTGCCGGTCGATGTGTACATGAGCGGCGATGCCTATGGCACGAAATACCTCGGCAATTACTATCTGGGCTACGGATACGCCGTCGTTTGACGTGCGCGACGGCGGGTACGAAAACGAAGCGCAGAAGACCTACATCGAAAACCACCTCAACCTGGTCGAGGATGCCCTCTACGAAGGCGGCACGCGCTACCGCGAGCTGATGGATGTGAAATCCGCCGCCAGCTACTGGCTGATCAACACGCTGGCGCTCAACCCCGACGCCTACAAGACCAGCAGCACCTACATCTACAAGGAGCGCGATGCGGACGGCGTGACCGGCAAGATCTTCTGGGGGCCTGTCTGGGATTTCGACTTCGCCTGGGATGTGGGCGAGATGTACGAAGGCCGCCGGCACCACGCGCATCCACGTCACCGGCATCACAAGCGACGGGGATGAGGAGCACACCTGCGAAACCTGGGTGACCGTGACTGTCACCGACGCGCCGTAACGGCCGCAGGTTCCGCGCTGCACACCTCCGGAACAGACAGTCAGGGCGGAGGACCGTATCCCGTACGGCCCTCCGCCTTCTTCTGTTTTGAGATTGCAGCATCTCATTTATGATTACAAAATGTTTTTTCAAAAAGTGCTTGCCAAACCCGGTGAACCGTGTTATACTCCCTTTCGCTTGGGGCATTAGCGCAGTTGGGAGCGCGCCACACTGGCAGTGTGGAGGTCAGGGGTTCGAATCCCCTATGCTC
>CAMJGH010000133.1 GCA_946405185.1 uncultured Lachnospiraceae bacterium
ACCTGGTGGCGTCGGAAGAAGAACTCCTCAAGCTCATCCAGGAGCTCGAGAAGGCCATGCGCGAGCGGTTCAACAGCCAGTTCTCGCGCATCAACCAGGAGTTTGACCGGGTGTTCAAGGAGCTCTTCGGCGGCGGCACCGGCACGCTGGAACTGACCGAAGGGGACGATGTGATCGAGGCGGGCATCCGCATCATCGCGCAGCCGCCCGGAAAGAAGCTGCAGAACATGATGCAGCTCTCCGGCGGAGAGAAGGCGCTGACCGCCATCGCGCTGCTGTTCGCCATCCAGAACCTGAAGCCCTCGCCGTTCTGCCTGCTGGATGAGATCGAAGCCGCGCTGGACGATTCCAACGTGGACCGCTTTGCGCAGTACCTGCACAAGCTGACCGAGCACACGCAGTTCATCCTGATCTCGCACCGCCGCGGCACCATGATCGCGGCCGACCGCCTCTACGGCATCACCATGCAGGAGAAGGGCGTGTCCGCCATGGTGGCGGTCAACCTGATCGAGGACCAGCTGGACGCCTGACGGGCAGAAAAGGAGAGACATTATGGCCGAAGAAAAGAAAAAAGGCTTTTTCGGGCGGCTGGCCGCCGGCCTTGCCAAGACCAGGGATTCCATCTTTGGCGGCATTTTTACCAGCTACGCGGAGCTTGACGACGATTTCTACGAAGAGCTCGAAGAGATGCTCATCATGGCCGACATGGGCATGGAGACGTCCGAGACGATCATTGCGGAGCTGAAGGACAAGGTGAAGGAGCGCCGCGTGCATGACCCGGAGAAGTGCCGGGAGCTGCTGGCGGAGGTCATCAGCGACCAGATGCTCAAGCTCACGGATCCGTACGCGTTCGAGCACGAGAAGTCCGTGGTCTTCGTGATCGGCGTCAACGGTGTGGGCAAGACCACCACCATCGGCAAGCTGGCGGCCCAGCTCAAAAGAGAAGGGAAGCGGGTGCTGCTGGCGGCGGCGGACACGTTCCGCGCGGCGGCCATCGACCAGCTGAAAGAATGGGGGACGCGCGCCGGCGTGGAGGTGATCGCCGGGCAGGAAGGGTCGGATCCGGCTTCGGTCGTCTTTGACGCCTGCCAGGCCGCCAAAGCCCGCCGGACGGACATCCTCATCGTGGATACGGCCGGCCGCCTGCACAACAAGAAGAACCTCATGGAGGAGCTGAAAAAGATCAGCCGCGTGGCGGACCGGGAGTTCGGGGACGCCTACCGTGAGACACTGGTGGTCCTGGACGGCACCACCGGCCAGAACGCCATGGCGCAGGCGCGTGACTTCACCGAAGCCGTGCCCATCGACGGCATCGTGCTGACGAAGCTTGACGGAACGGCCAAAGGCGGCGTGGTGGTGGCCATCCAGTCGGAGCTGGGCCTGCCGGTGAAGTACATCGGCGTGGGCGAAGGCATCGACGATCTGCAGAAGTTTGATCCGGATGCGTTCGCGAAGGCGATGGTCCTGCGCCCGGAGGAAGAGGATAAGGAGGAAGAGGATGAGTGAACTGACGCTCGACCGGTTTGAAGCAGCGTGCGATGCCGTGGCGGCTGTCACCCGCCCGACACCTCTGATCTACAGCGAATACTTCAGCGGCGTGACCGGCAGCAAAGTCTATTTCAAGCCGGAGAACATGCAGCGCACCGGCGCCTACAAGATCCGCGGCGCCTACTACAAGATCAGCACCCTCACGCCTGAGGAGCGCGCCCACGGCCTGGTGACGGCCTCCGCCGGCAACCATGCGCAGGGCGTGGCCGCAGCGGCCAAAGTGTTCGGCTGCAGCGCCAAGATCGTGATGCCCACCACCACGCCGCTCATCAAGGTGAACCGCACCAAGGAGTTTGGCGGCGAGGTGATCCTTTGGGGCGATACGTACGATGACGCCTGCGCCTGCGCCGTGAAGCTGGCCGAAGAGGAGCACCGTACCTACATCCACGCCTTCAACGACCTGGACGTGGCCACCGGCCAGGGGACCATCTCCATGGAGATCATCAAGGAACTGCCCACGGTGGACATCATCCTGGTGCCGGTGGGCGGCGGCGGGCTCCTGACGGGCGTGGCGGCGCTGGCCAAGATGCTCAATCCCAAGATCCGCGTGATCGGCGTGGAGCCGGCCGGAGCGGCCTGCCTGTCGGCGTCGCTGGCTTCCGACGAAGTGGTGACGCTCGACCGGATCGATACCATCGCCGACGGCACCGCCGTGAAGACGCCGGGCGACAAACTGTTCCCGTTCATCAAAGAGTACGTGGACGAAGTGATCACCGTGCGCGACGAGGAGCTGATCGTCAGCTTCCTCGACATGATCGAGAACCACAAGATGGTGGTGGAGAATGCCGGCCTGCTGACGGTGGCGGCACTGCGCCACCTGGACGAGCCGGGCCGCAAGATCGTGTCCATCCTTTCGGGCGGCAACATGGACGTCATCACCATGTCCTCGGTGGTCCAGCACGGTCTGATCGCCCGCGGCCGCATCTTTACGGTGTCGGTCCTGCTGCCGGACAAGCCCGGCGAGCTGGTCAAGGTGGCCACGGTCATCGCCGAGAACAACGGCAACTGCGTCAAGCTGGAGCACAACCAGTTTGTCACGACCAACCGCAACTCGGCCGTGGAACTGCGCATCACCATCGAGGCCTACGGCAACGACCACAAGGCGCAGATCGTCGCGGCACTCGAGAAGGGCGGCTACCGCCCGAAACTGGTCAACACGGCCATCTGACGAAGCGGAGGGATTATGAGAAGAACAGCGGCACTGATCCTGGCGGCGGTCCTGCTCCTGACAGGGTGCTCGCGGATCCAGCGGGAAGAAGGGACGATCGGCGTGATCACGGCGGAACCGTCCCAGACGGAACAGGAAGCCCGGACGTCCGAACCGGACACGGAATCCGAGAGTGTGACGGAGACCGAGGAGCCGACGGAAACGGAACCGCAGACCGAGACCGAAACAGAGACGGAAACCGAGACCGAAACAGAGACGGAAACAGAGACGGAAACCGAGACCGAAACAGAGACGGAAACGGAAACGGAGGAGGAGCCTGTCGATCCCGCATGGATGGCGCCGGAGGGCGAGGCTTACGGTGCGGCTTCCCAGCGCTACCTGCGCTATATCAACGACACCTTCGGCTGGCGCGTGAACGGCCTGGGGTATGATCCCGGGCAGAAGAACTGGACCGCCAACTGGCTGGACTACAAGATGAAGGAGTTCGGCTACGGTGAGGCGCGCATCACCGGCGACGTCCATGTGGATGACCACGACGGCAAGAGCTACAAGGTGGTCAGCTACAGCTACCGCAAGCCGGGCGCTTCCCCCAAACGCATCGTCATCGGCGCCCACTATGACGCCATGGAGAGCCACGGCGCCGAGGACAACGGCACCGGCCTGGCCATGACGCTGGAACTGGCCAAACGGTTCGCGAAGATGGACACGCCTCTGACGCTGGAGTTCTGTTTCTGGGACGGCGAAGAGCAGCAGGGCTCGGCCGGCTCATACTATTATATCCACCAGACGGCCGATCTGAAGGATATCGTGCTGTATATCAACCTGGACTGCCTGGGCGCGGGCGATAAGATGTTCGTCTACGGCGGCTGCTGGGAGGACGGGACGCTGGTGCGCGACTGG
>CAMJGH010000134.1 GCA_946405185.1 uncultured Lachnospiraceae bacterium
CGGCAACGTACCGGTAGGCCGCACCGCCGCGGTGGACGGATTTCATCTGACCCTTCCAGATGCTGCAGAGGATGAACGCCAGCAGCGTGGGGAAGATCAGCACGCCCGCCACCGGGAAGTGCCACTTCTCGTCCTCCGCCGGGCGGGAAGGCTCGTTATGGGCTTCCGCCGCCGGATCGTACGGCGTGCCGGCCGCCTGCAGCTTCAGGTAACGGTCCGCTTTTTTCTGGTAGACTTCAAAGCCGCCCATCCAGTCATCGCTGGGGAAGTACGCCAGAAAGGCCTCTTCCATCTCTGTCAGGCCGCTGTCCGTGAAGGCTTCCTCGGAGATGGGCCCGTACAGGTAGGTGGCGTAATCCCGCTCATCCATGGACAGCAGGAGCAGCAGGCCGTTGCGGTCCGCGCCCTCGCCCATCTGATAGTCGTAGTAGATCTGGTCCGCCGCGTCGAAGACGTTGTCCTGGTCCGTGAAGTTGGCAAAATCATCTACCGTAACGATGTAGATGCCCACCCCGTACTTTTCGGCGATGCCTTCGGCCGTTTTGGTAAGTTCCTGCTCTTCTTCATCCGTCAGGATGTCCGCCTGGTCCGTGACGTACCCGAGCTTGCCGGCTGCACTTGCCGAAAGCGCCAGCCCCATGACCAGCAGCGCTGCAAGGAGCAGGATAAAGAACCGTCTGATCTTGTTCATGACCCCCTCCTTACATAAACAGGCTTAAGACCACTACGGCAGCCGCCGCGATGCCCCAGACCGTGCCGAACGTGGCCCAGTAGCGGCCTTTGTCCATGGGCAGGTCACCCACCAGCTTGCCGGTCTGCCCGTTCATGGCGAACAGGTAGTTGTTGCCGTTCCAGCGCGTGGACAAAAGCCACACCGGCATCAGCGCGTAGTACACCTTCCGGCGCTTCAGCCGCACGTCCCGGGAAGTCTCCACCAGTGTGTGATACCCGGTGGCGGTGCTGCGGATCACCTGGATGGCCGCTTCCGTGGCCCGGCCTTCCGCGCGGTCCTTCACCTTGTCCTTGTCCTCGTCGTACTTGTCCGCCAGAAACCCTGGCAGGTAGGCTGCCGAGAACGGCACCAGCTCGTCGTAGTTGTACGGCTCGATGGAATCCATGTAGTCGTCCGGCATCTTGGAAGAGGCATCCACCGGGATCTTCTCCATGGGGACGATGCCCGCGCGCTGCACCAGATAGTGCTGCGTGTTGGTCACCTCGTCGCGCCCCTCGCGGTGCGTCTCCGAGATGGTGCCCTCGAACGTCATGTCCGTATCCGCATCGTAGTCGTAGAGCCAGAACGGCACATAGACGCCCTTGAGCTCTTCGATGTGGTTCTGGTCCGTAAAGGACTTGGGCAGGAACTTCTTGCCTTTGTAGTGGTTCTTCAGCGCCGCTTCCGCCGCCTTCTTGTCCAGTTTGAACGGGATGACGAAATCCGGCTTCAGGCCGCCGGCATACTGGCCGGGCACCACCGTGGGGTTGCCGCAGTAAGGGCAGCTGGTGGCCACGGTGTTCTCATCGCAGATCAGCTCCGCGCCGCAGGACGGGCAGGAGTAGGTGTTCAGGCCGGCGCCCCACACTTCGTCGGGGGAAAAGCCCATCTGGGCCGCTTCCTGCTGTTCCTTCTTCTTTTTGGCCTGCGTGTCGGCGAAGGTTGCCTGCGCCTGCTCTTCCTTTTTGCCCATCAGCGCTTCGATCTCGGCCACCGTGTAGGCGCTGCCGCAGTAATCACAGACCAGCTTGCCGGTGGTGCCGTCAAAGCGGAGGGGCCCGGTGCAGGCCGGGCATTGATAATTGTTAACCTGTGCTGGCATCCGTTTGCTCTCCTGATCGTTGTCTTCTGTAAAGGGCGCCGGATAAGGAGACCCTTATCCGGCGCGATAGTTCAGTGTTCGGACTGGCCGTCAGACAAGATCCTCGTCGCCGAACGGATTGCCGCAGTTCGGGCAGAACTTGGGCGGATTGGCCGGATCCTCCGGCTCAAAGCCGCAGTTGCTGCACTTGTACTTCTTCTGCTCGGGCTTCTTGGTGCCGCACTCCATGCAGAAGTTGCCGGAAGCTTCCTTGCCGCAGTTCGGGCAGATCCAGGTGCCGGCCGGCGCCATCTTCACGGGCTCAGGCTTCTTGGTGCCGCACTCGGTGCAGAACTTGCCGGCGGCCTGCTTGCCGCAGGTCGGGCAGGTCCAGGTATCCGCCGCCGGGGCTGCCGGAGCCGCCGGTGCCTGCGGCTGTGCGGGCTGCTGCGGGTAGGCCGGCTGGCCGTAGCCGCCGCCCGGAGCCGTGGCGTAGGCGTTCTGGTGCTGATAGTTGGGATCATAGTAGTTGGTCATGCCGCCCATGGCGTTCTGCGCCATGCCCACGCCCATGAAGGCCATGGCCGGACCCGTGGCGGTGTTGCCGGCGGCCGTCTTCATGGCTTCGCCGAGGTTGCCGGCCATCTGCGCGGCGCGCATGTTCGGGTCACGCAGGGTGGCGTTCATCTGCAGATCCTTGATGCGCTTCTCGTCTTCTTCGTCCGCCTTGAGGGAGGACACGCCGAAGGAGACGATCTCGATGCCGCGGATCTCTCTCCAGTCGGCAGAGAGCTCTTCGTTCAGGGCCTTGGCCAGCTCTTTGGTGTGGCCCGGGACGGCCGAATAGCGGATGCCCATCTCGGAGATGCGGGCGAACGCCGGCTGCAGGGCGGTCAGCAGTTCCGTCTTCATCTGGGAATCCAGGCGGTCGCGGGTGTAGTCGCCGGCGGTGTTGCCGCAGACGTTGGTGTAGAACAGGATGGGATCCACGATATGGTAGCTGTACTCACCGAAGCACTTGACCGAGATATCGGTATCCAGGCCGATGTTCAAGTCCACCACGCGGAACGGGACCGGGTTGGGGGTGCCGTACTTGTTGGACTTGATCTCGCGGGTGTTGATGTAGTACACGCGCTGGTCGTGCGGCACTTCGCCGCCGAACGTGAAGCGCTTGCCGATGGCGGCAAACGTCTGCTTGATGGAATCGCCCAGCTTGCCGGAGAAGATGGACGGCTCGGTGGAGCTGTCATAGACGAACTCACCGGGGACCGCGCACACTTCGGCGATCTTGCCCTGGTCCACGATGACCATGCACTGGTTGTCGGCTACCGCAATGACGGAGCCGTTGGTGATGATGTTGTCTGTTCCCTTGGTGTTGGTGGAACGCCCCGAGGTGCGGTGGACGCCCTTGCGGACGAGCACGTCATCCGGAAGCGAATCACAGTAAAAATACTCTTTCCACTGATCGGCGAGCACGCCGCCCACTGAGCCCATGGCTGCTGCGATAAGTCCCATAGTCTGATTCCTCCGTTTGTATCAAATAAGTTCCGCGTCACTGCCTGTGCCGCCGTATAGCGTTATCATAGCAAAACAGCCGTCCGATTGCACTGACAGAACTGTCAGACTGTTTTCTCCGAAAAAAAGATGTCGCTCTGAACCGAGCGCAGCAGGCACTAAGCGAGCCCCCTCATTTCCCGAAATGGTATGCTGGGGTCAAAACAAGTTTTGCCCCCAGCTATGACACGCAGCACGCACGCTG
>CAMJGH010000135.1 GCA_946405185.1 uncultured Lachnospiraceae bacterium
TAGCCCCGGCTGGTTGTCGGGTACCTAACCACCACGAATCTTATTGTAGGAGGAGTTGCCTATGTTTTGGACCAGACTGGCCTCCGGCATCGTGCTGGTGGCGCTGATGATCGCGGCCATCGTGCCGGGCGGTGCGGTGACGGTGGTCTTTTTCGGACTGGCGGCAGCCATCGGTTTATTTGAATACCTGCGCGTTTTCAAGCTGGACAAAGGGTGGACGCTGGTGCTGCCGCTGCTTGGCACGGCGGCCATGTACATCCCGTTAGCTTTCGGTGTACAGACGGCCATGCCCGCGCTGGCGTTTTCGTTCATGGCGCTGGCGGCCGTGTTCGTGCTCACTTGGGACCGCTATAAAGCGGATGAGATCCTGCTCACGGCAGCGGGCATCCTCTACGTGCCGTTTCTGTTCTGGCATATTCCCCTCACCCGGCTGATGCCGGACGGGCGGTATCTGGTGTGGCTCATCTTCCTGTCCGCCTGGGGGTGCGATACCTGCGCGTACTGCGTGGGCATGCTGATCGGCAAACACAAGCTGACCCCTAAGCTCTCGCCCAAGAAGAGCGTGGAAGGGGCCGTGGGCGGCATCGTGGGCGCCGGGCTGCTGGGGCTCATCTTCGGGCTCATCTTCGCGGAGCAGATGCCGGCGTTCCGGAACCCCGCCGTTTCCTGCGCCATCATCTGCGCGGCCGGCGGCATTCTCTCGCAGGTGGGGGATCTGACCGCTTCCGGCATCAAGCGCAGCCGCGGCATCAAAGATTACGGCAAACTGATCCCCGGCCACGGCGGCATCCTGGACCGGTTCGATTCCATCCTGTTTACCGCGCCGGTCATCTGCTATCTGGCAGAACTGCTGGCGATGTAAGGAGACAAATACATGAAAACACTGTCCATTCTGGGTTCCACCGGTTCCATCGGCACCCAGACCTTAGACGTTGTCCGCGCCAATCCGGACTATGCGGTGGCCGCGCTGGCGGCGGGCCGCAACGTCTCCCTGCTGGAAAAGCAGGCCAGAGAGTTCCGTCCGCAGCTGGTCTCCTGTGCAAGCGAAGCAGATGCGCGTGATCTGCGCGTGCGCCTGGCGGACACGGATATCCGCGTGGTGAGCGGCGAGGAAGGCGTGGAGGAGTGCGCGCGCATCCCGGCTGCCGATGTGGTCTGCGGGGCCATGGTGGGCATGCAGGGCATCCGCCCGGCCATCGCCGCCATCGAGGCCGGCAAGGACCTGGCACTGGCCAACAAAGAGACGCTGGTGGCGGCAGGGCACATCATCATGAAGCTGGCCGCCGAAAAAGGTGTGAAGATCCTGCCGGTGGATTCCGAGCATTCCGCCGTCTTTCAGTGCCTGAACGGCGAGCGGCGCGCGGACATCGACAAGCTGATCATCACCGCATCCGGCGGGCCGTTCCGCGGCAGAAAGCGCGACGAGCTGCGGCACGTCACGGCCGCAGAGGCCCTAAAGCACCCCAACTGGTCCATGGGCCCGAAGGTGACCATCGACTCGTCCACACTGGCCAACAAGGGGCTGGAGGTCATGGAGGCCCACTGGCTTTTCGGCGTGGACTACGACCACATCCAGGTGGTGGTGCAGCCGAAGTCGCTGGTGCACTCCATGGTGCAGTTTGTGGACGGCGCCATCATGGCGCAGTTCGGCACTCCGGACATGAAGCTGATGATCCAGTACGCGCTCACCTGGCCCGAACGGCGGTATCTGGCCGGCGAACGGCTGGATCTGGCGAAGATCGGGCAGATCACGTTTGAAGAGCCGGATCTGGAGACGTTTCCGGCGCTCGCGCTGGCCTTTCGCGCCGGGCGCGAGGGCGGCGTGATGCCGGCGGTCTTCAACGCGGCCAACGAGTGCGCGGTGCCGGCGTTCCTGGCCGGAAAGATCGCGTATCTGGACATCCCGGACATGATCGCGTGCGCCATGGACACCATCAAAAACTGCCCCGAGCCGACGCTTGACGAAGTGTTCGAGGCGGAGAAAGAAGTGAGAGAGTTACTGTCATGAGTACCGCTGTCAGTTACATCATCGGCATTCTGGCCATCGGCTTCATCATCTTTTTCCACGAGCTGGGCCACTGCCTGATCGCCAAAAAGAACGGCGTGCTGGTGGAGGAGTTCTCCATCGGCATGGGGCCGCGTATCTTCTCGTTCGGCAAGGGGGAGACCAAATACTCCCTCAAGCTCCTTCCGTTTGGCGGGTCCTGCCAGATGCTCGGGGAGGACGGCGGCATCCCGGACGAGGAGACGGAGAGCGAAGCGGCCAAATACCCGCCGGAGCGGTCGTTCCAGAACCGCCCGGTCTGGGGGCGCATCGCCATCGTGGCGGCCGGCGCCATCTTCAACTTCATCCTGGCGTTTGTCTGCGCGCTCATCATCATCGGCACCGTGGGCGTGGACAAGCCGGTGCTGGTGGATGTCATGGAAGGGTATCCGGCTGAGGCCGCGGGCCTGCAGGCGGGCGACCAGATCACGAAGATCAACGGCAAGCCCATGGCGTTCTACCGCGACGTGCTCATCGAGCTGCAGTTTACGGACCCGCTGTCGGATGTGAAGGTCACCTACCTGCGCGACGGCGAGAAACACGAGACGGTGATCCGCTTCCAGTACGATGAAGAAG
This sequence comes from uncultured Lachnospiraceae bacterium, assembly GCA_946405185.1. Classification (GTDB taxonomy): domain Bacteria; phylum Bacillota; class Clostridia; order Lachnospirales; family Lachnospiraceae; genus CAKQHB01. The sequence continues at coordinate 2,621 of CAMJGH010000135.1, forward strand.
ACCAGCGCTACTATCTGGGCATCGTCGGCTCCACGGCCAACCGTGTGAAGGTGGGGCCGCTGCAGGTGCTGCGCTACGGCCTGTCCGAAGTGCGCTACCAGGTGGGGCTGGTGTTCCGGAGCCTGCGCATGCTCTTCGGCGGTCAGGCCTCCATCAACGATCTGTCCGGCCCGGTGGGCGTGGTCTCCATGATCAACGAGACCGTGCAGGAGTCCAAATCCGACGGCCTGCTCTACGTGGTCTTAAACGTGCTCAACCTCATGGCACTGATCTCCGCCAACCTCGGCGTGGTCAACCTCCTGCCGTTGCCGGCACTGGACGGCGGGCGCCTGCTCTTCCTGCTGATCGAAGCCGTACGCGGCAAGCCCATCGACCGCACCAAGGAAGGGTATGTGCACATGGCCGGCATGGTGCTGCTGCTCCTTCTGATGGTGGTAGTTTTGTTTAACGACATTCGCAGGCTGTTCTGAATGTCATCCTGAGCGAGGCCAAAGGCCGAGTCGAAGGATCCCCCTGATATCACGGAATGCCCCCTGTTGATATCATATAATGACTTACTATGTGTACATCCTGACAAACCAGTATGGAATGTAATGTATGTCGGCGTCACGAATGACCTTGTCAGAAGATTATGGGAGCATCGCTGTGGGTGCGTCGAAGGGTTTACCAGGAGATACAATGTCCATAAACTGGTATACTTTGAAACAACAGCCGATGTGAAAGAGGCTATAGCCAGAGAAAAGCAATTAAAAGGATGGTCACGGAAGAAGAAAGATAAGCTGATCGGGAAAGTCAATCCTGAGTGGAAGG
>CAMJGH010000136.1 GCA_946405185.1 uncultured Lachnospiraceae bacterium
CTTTTCTCCCGTCTCCTCGACTTCTTCTGTTTCCTCAGCAACCGGTTCCTCTTCCGGCACCTCCGTCACCTGCATCTTCGTCACCCGGAAGCCGTCCATTTCGGTCACGGTGAACTGATGCCCGTCCAGCGTAAACGTATCGCCCACTTCCGGCACCTTCTCCAGCATCTCGCTGGCCCAGCCGCCGACAGTATCCGCGTCGTATTCGTCGTCTTCCTTGCCGAACTTCTCCAGCAGTTCCTGCAGCTGCATGTTGCCGTCCACGATCAGGGTGCCGTCTTCCTGTTCGACGACCTCCTCGCTGACCTCGTCATGCTCGTCGTAGATCTCGCCCACCAGCTCTTCCAGCACGTCCTCCATGGTGACGATGCCGTCGGTGCCGCCGTACTCATCCAGCAGGATGATCAGGTGGGTCTGGCTCGTCCGGAACAGCTTCAGCAGGTTGCTGATGGACAGGCTGGCCGGCGCGAACACCGGCTCCTTCATGATCTTCGTGATGTCGGTGACGCCCTCGTGGGTCATCTTGTAGAAATCCTTCTCATGCAGGATACCGATGACATGGTCCAGGTCCTCGTGATAGACCGGAATCCGGGAGAACCAGGTGTCGCGGAACGCGTCCGCGGCCTCTTCAATCGTCGCGTTGTCCTCCAGCGCGGTCACGTCCACCCGGGGCGTCATGATGTCCGCCGCGTTCTGGTCGTTGAACTCGATGGCGGAACGGATCAGTTCGCCCTCTTCCTCCTCGATGTCGCCCTCGGTCTGGGCTTCATCGATCATGGTCATCAGTTCATCTTCAATCTGGCTCTCTTCCTGCTCCGGCTTGATCATCTTCGCCAGCAGCTTCCGCCACAGGGCGAACAGCCAGTCCAGGGGGCGCAGCACGGTAACCAGGACGCGGATCACGCCGCTGACGGCCATGGCGTATTTCTCCGGCTGCTGCTTAGCCAGCGTCTTGGGGCCGACCTCGCCCAGGAACAGCACCAGCACCGTCATCATCACGGACGCAACAGTGGTGGCCAGGTCCTCCTGGCCGGGTAAAATACGCGTGGTGAACAGCAGGGTCGCGATGGCGGTGCCCACGATGTTCACCAGGTTGTTGCCGATTAATACAGTTGTAATCAGGGAGTCATATTCTTCCAGCAGGCCGAGGGCGGTCTGCGCTTTTCCCTTCCGGGGGCCGTCCACAGTCTTCAGTTTCACCCGGTTACAGGCGGAATAAGCCGTTTCCGTTGCGGAAAAGAACGCCGAAAGCGCGATACACAGGATCAGGGCAAGCCATAGACCCATGATAATGATTCAATCCTTTCAGATACTCACACATGTCCAAAGTTGCTGTTCCGCTCATGCGAAACAAAGGAATTATACCATGGAAACCCTTGATATGCAACAATCGCCGCCGGTTGTGCGAAGTCCGCGCGTATGGTATCATGTCATAGGTATGGACATCGATCAATAACAGGGAGGAGGCGGAGCCTCTCATGGCCTTGACAGCGCGGATTGACCGTGCCGTTCGCTATGCCTGCGCGGTCTGCAGCGACCTGCAGATTTCCCGCCTGCCGGTGGATCCGCTTTCCCTGGGGCAGATCGCCGGGATCTCCGTGGTCCCTTATTCCGCCGTGCTGACCAACGCCGGCTGGTTCCCCGGGGATCTGCCCGGCCGGATGCAGATGAACCCCGTCCTGACCCTGACCTATCCCGCCTTCTGTATCGTCTGGCGGGATGACATTCCGGATCCGGACCGCCTGCGCTTTCCCCTGTGCGTGGAGCTGGGCCACCTGTTCATGAACCACTACCGGGATTATCCGGAGCTGCTGGCTCCCGGCCGCGTGCCGGACGCCGGCCTGGCCGCGGAGGCCGAGGCCTTCGCCCGCAACCTGCTCTGCCCCGTTCCCGTGGTGGACGTCATCCGCTTCAACCGTCCCCGCCAGGCCCGCGCCTCCGTGTTCGGCCTGCCGCGGAATGTCTGGGCTTCCCGGCTGGACACCCTGGCGGATGACCGGGCCTTTGTGGACGAGGACATGGCCAACATGCTCATCTGGCTGTTTCACGATTACCTGCTGGGCCGCCGTTGTCCGGAGTGCGGTCATGTGTTCACGGATCTGCGCCAGGAGGACCGCTGTCCCCTCTGCGGCAGGGCGGAACCGGACTGGAATCTGTAACAAGCGAAAAAATAGACTGTTCTATTTTTCACTTTTTGTCATATAATAGCAGGCAGAGAATGTATACAATAAAGTCAGCGAAATAAAAGGAAAGGAGGCACCTGTATGGATCAATTCGCGTTGAATCTCATCATGATCGTCGGCTTCGTGCTCGGCTCCGGACTGATTATCCTGGAAGCCTTCATGCCCGGCTTCGGCGTTGCGGGCGTCGGCGGTCTGCTGCTGGAGTTCGCCGCCATCTATTGCTGCTGGCAGCTCTTCGGCATCGGCACGGCGCTGCTGGCCTTCGCGGCTGTGGCTGTGTTGATCGGCATCGCGCTCTTCATTTCCTACCGGAGTGCCCTCAACGGCCGGCTCAGCAAAAGTCCGCTGGTGTTGAAGGAAACGGAAACGCCCGCCGGCAATACCAAGCCGGATCACTGGATCGGCATGGAGGGCGTCGCGGTCACTTCGCTGCGGCCTGCCGGCCAGATTGAGATTGACGGCGCCCGCCTGAATGCCGCCACCGACGGAACCTTCATTGAAAGAGGCACCCCCGTCCTGGTAACCGGCATGGAAGGCGACCACTATGTTATCCGCAAAAAAGACTGATTTGTTTACTGTTTGAAAGGAGCTCTGTTTTATGGAATCTGCTATCCTGATCCCGATTATCGTGGTGGTTGTCCTGATCGCCCTGGCGATCTTCCTGCACTTCGTACCCATGGGCCTGTGGATTTCCGCCCTGGCCAGCGGCGTGCATGTCCCGATCAGCGCGCTCGTCGGTATGCGGATCCGCCGCATCGTTCCCCAGCGCCTGATTTACCCCCTGATCAAGGCCACCAAGGCCGGTCTGAACCTGACCATCAGCCAGCTGGAAACCCACTACCTGGCCGGCGGTAATGTGGACCGCGTCATCAACGCCCTGATCGCCGCTCAGCGCGCCAACATCGACATGGCCTTTGAAAAAGCCTGCGCCATCGACCTGGCCGGCCGTGATGTTTTCCAGGCCGTGCAGATGAGCGTTACCCCCAAGGTCATTGAGACCCCCGTGGTTGCCGCCATCGCAAAGGACGGTATCGAACTGCGCGCCAAGGCCCGTGTGACCGTGCGCACCAACATTGAACGCCTGGTCGGCGG
>CAMJGH010000137.1 GCA_946405185.1 uncultured Lachnospiraceae bacterium
ACGATTTCCATCACGTTCACCGTGAGCGGCATGGGCGAGTAATCCATCATCCATTCAGACGGAAGGGAGCAGGCCCCGCGGCCCGCTCCCTCCGCTTTCGCCTCATAAATAAGGAAGAAAAACAATGCAGACAGCTGTGAAAAGCTTTAAAACAGCAGAGAAGCGGGAGTACGGTTTCCTGGTTCCCTACTGGATTCACCGCATCGTCATTCTGCTGGCGGGAATGATGGTCTTTTTCTCCCCGGTCAATCCCGGGCGGATCCTGAAACAGGTCAATGAAAACGCCTCCCTGTTTACCACTGCCTTTTCCTACGACAATATCGCAACCCAGCTCAAAAGCGCCATCTCCAGGAATGCCATCACCGAGGGTGATATCCGCTCCGTGATGACGGGCTGCCTGATCATCCTGATCGGCATCCTGCTGTGCGCGGTTGGCGGCTGCATGAGCGCCGGCAACAACCGCATGAAGAAAACGGGAATCTACTTTCCGATGGGCGGGAGCATGGTGATGCTCGGCGGCCTCTTCATGATCTGGCGCAGATACCAGGCGGTCTATACCTTCGTCACCGAAAACAACAAGGTGAGCCGCGCCACCCCAATCACCGCCGACGGCTCCATGCCCCAGTCCATGACGGTATTCGCCGTGGTTGCCGGTCTGATCCTGCTGACATCCTTCCTGCTTTTCTTCCTGCTGACAAAAAAGGAAAAAGAAGAAAAGATGGAAATGGAAGAGCGCTACAAGCTCTTCCTGATGTTCCTGCCGGTGCTGCTGCTGACCTTCGTCTTTGCCTACCTGCCGATCTACGGCTGGCGCTTTGCGTTCTTCGATTACAAGATCGGCGATGAACTGTCCCGGGCGAACTTCGTCGGCTTCCGCTGGTTCCAGACCCTGGTTTCCAACGAGGCGACGCGCTCAGACATCGTCCGGGTCCTGCGCAACACCCTGGCGATGTCCGGCCTGGGCATCCTGACCAGCTGGCTGCCCATCGCCTTTGCCGTGCTGCTGGCGGAAATCCCGTCTTCCAAATTCCAGCGCTTCGTGCAGACCTTTACGACTATCCCGAACTTTATCTCCTGGGTGCTCGTGTATGCCATCGCCTACGCCATCTTCTCGACGGACGGCTTCATCAACTCCTTCCTGACCAACGTCCTGGGGAGGACCACCTCCACCGACTATCTGGCGAACGCAGATCACATCTGGCTCAAGATGCTGCTCTGGGGCACCTGGAAAGGCATCGGCTGGAGCGCGATCATCTATATCGCCGGCATTTCGGGCATCGACCAGCAGTTGTATGAGGCCGCTTCGGTGGACGGGGCGAACCGCTTCCAGCGCATGTGGCACATCACCGTGCCCGGCCTGCTGCCCACCTACATGGTCATGCTGCTGATGAGCATCGCCGGCATCCTCTCCAACGGCATGGAGCAGTACCTGGTCTTCTCCAACGCCCTGAACAAGGATGTGATCGAGGTGCTGGACCTGTACGTCTACAACATCGGCATCGGTTCGGGCCAGATCCCGCTTTCGACGGTGGTCGGCATTACCAAGTCCCTGGTCGGCGTGATCCTGCTCTTCGGCGCGAACAGCCTTTCAAAGCTGCTCCGCGGCGAGAGCATCATATAAGGGGGTGGAGAGATGACTGCCAAAGCGAAAGAAGCGGCTCCCATGCACATCAAAAAGTCAGCCGGGGACCATGTCTTTGAAATCGGCCTGATCGTGCTGTTCAGCCTGTTCACCCTGCTGTGCGTATTTCCGTTCTACTATCTGTTCATCAACACCATCTCCAACAACGACGCGGTAACCTCCGGCCTGGTCAACTTCTACCCGATCGGGATCCATTTTACCAACTACATGAACCTGCTGAACGCGTCCGACCTGGGCAACGCCCTGTTCGTGACCGTCGCCCGCACGGTCCTTGGCACGGCGCTGATGGTGCTGACCTCCGCCTGGGCTGGGTATCTGGTGACCAAACGGAAGATGTGGAAGCGCTCCCTCTGGTACCGCGCCCTGGTCATCACCATGTACTTTAACGCCGGCCTCGTGCCCTGGTACATGAACATGCTGATGCTGGGCCTGACCAACAACTTCCTGGCCTACATCATCCCGGGCATGGTCGCCCCGTACAACATCATCCTGGTCAAGACCTACATTGAATCGATCCCGGCCTCTCTGGAAGAGAGTGCCACCATCGACGGCGCGACGACCACGAAGGTCTTCCTGCGCATCATCCTGCCGCTGTCAGTGCCGATCCTGGCGACCATCTCCATCTTCGGCGCGGTGGGCAACTGGAACTCTTTCCAGGATTCCCTCCTGCTGATGAGCGGCCGGCCGGACCTTTACACCCTGCAGCACCGCCTGTACGTCTATCTGAACACCACCTCGAACCTTGGCGCGGTCATGAACGCCGGGGCGGGCGGCGTCAATACGGCGGCTGCCCAGAGCTTGCTCAACACCAAGGTCATCAAGTACACCGTCTCCATGGTGACCATCATCCCGATCCTGCTGGTCTATCCCTTTATGCAGAGGTACTTCGTCAAGGGGATTATGATGGGATCGGTTAAAGGATAACAACCGGCAGCATGCCGGAAAGGCTTGCCAGAGTGAAGAGTTTTCGTTCGCTGCGCTCACAGAGTGAAGAGTGAAGATCAGATCTGGATTCCGGTGAGGAAAGACAAAAATATCTCCACTCTCCACTCTGCACTCTCCACTCTTCAGTATCTGCGTATCTGTCAACTGAAAGGAGAAACGTTATGAAGAAACTGATTTCCCTGATCCTGGCACTGGCGCTCGTATGCTGTGTTGTGCCGTTTGCTGCCATTGCCGAAACTGTAGTGGACCGCGATGGGCCGACCATTACGCTGGACGTGTACAGCCAGCTGGCAAACTTCTCCGGTATCCAGCAGGGCTGGGGCGCCGTGATGCTCAAGGACAAGTTCAACGTGGAGCTCAACATTATCCCCGACCAGGACGGCACCTATGAGACCCGTGTGGCTTCCGGCAACCTGGGCGACATCGTTGTCTGGGGCGCCAACGGCCAGGATTACAAGAACGCGGTGGAAAAGGGCCTGCTGCTCGACTGGGAAGAGGACAACCTGGGCGAGACCTACGCCCCTTACATCTGGGAAAACTACCAGGGCGCGCTGAACGCCAACCGGGCGGTCTCCGGGGACGATACCATCCACGGCTTCGGCCACGCGGTCGCCTTCAAGCAGGGCAGC
>CAMJGH010000138.1 GCA_946405185.1 uncultured Lachnospiraceae bacterium
GTGCTGCGTGTCATAGCTGGGGGCAAAACTTGTTTTGACCCCAGCATCATAAAATGGCACTCCCGTCAAAACAGAAGACCGCCCGGAAGCACGCAGGCTTCCGTGCGGCCTGTTTTTCGGTTTCATCGGAAAAGACGGATGCCTGTTCCGGAAGTGTCAGGCGCTCTCCCGGTAAGCCGGCGGCTCCAGGGCGGTGCCGCCGGTGGTCACCAGGATGTCATCGACGGGAACGTCGAAGACGGCGGAGAGCACGACCAGGTTGTCAACGGTGGGCAGCGTGGTGCCCTTCTGCCACTTGTAGATGGCCTGCGGGGTGCCGAATCCGAAGATCTGCTGCAGGTCACGGACGGAGAGGCCCGCTGCCTGACGCAGCGCGGTGATGTTCTGCCCGGTCTTGGCCAGGTCGATGCTCGGGAACGTGGTGAACATATCTGCCTCCTGTTCCGGCGCCGGAACGGAAGGGAGTACCCATCAGTCCGACGCCTTGAAATTGTAAACGGGTTTCATGACATCGATGACGTCCACGGTCTCGCGGATGACACCGATGATATCGTCCAGGGATTTGTAGGCCATGGGAGCCTCATCCAGCGTGGCCTCATTCACCGAGGTGGTGTAGATGCCCTGCATGGTCTTTTGGTACTCCTCGAGGGAGAGCGTCTCGCGGGCGGCGCGGCGGCTCATCAGACGGCCGGCGCCGTGCGGGGCGGAGTAGTTCCACTCCTCCGTTCCCTTGCCGACGGCCAGGATGCTGCCGTCGCGCATGTTGATGGGGATCAGCACCTTCTCGCCCGCGTGGGCGGCGATGGCGCCCTTGCGCAGGATCATCTCCCGGGTGTCGATGTAGTTGTGCACGGTGTGGAAGCCGTCGCGGCCCGTCAGGCCGGCGCGGTCCGTCAGGATCCCGGCCATCTTCTCGCGGCTGCGGACGGCAAAGCGCTGGCAGATCTCCACGTCGTGCAGGTAGTCCTCCAGATAGGTGCCGTACAGAAAGCACAGGTCGTCCGGGATGTCGCTCTCTTTTGCGGCAAAGCGTGCGTTCAGCTCTTTTAAGGCCGCCTGGATCTCGGCGCGGCGGCCGGCCTCCTTGTAGGTGCGGATCAGCTCGTCCCGCGCGGCAAAGAGCTCGGCCTTGCCGTGGGCCAGGTCGATGGCCAGCTGCTGGTAGAGCTCCGCCACCTGCTTGCCGAGGTTGCGGCTGCCGGAGTGGATCACCAGGTACTGCGTGCCGTCGGCGGCGCGGTCGATCTCGATAAAGTGGTTGCCGCCGCCCAGTGTGCCGAGGCTGCGCTCCAGGCGCTTGGCATCCTTGAGGCTGCGGTAGCAGCGCAGTTCCGTCAGGTCGAAGCGCTCCTGGCGGCCCTCCCAGACGTTCCGGCCGGAGGGGATGAAGTGCGCGGCCTCATCCACACGCGCCAGATCGATGTCTGCCTTGCCCAGGCAGACGGTGTACATGCCGCACCCGATATCCACGCCCACGATGTTGGGCACGGCCTTGTCCGTGACCGTCATGGTGGTGCCGATGGTGCAGCCGGCGCCGGCGTGGACATCCGGCATGATGCGGATGCGGCTGCCGGCCGTAAACTCATGATCGCACATGCGGGCGATCTGCGCGATGGCCTCCTCCTCCACCACCGTGGCGTAGCAGATGGCCGTATTGAATCTTCCTTTTATCTCAAACATGGGTGAACCTCTTACATAACGAAAAAGACCGCCTTTTCCCACAGGGGAGAGGCGGTCCGAGAGTTTCTGCTGATACGGGGAGGGTCAGAAAACACCTCCGCCGGGTACCGGGAAACAACCGGGAGCCGCCGCGCCCTTCTTGCCTGCGCGCACGAAACCGAGACTGCCTTCGTTAAGAAGCAGTGCCAACACCCTTGTATCGATGCCGGGGATCATGGTCATGGCCGTCATCTGGTTGTCTCCTTTCCGGGCCTTTGGGAGGCCCTTTTTTGATTCATCCTGTGTACGATAACATAAATGCGGCGGCTTGTCATTATACCACCGGTATAAATCCGCACTTTTTTACAAATAAAGCCTCCCGACCGCGCGAGGGAAGCACGGCCGGGAGACAGGGGGCCATTAGAATGTGGGTCAGAAGCAGACGGTTTCCGGCGCGGCCGTGAAGGAACTGAAGGTGGCCACGGCGTCTTCGAAGTACAGCACCTGCGTGTTGTCATCGTCCGCGCTGTACATGGCCTTGAGGCTGGGCGTTTTCTCCAGCATGGCCACTTTGACATCGCGGTCATCGTCATTGATGAGTTTGCCGGCCACGCGCAGCCACACACCGTCCTTGAAGGCGCAGATCTCGGCCTTCGGGTTGGCGGCCAGCTGGTGGGAGACGTCCTTGATCTTGCCGGTCTGGATGTAGAGGCGGTTTTTGCAGCAGAGCACGGTGCCGAACGGGCGCACGCGCGGCTGATCGCCGTCCACGGTGGCCAGATAGTAGGTGCCGGCCTCCTCCAGGAAGCGGCAGACCTTCTCCAGGCCGCTTTCAGCGTCTTCGGCCAGCAGGGCTTTCACGCAGGCTTCCACCTCGGCCATATCGGCGGTCGGCTCAAAGCGGGCCACCACCTCACCTTTGCGATTTACGACAAACTTGGTGAAGTTCCACTTGATGTCCGGCTTCTTGTCCCACTCCGGGTCCGCCTCAGCGAACATCTTCTCCAGCAGCGCCTTGTAGGGGTGCTCGGTAAAGCCTTCAAAGCCCTTCTGGGACTTCAGGTAGGTGTAGAGCGGCAGCTCGTTTTCGCCGTTCACGTCGGACTTTTTCATCTGCGGGAAGGTGGTGTTGAAGTGAATGGTGCAGAACTCGTGGATCTCGTCGTCAGTTCCCGGGGCCTGTCCGCCGAACTGGTTGCAGGGGATGTCCAGAATCTCCAGTCCCTTGTCGTGATAGTCCTTGTACATCTGCTCGATGGGCGCGTACTGGGGCGTAAAGCCGCAGCCGGTTGCCGTGTTCACGACCATAATGACCTTGCCCCTGTAGTCGGAGAGATTCAGGGTTTCGCCCTTTCCGGTGGTGACGCTGTAATCATAAATCATGGTGATACCTCCTTATTGCTATAATTACTATGATTTTATAATCCTTCTCCAAGTCCTGCAGTCAGGTAGATCATGACAAAGAAGC
>CAMJGH010000139.1 GCA_946405185.1 uncultured Lachnospiraceae bacterium
CTTTCGGAGAGTTACCCCTGCCTGCAAGGGTTCTATCCGCATCCCAAGGGGCTTCTGGTCAGCCGCATCCTCTCGGTGCAGGAACTGGCCGGTGTGTATTCCCCCTTCACGGTGGAAGCCAACTACAACCGGGAGATGCCCACCCTGGAGAAACCGCTGACGCTCTGCCACGAACTCAGCCACCTGCGCGGGTTCATGCGCGAGGACGAAGCCAACTTCATCGCCTACCTGGCCTGCCGCACCTCGGACAATGCGGTGTTCCGCTACGCGGGCAGCCAGATCGCCCTGACCCACTGCCTCAATGCTTACTACCGGGCTGCCGGCGCCGACCGGTACTGGGAAGTCTACGCACAGCTCGATGAGCGGGCCGTCCGGGACCGCCGGCTGCAGGCACAGTGGTGGGACCAGTTCGAAGGGCCCATTGCGGAAACGTCGCAGAAAGTCAACGACTCCTATCTCAAGGCCAACAACCAGACGGAAGGGGTGAAGAGTTACGGGCGAATGGTGGATCTGTTGGTGGCGTATGTAAAAGAAAACAGATAAATGCTGAGGCACTGAATTCCCTCGCTCGCTTCGTACGGGCTCCTTGCTTTTTTGCCTCCGCCAAATGCCCGCCCCTCCACCTCCATCAGGGCGGGTCGGCTCCGGGGCGGGCGGCATCCGGCAAAAAAGCTTCACGTCGCCCTACAGGCGCGGCTCGGGAACTGCAGTGCCGCCACAGTTGTCTCCCTTCACATACTTCCGCATAAAGCGGAAAAGCCGGCGTGTCTCTGCCGGCAGTTATTTGAAACAAACGCAAGCGGCAAGCCGTTTGCGTTTGTTTCTTATAACGTTCTGGCTGGTGGGATGTTGCTTGCAGGGCTGCGTCGTCGCTTGCGAGGACGCAGAGCCTGCGGCTGCTGGTTTCCCGCAACCCGCCTGCAGCGGACAAGGAGATCCTTGGCGGCAGCTGCCAGGGAGGCTGACCGTTCGCCCTGACGGCCGATGAACGGCGCGCTTTTAGCGGAGGTGATATCCACTGCCTACGGAATCCACATCGGATACAGTACGAATAAGACCTTCCCGACGGAGACTCGCTGAGCGAGGCTCCCAAAGGGAAGGTCTTGCTGTATCCGATGTGAGATGAAGTTGGCAGTTAGATCACCGGAGCGTTGCGTCCGGGCCGGAACGGGCGATGGTCAGCGACCGGCAGCGTGCGCTGCTTAGACATCATCGAACATCAGATCTCCGTAGGTCGGGAACGGCCACAGGTCGGCGTCCACGATCTGCTCCAGCTGATCGGCGGGTTTGCGCAGGGCCTTCATGGCGGGGACGATCTCGTCTTTCACGAAGTAGGCGCAGGCTTTGTAGTCCGGGATCATGCTGTGGGCCTGCTGCTGGAGGCCTTTGAGGTGCTCCAGGGCGTTTTCCATCTCTTCGAGGCGGCCGAGGACTTCCTCGAGGCGGCGGCGCTGCACGTAGGCGCTGCGGCCGATGCCGTCCACGCCTTCGACGGAGCGGATGGAATCCCCGAGGCGGGTGGCGTAGCGGATGACGGCCGGCAGGATCTGGCGGTCCGCCATGGTGATCATGGTGGAGACTTCGATCTGCAGGGTCTTCACGTACGTCTCGTAGAGGATCTCCTCGCGGGAGGTGAGTTCGGCTTCGGTGAAGATGCCGAAACGCTCAAACAGCGCCACGGCCTTTGGCGTGGTGAGGGTTCCGATGGCCTCCACCATGGTGCGGATGTTCGGCAGGCCGCGGCGGGCGGCTTCCTGCACCCACTCCTGCGAGTAGCCGTTGCCGTTGAAGATGATGCGGCGGTGCTCGGTGAAGTTGCGCTTGATGATATCGTGCACGGCCAGGTCGAAGTCATCGGCGGCTTCGAGGGCGTCGGCAGCTTCACAGAAGGCTTCCGCCGTGATGGCGTTCAGGATGGTGTTGGCGCTGGCCACGGAATCCGAGGAGCCGACCATGCGGAACTCGAACTTGTTGCCGGTGAAGGCGAAGGGGGAGGTGCGGTTGCGGTCCGTGGCGTCCTTCATGAACTCCGGGACGGTCTTCACGCCGGTGTGCAGCGGCACGCCTTCGAGGCTGTGCGTGGCTTCGCCGGTATCCACCAGCTGGGAGACCACGTCGTCCAGCTGATCGCCCAGGAAGACCGAGACGATGGCGGGCGGCGCTTCATCGGCGCCCAGACGGTCGTCGTTGCCGACGCAGGCGGCCGACCAGCGCAGCAGGTCGGCGTGCCTGTCCACGGCCGCCAGGATGCAGGAGAGCACCAGCAGGAACTGGATGTTCTCGTGCGGGGTGTCGCCCGGATCCATGAGGTTTTTGCCGGTGTCCGTGGTCAGCGACCAGTTGTCGTGCTTGCCGGAGCCGTTGACGCAGGCGTAAGGCTTCTCGTGCAGCAGGCAGTTGAGGTTGTGGCGCAGGGCCACCTTCTTCATGGTCTCCATGACCAGCTGGTTGTGGTCCGTGGCGATGTTGCAGTCCGTGTAGATGGTGGCCAGTTCGTGCTGGGCCGGGGCCACCTCGTTGTGCTGGGTGCGGGCGGTGATGCCCAGCTTCCACAGCTCCTCGTTCAGATCATGCATGAAGGCGCCCACGCGCGGGCGGATGACGCCGAAGTACTGGTCGTCCAGCTCCTGGCCTTTGGGGGCGGGAGCGCCGAAGAGCGTGCGGCCCGTGAAGACCAGATCCAGGCGCTGGCGGTACTTGTCGTGGTCCACCAGGAAGTATTCCTGCTCAGGGCCGACGGAAGGCGTCACCTTGGTGCAGGCCGCATCGCCGAAGAGCCGCACCAGGCGGACGGCCTGTCGGCTGACGGCATCGATGGAGCGCAGAAGAGGCGTCTTTTTATCGAGCGACTCGCCGGTGTAGGAGCAGAAGCACGTGGGGATGCACAGGACCACGCCGGTGGAATCCTCCTTCAGGAAAGCCGGCGACGTGCAGTCCCAGGCCGTGTAGCCGCGCGCCTCGAAGGTGGCGCGCAGGCCGCCGGAGGGGAAGGAAGACGCGTCCGGCTCGCCCTTGACCAGCTCCTT
>CAMJGH010000140.1 GCA_946405185.1 uncultured Lachnospiraceae bacterium
TAGAGCATCCGGCTGTTAACCGGAGGGTTGTAGGTTCGAGCCCTACTCGGGGAGCGAAGCACTTCCGCACAGCGTGGCGGAGGTGCTTTTCGTTTTTTCGGACAAAAAGGAGGAGACGATCATGGCGTATTCCATTCTCGATTTCGGTGCCGCCGGCAACGGCGTGACAAACGACGGGCCGGCCATTCAGAAGGCCCTGGATGCGGCCGCGGCCAACGGCGGCGGAACGGTGCTGGTGCCCGGCGGCAAGACCTACAAGTCCGGGTCGCTGGTGCTGCCGTCCAACGTGGAACTGCACCTGGAAGCCGGCGCGCGCATCCTGGCCAGCGATGACCTGGCGGACTACGGCACCTTTGCGGAGCAGGAGGCCCTGAACACCGACCGCGCGGGCGTGCCCACCTACGAAAACTGTGAGTACGCCGGCAAGCCCGTCAACTTCTTCATCTATTCGCGCGACACCGAGAACGTCTCCATCACCGGCCCCGGCACCATCGACGGCAACGAAGAGGTGTTCTACGGCGAGGTGACGCACTGGCACATCGAAGGCGCGTGGTATCCGCGCATCCCGCTGCTGTTTCTGGAGCACGTGCAGCACCTGACCATCAAAAACTGCACGCTGACCCGCAGCGGTTTCTGGACCACCCACCTGGTGGGCTGCGAGGACGTGCTGATCGACGGCGTGCGCATCCTGAACAACCTGCGCATGATGAACTGCGACGGCATCGATCCGGACCACTGCAAGAACGTCCGCATCGCCAACTGCCACATCGAGACGGCCGATGACTGCATCGTCTTCAAGAACACCGAGGGCGCCCGCCAGTACGGCCCATGCGAGAACATCACGGTGACCAACTGCACGCTGACCTCCACCAGCGCCGCCATCAAGTTCGGCACGGAGAGCGTGGATGACTTTGCCAACATCGTGGTGACAGGCTGCGCCATCACCCGCACCAACCGCGGCATCTCGCTGCAGCTGCGCGACGAAGGCAACATCCGCAACTGCATCTTCAGCAACCTGAACATCGAGACCAGACGCTTCTCGCACCACTGGTGGGGCGAAGGCGAGCCCATCTCCGTGACGGCCGTGGACCGCAAGGAGGGTGTGCCCTGCGGAAGTATCCGCAACATCCTGTTTTCCAACATCAATACGTACGGTGAGAACGGCATCTTCATCCACGGTGCGGGGGAAGGCCGCCACAACATCTCCGGGCTGACGTTTGAAAACGTGACGGTGGAGATGGTGGAGAAGACCGGGTGGCCCAAGATCAACCACGACGTGCGCCCCACATACTGGGAGGGCATCATCCCCGGGACGCTGAACGCTGTCTACGCCCGTCACGCGGACGATGTGGCCTTCAGGGGCTTCAAGTGCTTCACCCACGCGGAGATGGAACCGTACGTGGAGCAGGACGTGGACGTGGAGGATGTGACGGAATTCCTGATGGAAAACTGATCCGTTATAAGGAGGTCTGTTTTGAACCGACAGGAGATCAATGAGATCCGCAAGCTCTTTACCAAACAGAACAGCCGCATCTCCCGCATCTGCGGGTGCTACGTGACGGCCGAAAAGGAGAAGCGCTCGGAACTGAAGGAGGCGTTCGGGAGCCTTCCGGAAGAAGAGATGTACAAGTACCTGGAGATCTTCAAGAAGGTGCTCTCCGGGCCCATCGGGCGCAGCCAGATCAACATGGAGTTCCCATTCGATCCGGATACCGGCGCCGCCCCGGAGGGAGAGAGCGTGCTGCTGGCCCTGCGGGATTCGCAGCTGAAGGATGAGGAACTGCTGGAGGCGTTCTACGACCGCATCATCGCCAACTACCAGCACCCGGAGAACTTCCTGATCCTGCTGATCCACGGGGCGTACGACATCCCCCGCAAAGGCACGGACGGCTTTGAGATGGCAGATGCCTCGGACTACGTGTACCACTTCGTGCTCTGTGCACTCTGCCCGGTGAGCCTGGCCAAGCCCGCGCTGTGTTACGACGGCGATAAGAACACCATCACCAGCCGCATCCGCGACTGGGTGGTGGGGATGCCGGAGATCGGGTTCCTTTATCCGGCCTTCAACGACCGCCAGCCGGACGTGAACGCCCTGCTGTATTACACGAAAGATACCGAAAACCTGCACGGCGAGCTGCCGGATGCCTTCGGGCTGGCCATCCCGGATACCGCCGGCGCGCAGAAGGCCAACTTTGACGAGCTGGTGCAGGCCACCCTCGGCGAAGAAGCCAGCCTCGACCACATCAAAGGCTTTCACGATGCCCTGCAGGAGATGGCCGAAGAGCGCAGCGAAGCGCCGGACCCGGTCACCTTTACCAAAGAGGACTTACGGTCTGCCCTCGAAAAGTCCGGCCTTCCCGAAGAGAATCTGACTCGCTTCAGCGCGGATTTCGACAAAGCCATGGGCGACCTGCGCGAGATCCCGGCGGTCAACGTCTTAAGTTCCCGCCAGTTTTCCGTGAAGATGCCGGACGTGACCATCAAGGTGAACCCGGACCGGACGGACCTGGTGGAGACCCGCGTGATCGACGGCGTGCCGTGCTTGGTCATCGTTATTTCGGATGAGGTGGAAGTGAACGGGATCACCCTCAGAAAATGGGAATGATTTTCAGATTTTCGTTCTCTTTTTTCGGAAACGTGTTATAATACCATAACGGGCCCGGCAGTTGGGGCCTGTGTTTGATATGTCATAAGGAGGCAGTTAGTCATGACCAAGATCGATATCATCTCCGGGTTTCTGGGCGCCGGCAAAACCACGCTCATCAAGAAGCTGCTGGAGGAAGCCTTAAAGGGTGAGCAGGTGGTGCTCATCGAGAACGAATTCGGCGAGATCGGCATCGACGGCGGCTTTTTGAAGCAGGCCGGCAT
>CAMJGH010000141.1 GCA_946405185.1 uncultured Lachnospiraceae bacterium
GCGGCATCTACATCTCCGAGATCAAGAGCGTCCGCGGCAAGGCCGTGCCGGCCGCGCCGAAGAAGAAAACCTTCGGCGACCGCGTGAAGGGTATCTTCTCCAAAAAAGAGAAGGCGTGATCTCCCGTCGTTTCCAGAGAGGAGGCATACATGAAACTGATCTATGCCATTGTCCGCGATGAAGACGATTCCCGCGTCATGGGCGAGCTCAACCGCCACGGCTTCAAGGTGACGAAGCTGGCCACCACCGGCGGTTTCCTGCGCGCCGGCAACACCACGCTGATCTGCGGTACCGAGGAAGAGCACGTGGAGGAGGTCATCGGGATCATCCGCGAAGAGTGCCAGACCCGCAAGACCGTGGTCACCAACGCGGTGCCGACCGTGGGCATGAACGGGTACCCCGCCATGCCGGTCACGGTGGATGTGGGCGGTGCCACCATCTTTGTTCTGGATGTGGAGCGCTTCGAAAGAGTCTGACAAAAAAGAATCAGCCCGGCCGCAAAACAATACATGTTGCGGGCCGGGCTTTTTGATGCCACAGCATGTGGTGTTCTGCTTGTCAATAAGTCGATAAAGACCGTGCGGACACCTTCCCGCCGGCACGAAAACGGCAAAATTTCTTTTGAAAAGCCGCTTGACAAGTCTCCCGAATCATGTTAGTTTGAACAATGCACCATTTTCTCATAGGGAAAACTATGCCCAAAATACCCCGTTGGGCTGGTTGTGGTCGCTCAGTCATGGCTGAACGGCCTGTTTCGTCCGTTTAACAAAAGTCAGGAGAGAAGCGTTCATGGAGAAAAACAGAATCCGTCCTGTACAGTCAGGAAAGAACATGCGCATGAGCTTTTCCAGGCAGAAGGAAGTCCTTCAGATGCCCAACCTGATCGAAGTTCAGAAGAACTCGTATCAGTGGTTTCTGGAGGAAGGCCTGAAGGAAGTCTTTGAGGACATCTCGCCCATCACGGACTTTTCCGGCAACCTCAGCCTGGCGTTCGGCAATTATGAGCTGTGCGTGGACGACAAAAAGTACACCATCGAGCAGTGCAAGGAGCGTGACGCCACCTACGCGGCTCCCTTAAAGGTGACCGTTCGTCTGGCCAACCGGGAAACCGGTGAGATCAAGGAACATCAGATCTTCATGGGCGATCTTCCGCTGATGACGGATACCGGCTCGTTTGTGATCAACGGCGCGGAGCGCGTTATCGTTTCGCAGCTGGTGCGTTCGCCGGGCATCTACTACGGCGTGGCGCGCGACAAAGTGGGCAAGCGTCTGTATTCCTGCACCGTCATCCCCAACCGCGGCGCGTGGCTGGAGTATGACACGGACTCCAACGATATCTTCTACGTGCGCGTGGACCGCACCCGCAAGGTGCCGGTCACGGTGCTGGTGCGCGCCCTGGGGTGGGGCACCAACGCGGAGATCCTGGAGCTCTTCGGCGAGGATCCCAAGATCCTGCACAGCCTGGAGAAGGATACCGCCACCAGCTACGCGGAAGGCCTCATCGAGCTGTACCGCAAGATCCGTCCGGGCGAGCCGCTCTCCACGGACAGCGCGGCCAGCCTGCTCAACAGCATGTTCTTCGACGCCCGCCGGTATGATCTGGCCCGCGTCGGCCGCTATAAGTTTAATAAGAAGCTTTCCCTGCGCCTGCGCGTGGCCGGCAAAGTGCTGGCCGAGGACGTGGTGGACACCCGCACCGGCGAGATCGTGGCCGAAGCCGGCACCAAGCTGACCCGCTCCATCGCGGAGCAGATCCAGAACACCGGCTGCCCTTACATCTGGGTGCAGGGCGAGACCCGCAACGTCAAAGTCCTGACCAACCGCATGGTGGACGCCGCGGAGTACCTTCCGGAGGGGTTTGATCCGGCCGATGCCGGCATCACCGAGAAGGTCTACTATCCGGCTCTCATGGATGTGCTCAAGGAGGCGGGTGACGCCGAAGGCGAGGCCCTGCAGGAGATCCTGCATCAGAACCTCCACCTCCTGGTGCCGAAGTTCATCACCAAGGACGATATCATCGCCTCCATCAACTACTGCTGCTGCCTGGAAGAGGGTGTCGGCACCACCGATGACATCGACCACCTGGGCAACCGCCGCATCCGTGCGGTGGGCGAGCTGCTGCAGAACCAGTACCGCATCGGCATGAGCCGCATGGAGCGCGTGGTGCGCGAGCGCATGACCACGCTGGACGCCGAGGGCATCACCCCGCAGGCGCTCATCAACATCAAGCCGGTCACCGCGGCCGTCAAGGAGTTCTTCGGAAGCTCCCAGCTGTCGCAGTTCATGGATCAGAACAACCCGCTGGCGGAACTGACCCACAAGCGCCGTCTCTCGGCCCTGGGCCCGGGCGGTCTGTCCCGTGACCGCGCCGGTTTCGAAGTGCGTGACGTTCACTACTCGCACTACGGCCGCATGTGCCCCATCGAGACTCCTGAAGGTCCCAACATCGGTCTGATCAACTCGCTGGCCAGCTTTGCCCGCGTGAACCAGTACGGCTTTGTCGAGGCGCCTTACCGCCTGCTGGACAAATCCGACCCGATGAACCCGGTGGTCACGGACGAAGTCCGCTACATGACCGCCGATGAGGAAGACGATTACGTGGTGGCGCAGGCCAACGAGCCGCTGGATGCCGAAGGGCACTTCATCCACAACAACGTCTCCGGCCGCTTCCGCGAAGAGACTTC